>DATLWV010000155.1:0-18956 GCA_035576145.1 Terriglobia bacterium
TCGAACATTACCCCGCCACTTCCCTTGATTAAGACCGTCCAAGCCCGCGCTTTTGCCAAGATTAACGTTGGACTCAAAGTTCTGGCCAAACGGCCGGACGGCTTCCACGAAATCCGCACCATTTACCAGACGGTGGGACTGGCTGACCGCCTGGCTGTTACCATTTCTTCGCGCGGGAAAGGCATCCGGGTGGAGTGTAACCATCGGGAGCTTACCTCAGGGCGCGACAACCTGGTTTACCGCGCCGCTGAACTCTGGAAGCGTGCGTGCGGGTTTAGGGGTGCCATCAGTCTCAGGCTGGAAAAGAAGATCCCAATGGGCGCGGGGCTGGGCGGCGGCAGCAGCGATGCGGCCGCAACCGTCTTGGCACTCGAACGCCTGAACGGGAACCATCTCGGTCTTTCAGCCCGTCTGAAACTGGCCGCAAAGCTCGGGTCAGACGTTCCACTTTTCTTCTTAGGAGGGCGTGTGCTGGGCTGCGGACGCGGCGAGGAGGTTTATCCGCTTACTGATCTTCCTGCGCGTCACTGCCTTATCGTGTTCCCCGGCTTTTCCGTTTCCACTGCTGAAGCCTACCGGGCCCTGGGTTTGAGGTTGACGGAGCGGACCGAAGACCGTAAAATTAACACTTTGGGCATGCGGTCACCTTTTCCCCTGGAAGAGTGGGGGCCGGCCGAAAACGATTTTGAATGGTTCGTTTTCGCGAGGTGGCCTGAGTTGGCAAAGGTAAAACGCCAGCTTATCCGGGCCGGGGCCGAAACAGCCTCCTTGACGGGTAGCGGTTCAGCGCTATACGCCGTCTACGAATCTGCCCAACAACTGAATCGAGCGGCAAGTCAGGTACCCGCCGGATGGAAGGTGTTTAAGGTCCGTACCCTTCCTCGTGCGGCCTATCTGCAGCGGTTTTGCATCTGATGGAACAGGCCTGAGAAGGCCCAATTGTTCCGCTCCCGGGTGCCGGGAGGGCCGGAAACGGAAGAAGAGGCTGGAATGTGGTGTCTTCCGTTATCAGGCCGGGGTACTGGGAGGTCGTCCAGTGGTAGGACACATGCCTTTGGAGCATGGAACCCTGGTTCGAATCCAGGCCTCCCAGCCAGATTCAGAAACTGTCGAGAACAAAGGTAAACGCGATGGCTGACCGGATTCATCATGCGTTGAAAATTCTAACCGGGAATGCACACCCGGCGCTGGCACGGGAAATCTGCCAGCACCTGGGTGTCCCTCTGGCGCGGATGAACGTCAACCGCTTTCCCGACGGAGAAGTGCGGCTCCAGATTATGGAAAACGTTCGCGGAGCGGACGTCTTTGTGGTACAGCCGACCTGCCGCCCCGTGAATGACAACCTGGTGGAGTTGCTGATCATTCTTGACGCGCTACGACGCGCTTCTGCATACCGGATCACAGCAGTGATGCCGTATTACGGTTACGCCCGGCAGGACCGGAAAGACCGGCCGCGTGTGCCCATCTCCGCAAAACTGGTGGCAGACCTGCTGACCTCGGCGGGAACAGATCGCGTTCTGGCGCTGGACCTGCACGCGGGGCAGATCCAGGGCTATTTTGATATTCCCGTCGATCACCTTTACGCGACGCCGGTAACGGTGAAGTATTTCCGGCAGCTGAAGCTCAAGAACCTGGTTGTGGTTTCTCCCGACCCTGGAGGTGTTGAGCGGGCCCGCGCTTTTGCCAAACGGTTGAAGGTACCTCTGGCCATCATCGACAAGCGTCGTGAAGATGCTGACGTCGTCGAAATGTTTAACGTGATCGGCGAAGTTGAAGGCAAGACCTGTTTGATTGTCGATGACATGATCGGGACGGGTGGAACGCTCGCCAAGGGCGCATCGGCATTGAAGGCCAAGGGCGCGGTCAGGGTCCTGGCGTGCTGTACCCACGGTGTTTTTGCCGGAAACGCGATCCATAATATCAACACATCCCCGCTCGAACAGGTGGTGGCCACCAATTCGATTCCGCTGCTGCCGGAAGCCCAGGCGTGCGATCGCATCAAAGTTTTGAGTGTGGCGAAACTGCTGGCGGACGCTATCAAGTCAATTTATCAGGAAACGTCGGTGAGCAAGCTGTTTATTTAAGCTCCCGACCGACTGGTTTTTATCTGACTATTGAGATGTTTTGAGGTGTAAACAACTATGGCTGAGATTTTTACTGTTGAAGCTGAGGCGCGGGAAACGTTCGGCAAGAACGCCGCACGGCGACTTCGGCATTCGGGCCGCATTCCTGCGGTGGTTTATGGCGGCGGAGGCCCTTCCGTATCGGTCACCGTCGACCCCAAAGCGATCGTTCGTATTCTGCATTCGGAGGCGGGGCACAACGCCATCTTTACACTCCAGATTCCGGAGAAAGCGCCTGCGCGTGTGATGCTGCGCGACTGGCAGTGGGAACCCATCAAGGGTGGCCTGATGCACGTGGACATGGTTCGGATTGCGCGCGATGAGAAACTGAGGGTCCGGATACCGATCCGAATTACGGGTGAAGCCCAGGGCGTCAAGATCCAGGGCGGCGTGCTGGAGTTTATCCTTCGAGAAGTGGAAGTGGAGTGCCTGCCGGACGATATCCCGGAGCACATCACCCTGGATGTGAGCGACCTGGTGATAGGGCGCCAGCTTCGCGTTTCTGACCTGCCCGTGGCAGCCAGTGTGAAAGTGGTGGCTGAACCGGGCCGTGTTGTCGCCCACGTTGTCGCCCCGAAGGCGGAGGTTGCGCCGGCAGCGGAAGTGGTTGAGGCTGAGGCAGCACCTGCCGAGCCCGAGTTGATCCGTAAGCGCAAACCTGAAGAAGAGGAAGGCCCCGAGGAAGCAAAGGAAGAGAAAGAAAAGAAGGAAAAGAAGTAGTTGCAGCGATTGCCGGGGTCGGTTGGCACAGAAGGGAATGGAAGAAGCGGGGTGAAACTGATTGTGGGCTTGGGAAACCCCGGGTACGAGTACCACTTAACGCCCCACAATCTGGGGTTCATGGCGGTTGACCGTCTGGCGGAAATCTGCAAGTCGGAGTTTTCGCGCCGCGAGTCCAGGGCGAGGGTTGCCTCGGCCAGATTTCACGGCGAGCAAGTGGTGCTTGCCAAGCCCCAGACGTTCATGAACCTGAGTGGGGCTTCCGTTTCCGGGCTCTTGCGGAACCTGGATGTTCCCCTGGAGGACTTGATTGTCCTGGTTGACGATGTTGATCTTCCCCTGGGTTCGTTACGGATTCGCCGGAAGGGGAGCGCGGGCGGCCACAACGGACTGAAGTCCGTAATCGGCGCCCTGGATACGGATCTCTTCACACGGATACGGATGGGAGCCGGACCTGACAACCCGTCGGAGGACCTGATCTCTTACGTCCTCTCTCCTTTCCGTGAAAGGGACCGGGAAGCGGTGGCAGAAATGATCGACCAGGCCGTCGAGGCGGTCCGTGTCATCCTGAAGGAAGGCGTGGAGAAAGCAATGAACCTTTTCAATCGAAAGGTTCAAGCAGAGGAGCAGTGAGGATTTATGGCGAAATATGAAATGATGTTTATCGCTCGGACGGATGTTCCCGAGGAAGAAATTGACAAGCTGACCGCCCAGATGGACACAGTGGTGTCAGGCGCGGGCGGAAAGACCGAAAAGATCGACAAGATGGGCCGCCGGCGCCTGGCCTACCGCGTGAAGAAGCAGCGCGAAGGTTTTTATATCCTCTTCACTTTTGAGGGGAGCGGCGACACCGTGCGGGAATTCGAGCGGAGGCTGAAAGTCACCGACTCGGTGATCAAGTACCTGACCGTACGTGTTGACGAGCGCGTCAAGCCGGCGACGGAAGCGAAACCTTCAGCGGAGCGGCACACAAGGCCGCCCGCCGCTTCTGAAGCCCAGACCGGAACAGAAACAGCATCTCAGGATTAAGGGAGAGTAACACCTATGGCATATGATCGATCAAAGTCGGCAGAAGGCAATGCCGGAAGGCGTCCGGCAGGTGGAGGCGGAGGACGCAGGCAATACTTCCGCCGCCGTAAGGTCTGCAAGTTTTGTGTGGAGAAGATCGATTTTATCGACTACAAGGACCTCAGGCTGATCGGGCCATTTGTCGCGGAGCGGGGAAAGATTCTTCCCCGGCGTCTGACGGGAACCTGTTCGCCGCACCAACGGGCGCTGACACGGGCCATCAAGCAAGCTCGCAACATCGCGCTGCTTCCTTTCGCGGCGGAGGTCTAGCTTCCGTCCCGCAAGCCGAAAGTGAAACTGGAAGGCAACCTGAGGGGCGGCTACGAAAAAATTGGGAATGAGAGAGGCAGGACATGGAAGTCATTCTTCTTGAAAATGTGGAAACGCTCGGATCGCGCGGGCAGATTGTCAAGGTGGCGAACGGCTACGGCCGGAATTATCTGTTGCCAAGAAAGATGGCGGTCGCCGCGACACCGCAGAACCGCAAGTGGGTTGAGCAGCAACGGGTACGCTTTTTGAAGATAGAAGCCAAGGAACGCGGCGAAGCCGAAGATCTCGCCAAGCTCATGGAAGGCGTCACGGTGGTGGCCACCCGGCGCTCCGGCGAAAAGGGACAGTTATTCGGGTCCGTCACCGCAATGGATATCGAGGAAGGCCTTGCGGCCCAGGGCTACAAGATCAGCCGACGCAAGATCCAGTTGGGCGCGCCGCTCAAGTCTGTGGGTGAGTTTGATGTGCCGGTCAGGCTGCACCGCGATGTTACCTTCACGGTTAAGGTTCGGGTTGAAACGGAAGGCGAACCCGAAGTCGCACCAGAAAGCGAAGCTGCTGTTGAAACCGCCGCGGCTGAACCCGCGAACACGCCCGAAGCCGGTGCTGAAGCCGAAACTCAAAGCGAAAACGATGGCGCATCGTCAAAATCCTAGTGCTTCCTGAGCCCCGCGAAACCCTGGCATTGCGGAGATGATTTGGTGTAGGGCCGGGGTTCGAAAGAGGATGTTTTTGTTTTTCCCCCGCGCTGGTATAATCTCCTCATTCGTCTTCTTGGGATCCGATCTTCATGGCAAGTACCACCCTCAGCGAGAGAGCTTTTCCCCACAACCTTGAGGCCGAACGCGCATTGCTGGGCTCCATCCTTCTGGACAACGGCGCGCTGAATCAGGTGCTGGAAATTATCGATACAAATGACTTCTTCTCAGACGGGCACCGCACCATCTTTGAGAAGATGATGCTGCTCTCTGAGAAGAACCGCACCATTGACCTGGTGACCCTGTCCGAAGACCTCTCGCGTGAAGGCCTGCTGGAAAAAGTGGGCGGAGCCGGATACCTGGCGGCCCTGACGGACGGGATTCCCATCGGTGTCTCTGCCAGCATTGAAGAATATTCCCGAATCATCAAAGAGAAATCGCTGGTCCGCCGCCTCATCAACGCCTCGAACAATGTCATCATCCGCTGCTTTGAGGGGGTTGATGATCCTGAAACGCTGATCGACCTGGCCCAGGGTCAGATTTTTGAAATCGCCGAGAAGAGAACACAGTCCGGCTTTCTCGACATTCGGCAGATTGTGAAGACCAGTTTTGGGGACCTCGACAAGCTGCTCGACCGCGGCAATCGAGTTACCGGGATTGAGACCGGGTTTATCGAGCTGGACAACATGACCTCGGGGTTCCAGCCGGGCGAACTGATAGTTCTTGCTGCCCGACCCTCCCTGGGGAAGACGGCCCTGGCCTTGAACATTGCCTCTCACGCGTGCATCAACTGCGCCAGGAAAGTCGGCGTATTCTCGCTTGAAATGAGCAAAGAGTCCCTGGCGCTCCGCCTCCTCTGCTCAGAGGCGCGCATTGACAGCCACAAGCTCCGTTCCGGCTTCACCACGCGGGAGGATTGGCCCAAGATGACGCAGGCGCTCGGCCGCCTGGCGGAGGCGCCTCTCTACATTGAGGACACACCGGCATTGAGCATAATGCAGATTCGGGCCAAGGCACGCAGGCTGAAGGCAGAAAAAGGGCTGGACCTGCTGGTTATTGACTACCTTCAGCTCGCCACCGGGCACGGGCGATACGAAAACCGAACTCAGGAAGTCAGCTACATTTCACGCGGATTGAAGAGCATTGCCAAAGAGCTGAATGTGCCTGTCCTGGCCCTTTCGCAGTTGAGCCGCGCCCCCGAGCAGCGCCCGGGGCAGAAGCCAATGCTTTCCGACCTGCGCGAGTCGGGCTCCATTGAACAGGATGCTGACGTCGTAATCTTCATCTTCCGCGAGCGGCGGTCAGCCGAAGACGGTGAGGAGATTGCGGGAGAAGAAACCAAGCTCATCATCGGAAAGCAGCGCAACGGACCTACTGGAGAAATTCCCATCGTTTTTATGAAGTCGTATGTCCGTTTTGAAAACATGGCGACCAGCCGGGAAGACGATAACTATTAGCCTTTAGTTCCAGAGCTCTCGTATATCATCGTTGTAGAAAACTCTTTGGAAACGAAGGGAGAACGATGGACAAGCCGTGGTGGTTGCGATTGACCGGGGTGGTAACACTCGTTTCGGCCACTTTGCTCGGCGTGGGAGTTGCCCTGTCGCCCGGTTTCTTCATGAAGCCATGGATGCTGGCAATCTTTTTGGCTTGGGCGACCATAACCATCGGATTATTTATGGTTTGGGCGTCAATCTTCGGGATGATCTGGGTGGCGCATCGCACGGGTCGAACCCAGGCCGCAATAACGTTCGAAGTGCTGGCCGAGCTGTTCAAAAAGATGGAGTCGCAGCTGACGACTCCGACAGAGTCGCCTGAATCGATTGCCTGGGATAATGCGTCAACGGGTATTGTCTGTGACTCGTGCAAGCGGCCCCATGCCATGCTCTATTGCAAGAGGCACAAAATAACGCTCTGCGTTGAATGTACCAGGAAGCACGACGCGGAAAGATGCCTGTACATCCCGGCCGACCGCCAATCTCGGGGTCCACAAGATCAAACTGTGGAAACGAAGTCCATGGGCAAAGTGCTCGGAATATGACCCCCTCTATCGCAGCGACTGAGATTGCCTCGGAAGCCCCGGCGGAGTGGTACGATTGCCAGAAAGTGATAATCCATCGCCCCTTCGCGCTGCCGGGTCATTGTAAAGTCGAGTGAAACCAAACACCCAAAATCTGTTGCGACCGACCTGGGCGGAAATTTCGCTGCCCCGTCTTCGCCGCAACTTCGAGTCCGTGCGCCGGATGGCGGGTCCGCGCCGCGTGATGGCCGTGGTGAAGGCGGACGCCTACGGGCACGGCCTCGTAACCATTGCCAAAACTCTGGCCGAAGCCGGAGCTGACTGGTTCGGAGTGGCCACCGTGGAGGAAGCCCTCGAGCTTCGGGCCGCCGGTGTCGAGCAACCCATCCTGTTGCTCGGCGGGCTCTACATGAGCGATCCGGCCCACCTGATTGAATATGGACTTACCCCCACTTTGTCATCGACGGCGCGCCTCGATACTTATTCCGAGTGCGCCCAACGCTTTGGCAAACCCATCCAGTTCCATTTGAAAGTGGACACCGGGATGGGACGTCTGGGATTGCCGCCCGACCGGCTGAAAGCATTTGTTGAGCACTACCGTGAACTTCCAGGCCTGGAGATGAAAGGCCTGTTCACCCATCTTGCCTCTGCCGAGGACCTGGTTGCCTCGCAAACAGAAGACCAGGCGGCCGGCTTTCAAAAGGCTCTCAGCCTGGTGCGGGAGCTTGGCATTGAGCCGGAATGGATTCATGTGGGAAACAGCTCCGCGTTGGTGGCTGGCTGGCCCTTTCCTGAAAACCTGGTCCGCATCGGCGCACTTCTTTACGGTTACTGCCTGCCGCTGATGCCGCAGCCCGGCAGGGAAGCGCCCAGGCTACCACAGGTTGAGCCAATCCTGACGCTGAAGTCGCGCGTGGTTTACCTGAAAGATGTGCCCAGCGGAACCCCGCTCGGCTATGGAGCAGCTTTCCACACTCGTCGCCGGTCGCGAATCGCCACCGTGCCGGTGGGCTATGCCGACGGCTTGAGCCGCGCGCTTTCCAACCGCGGGCGGGCGCTGGTGCGAGGCCGCGTTGCCCGCATTGTGGGCAACATCAGCATGGACCTGACGCTGCTGGACGTTACGGACGTGCCGGGCGTGGATATCGGCGATGAAATCATCCTGCTGGGGCAGGCGGACCATTGCTCGGTTACGGCGCTTGAGATTGCTGAAATGGTGGGCACCGTTCCCTATGAAGTTCTCTGCTCGATTGGCAAGCGTGTACCCCGGATCTATGTGGACTCCTAGCGCGAGCCCTGTTCCTTCAACTGGCTGCTTACGCTTGCGTTTCGCCTGCTTCCGTCCTGATACCAGTCTCTGATAACCTGCATGGCCGGCTTGCCCCACGGCGTGAGTGAGGTGTCGCCGGGGCCGCCAAACCCGTTGCTTCCCACTTTCCACCAGTACATTCCTTGGAACCACGGCTTGTCGTAGAAGGCCTGGAAGATTGCCTGATAGCAGCGGGCTTGGAGCTCGAGATCGGACTCACCGCGTTTCCCGTCTGCCCACGGCCGGCGATTTCCGCCCGTCACGCTGGGGAAGCCGACTTCGGTGAAGATGACGGGCTTGTGGAATCGCTTCTGGACCGCTTCAACCTTTTCGACCAGGCGGGTGGTTGAAAGGTCATTCGGAAGCGGGTAGTACTCCTGCAGGCCGATATAATCGAGCGCGTCCCAGAACTTGAGGTTCTGAAACTCATCCCCGAAATTGGCGGCGTAGGTCACGGGGCCGGGATAAACCCTGCGAACGTTCGCAATGATCTTTCGCCACTCCTGGCCGTAGCGTGACATACGGACGAACTCTCCGCCCACGCAAAACAGGTCGGCGTGGATTTCGGCGGCCAACTTCGCGTAGCGCTCGATAAACCCGCTGTAATTTTCAAACCACTTTTCACGGTCGGCCTCGGAGGCAAAATCGATGTCACCGCCAAAGTGTCCGCGAATCCAGATGCCGGGCTTGAGCATCACGTTCATTCCGATGGCATGGGACAGACGCGAAAGTTCGCGCAGTCCTTCGTCGCTTTCCCAACTGTGCTCGCCAAAACCGCGCACTTCAGGCGAGCCAAGCTGCATGCCGCCGTACGGGACCAGCGCCACGGCATTCACGCCGTCCTCGCGCAGCGTGAGGAGCATCTGCCGCGCGCCCGCGCTGGCGTATGGGTTTGGAAACTCGGCGGAAAAGCTGACGCCTTTCTGGAAGAAGATTTTGGGGTAGGGAGCGTTGATGGGAATGGGGGGAAGCGCCGCTACCGCTTCCTGATTGGTCCGTAGTTGCCGCTGCTGGAAGGCATGAAAGACCATTGGGCCGCCCCATATGACACTTGCGGCCAGCAGGACTGTGGTGGCCAGACCAGAGATGATTGCCCGTGCGCTGACTGGTTGCGAGTATGCGGCAGAACCACCGGGAGCCCGCAAGCTGGCCAGTACCGCAGCAACGGCTGCCGGCGGAGCGAGCATCCAGATGAAATTCCCGAACCGTGACGCCTGAAGAAGCCGGAGCAAGAACCAGAGCCACAACGGCATGAATGCCGCGCAAGCCCACAGGCCGGCCAACCGCTCCCAATAGGGGCAGCCAGCCCACGCGGATGACATCCAGTAAAGGCCAAGGCAGAGCAGGGCGAAAAAGAAGACGGAAGAAAAGATGAGCGGCACGCTGGCGTAGCCGGACCCACGGAGACCTGAGAAAGGCAGCACCAAAGCGACATCCGCTAGCACGGAAACCAACAGGCCGCCAAGAATGCGCCGGATGAAACCTGGCCGAACCAGCGCAACTGCAGCCGCCGCAGCCAGCGGGACCAAAATCCACCAGGAAGGCGAAGAAACGAAGAACGCGCGGCTGGCGCCGGACTGAGCGGCGGGATTGGCGGGAGCGCTCCAGAGGATCAGGCCAAAGACAGTCGGGCGAAGCTCGACGATGTGTTCACCCAGGAAGGTGCTGCGCGCAAGCCCGGGAAGTGCCCAGATGCACGACACCGCCAGCCACAGGGCCGGATAGTAGAAAGCCGCGCATAAGATCCACGACCTGGTCCAACGCATAGCACCTCAAATTTCGTCTGATGGTGCGCCCCGGTGACAGGCGGCGTAATGCCCCGATCAGGAACCAGGGTTCTATTTTAGACCGTGAATGTGAACCGGCTGTTAGCTTTTCCCCGCTTCCGCAAACAATTCCGGAAATGTTTTGCGATAGATCGACATCCCCAGCGCCGCGTTCATACCCATTTCTTCAAGCGCGCGAATTTCATCGTCGGTGGTAATGCCGCCGGCGGCGGTAATGGGCAGATTGGTTACAGCGCGCAGGGCGCGGAAATATTCCAGGTCGGTACCCTGCAGCTTTCCTTCCGCATCGATATAGGTGCAGAGAAATTCCGAGCAGTATGGTTCGAGTTTCGGAAGCACCTCGGCAGGCGTCATGGGAAGCGTTTCCTTCCAGCCATGGATGGCAACGCGGTTCCCGAAGCAATCAACGCCGATCATCAGCTTTTCGCGCGGGATGCGTGCAGAAAGCGTGCGGAGGAAATCGCTGTTGATGTCTTCAGAGGTGAACGCCGAACTGCCCACGATGATTTTGCAGGCGCCGTCCTGCTCAACCTGCAGAGCCCGATCGAGTGTACGAATGCCGCCGCCCACGCGGCAGGGCTTGCGCCGGCACAGTTCGCGAACGATGTCGGCCTGCGAGGTGCGTCCCATCGCGCCGTCGAGATCGATCACCTGAATCTGGGGATATTCTTTGAACTTTTCAAGTACGGCAAAAGGGTCGGGCAGTTCGAGGGCTTTGCTCTTGCCCTGAACCAACTGGACCACTTTGCGGCCCATCAAATCGATGCACGGAATAATCACAGGCGGACTGAGACTCCTTTGGATCGAAGAAATGTTTTGAGGCTACGGATGGTGTGGGTGCCGAAATGGAAAATGGAAGCAGCCAGCGCCGCGTCCGCCGCTCCATCGAGAAAAACGTCGGCAAAGTGCTGCAGGTTTCCGGCGCCACCGGAGGCAATCACGGGAATGGGCACGGCACGGGCGATGGTGGCCGTCAGTTCGCAATCGAATCCCGCCTGGGTGCCGTCGGCGTCCATGGAGGTCAGCAGGATTTCACCAGCTCCCAGCTGGTCCACATGGCGCGCCCACTCGAGCGCGTCAATGCCCGTGTCTTTTGTGCCGCCGTAGGTCACCACGGTCCAGCGCGTCGGCTCCTGTTCGCGGCGGGGCTGGCGGCGGGCATCAATGGCCACCACAATCGCCTGGCGTCCGAACTGTGCCGCGAGTTGCTGAATGATTTCAGGATTTTCAACCGCGGCGGTGTTGATGGCCACTTTGTCGGTACCCACGGAAAGCAGCCGCCGGGCGTCTTCAATGGTTCGCACACCGCCGCCCACGGTGAGTGGAATAAAAAGTCTTCGCGCAACGCGGTTGACGGTGTCCATGAGAGTGGCACGGCCCTCGCGCGAGGCGGAGATGTCGAGCATCACCAGTTCGTCGGCCCCTTCGGTGTTGTACATGGCGGCAAGTTCACCGGGGTCGCCGGCGTCGCGCAGGTTGACGAACTGAACTCCTTTGACGACGCGCCCGTCTTTGCAGTCGAGACACGGAATGATGCGTTTGGCAAACATAGGGTTCTTTCAATCGGCAGAACGTTCACGCCCGCATGAAGCGGCCTGCCCGTTCTATTGCAGCTTCACGACTTCAGGAAATTCTCCAGGACCTTCAATCCCACGTCGCCGGACTTTTCCGGATGGAACTGCACGGCAAAAACCGATCCCATCCTGACGGCGGCGGCGAAGCTCTGCCCGTATTCAGTGACGGCCGTCGTTTCCGCCGTGACGGGGCCGTAATAGGAATGGCAGAAGTAGGCGAAACTGCCGTCGGGGACGCCTTCGAAAAGGGCGTCCTGGCTGCGAATTTTCAACTGGCTCCAGCCGAGATGCGGAATCTTGAAGATTCCCTCAAACCTTTTCACATCGCCCGGCAGCAGTCCAAAGCCTACACGGTCCGGAGCTTCTTCGCTCGTTTCGTAAAGCGCCTGAAGTCCCAGGCAGATTCCCAGGAAGGGCTTGCCGCTGGACATCTGCTCACGCAACGGGCCGATCAGGCTTTTCGATTCCAACGCATCCATCATGGAGCCGAAATGCCCCTGGCCTGGCAAGATGAGCCGGTCGGCAGCCTGCAGCCGGGCCGCGTCTTCTACGGCTTCCGCCGGGTGGCCGAGATTTTGAACTGCCCGGAGCACGGAACCGACATTGCCGGCGCCGTAGTTGATGACACCGATCATAAGAGTCCTTTGGTTGACGGAAGCTGGTCTTTCAGCCGCGCGTCGCGCGAGCAGGCATAACGCAGCGCGCGCGCCAGCGCCTTGAACAGCGCTTCAATCGCGTGGTGGCTGGACCGACCATAAAAGATCTTGAGATGCACATTGGCTTTGGCGCTGGTCGCAAAGCCATGGAAGAAATCTTCCACCAGCTCCGACTGAAGATCACCCACAAGCCGCGCGCGAACGGGCGCCTGCAACACCAGGTAAGGGCGACCGCTCAGGTCTACCGAAGCCAGGGCCAGCGTCTCGTCCATGGGCACGACAAAATAGCCCGCCCGATTGATGCCTTTCTTTGTCCCGAGCGCTTTCAGCAGCACCTCGCCCAGCGCGATGCCCACATCTTCAACGGTGTGGTGCTGGTCAACGTCAAGGTCGCCGCGCGCCTGGAGGTCGAGATCGAAGCCGCCGTGGCGCGCAAAGAGCTCCAGCATGTGGTCAAGAAAGCGGATACCCGTCGAAACCGAATACTTCCCCTGGCCATCAAGGTTGAGCCGGATGCGAATGTCAGTTTCGGTGGTCTTGCGGTTGAGCGATGCCGTGCGCGACTTCATGAAGACCGTCCTTTTGAAGTCTTGCGCCTGGAACCTGACCCGTTGCGTGTTTCCATCATGGGTTGGAACTCTGCGAGCCCTTGCATCAGCCGGCGAGTCTGCTCGGTCGAACCGACGGTGAAACGCAGGTAACCCTGCAGGCGCGGATCGTAGCTCCAGTCGCGGATCAGAATGTCCTGGTCGCGGAGCTTGAGCGCAATTTCCGACGCCCGCGCGCCGACGCGCGCCAGCACGAAATTCGAGGAGCTTGGTACATAAGGGATGCCAGTCTTGTCGAGAAAATGGCAAAGCTTGTTGCGGTTGCCGCAAACCTGCCGGGCGTAGCGGGCGACGAACTTGTCATGCTTGATGGCTTCAAGCGCGCAGGCCAGCGCCAGCGAGTTCACCGCAAACGGATTTTGTGCGCGGCGCATGGGATTGGCAATTTCGGCGTTGGTGAGGATGCAACCCAGTCGCAGGGCGGCCAGGCCAAAGGCCTTTGAAAACGTCCGCGTGACCACAAGGTTGGGATATTTCCTGATCCAGGGAAGGACCGTCTGGCCGGAAAAATCGACGTAGGCTTCGTCCACCAGGACCAGCACGTCGGGAGCTTCGCGCAGAATCGTGCGCAGGTCTGGCTGCGAAACAACGGTGCCCGTGGGATTGTTGGGATTGGCGATGGCCATCCAGCGCGTACGCTTGTTAACGGCAGAAAGCAGCATGCGCGCCGTGAGACGGAATTTATCGTCATACCGCACGCGCGTGGTGCGCCCTCCGGCGACGGTGTGGAAGAACTCATAGACGGGGAACGTCGGAGCGGGAACAATCAGCCCATCGCCTGGACCCACGAAAGTGTCGCACACCATCTTGATGGCGTCGTCGGTGCCGTTGGCCAGCAGCAGTTCATCCGCGGACACACCAAAGTAACGGGCAAGCGTTTCACGCGCCTCTTCGTATTCGGGATAGCGCGAGAGCCAGTCACCGTCAAGCTTTTTGCGCAGAGCGCGGATCACCTGCGGCGCGCAGCCCACAGTGTTTTCGTTAAAGTCGAGCCGGAGCTTTCCGCCACGTCCCTCGCGAGGCGGGTGGTAAGCCTTCAGGCGCTCAACGGCCTTTCGGGGTCGAAGCATGAACCTTAAACCTCGTTTCGATGGAATAGGCGTGCGCCTTCAGGCCCTCGGTGCGAGCCAGCGTGGTGATGGTCTTCCGAATGCGCCCGAGCCCTTGCGGAGTCAGCGCCTGCACTGAAATGGTTTTGACGAAATCGGCCGCGCTTAGTCCGCCTCGTAGACGGGCCGCTCCGGCGGTGGGCAGAATGTGATTGGTTCCTGAAGCGTAATCGCCCGCCGCGACCGGACTGGTCTCGCCGAGAAAGATGGAACCCGCAGACCGAACCCGGCGGAGCATGCGGGCAGCGCCATCGAGCAGCGTGAGGTGCTCGGGAGCAAATTCGTTGACGAGATCGATCGCCTCTTCCAGGTCTTTCGTCACCACCACCGCACCGTGCCCGTCAAGTGCTTTTGCCGGCACGTCGGTCTCCCGCGCGAAAACCTGTTCCAGAATTCCTTCCACGGCCCCCTGAACTTCAAGCGCCAGCTTGCGCGACGGCGTCAGGAAAATGGCAACTGCGTCGGGATCGTGTTCGGCCTGCGCCACCAGGTCGGATGCGATCCACTCGGCGTTGCCCTCAGAGGCGACCACCATCAGCTCCGAAGGCCCGGCGACAAAGTCGATTCCGCAATCGCCGGCCACCAGCTTCTTTGCTGCAGCGACAAATCGATTACCGGGCCCCACGATCTTGTCAGCGCGCGGAACGCTTTCCGTGCCGTAGGCAAACGCGCCAATGGCCTGTGCTCCGCCCAGGCGGAAGATATTTTTAATTCCCAGAATATCGGCCGTGACCAGCACGGCAGGCGCCGGGCGCGGCGAAGTGACAAAAATCTCCTCGACGCCCGCAACCTGCGCCGGAATCACGCTCATCAGCACGGTGGAGGGCAGCGGGAAGCGGCCGCCGGGCACGTAGCACGCCACGCGGCTGAGCGGCCTCACAATCTGGCTGACTTCAACGCCTGAACCGTTCGTGATCTGCCAGGCGCGCGGCAACTGCTCTCGCGCGGCTTTGCGAATGTTCCGCGCAGAAGTCCGGACGGCATCCACAAACCCTTCAGGCACCTGGCGGTAAGCTTTGACGATTTCACTTCGCCTGACGGTAAAGCCTTCCCGGGCAAGATCCATCTTGTCCAGTCGGAGCGTCCAGCGCTTGAGCGCACGGTCGCCCTCGCGGCGGACGTCGTTCAGGATGCGCCGGGCTGCGGCTTCTGCTTTCTTCAGCTGAGTCTCGCCGGAGCGGAGAACCCGCTTGACGTTCCTGGTGTCGGTACTGCGAAAGATTGGAATCATCACGATGTCTCAATTTTAGCAGGTCGCTGGAACAACCCTTTGTCATGTCATCCTGAGCGAAGCGAAGGAGCTGCTTTGTTCATTTTCAGTAAAATACAGCAGATGCTTCTCCCGCCGCGCGGGATCAGCATGACGGGTGGCCTTTTCAACAACAGGTTTTAGGCAACGCGGTGCCTTCCTGACGACTTCAGTTCACTTCAGCGTCGCAAAGCTCCGGCAATCCTCGCTCCAGGGCGCCGCGACGGAAATCGCCTGCGGCACTTCATCCGGCTCTCCCACGACGCTCCACATTTGCGCGTGTCGGGAATCCATAAAGCGTTCGTCGATGCACCGGTCGAGCAGGCGGATCAACGGCTGGTAAAAAGATTGCGTGTTCAGGATCACGATGGCTCCCAGATAAAGGCCCAGTCGTTTCCAGGTGATGGCTTCCATCAGTTCTTCCAGCGTGCCGCACCCGCCAGGAAGGGCAATCACGGCATCCACGCCGTCGATCATCCGCTTCTTACGCTCGTGCATGTCGCGGACCACGATGGTTTCAGGCAGGCGCGGATCAACCCACTCCAGCTTGACCATGAATTCCGGAATCACGCTCACCACACGGCCGCCCTCGGCGATCACGCCGTCGGCGAGGCTCTTCATGGAACCGGCCGCGCCGCCGCCGTAGACAACAGTAAAATTATTGCGCGCCAGCTCACGGCCCACTTGCTCGGCCGCCCTGAGATAGGCGGCATCACACTGGCGGCTTGAACCACAATAAACGCAGACTTTCCGGTTTTCCATAAGACATCTCTCTCGGTCTGGCTGTCACGGCCGGACACGCAACACTAGAGGACGATCTTGTTTAATGGGTACTCCACAATACCCTGCGCGTTCGCGGCCTTGAGCCGCGGAATAATTTCGCGCGCAGTCTTCTCTTCAATCACCGTATTCACAGCAACCCAATCCGAATCGGTGAGGTCGGAGATGGTGGGCCGCTTCAGCGCCGGCAGCACGTC
Organism: Terriglobia bacterium; assembly: GCA_035576145.1. Lineage (GTDB taxonomy): Bacteria > Acidobacteriota > Terriglobia > UBA7540 > UBA7540 > SCRD01. The sequence goes on from DATLWV010000155.1 coordinate 16,169, forward strand.
GAGCACCGATTTCAGATCCGCGCGCCTCACGTTCAGCATCAGGCCCACCTTGCCGGCCGCGTCAATAGCTCCCTTCAACAGCATCACCAGCGTCTCGATTTTCTGCCGCTTCCAGGCGTCGTTCCAGGCGGCCTTGTTGACGATAAACTTGGTGTTCGATTCAAGCACGGTCTCGACAATGCGCAGGCCGTTGGCGCGCAGCGACGAGCCGGTTTCCGTGACTTCAACGATGGCGTCGGCAAGCACCGGCGGCTTCACTTCCGTCGCGCCCCAGGAAAATTCCACCTTGGCCTTCACGCCGTTCTTCGCCAGGTAACGTTTGGTCACATTCACCAGTTCTGTGGCCACAACTTTGCCTTCCAGGTCTTTGACGCTCTGGATATTCGACTTCTCCGGAACGGCCAGCACCCACCGGACCTTTCCAAAGGTATTCTTGGCGTAAATCAGGTCGGCCACTTCCACCACGCCGTCGCCGTCCTCGTTGTTCTCAAGGACCCAGTCACGGCCGGTCATGCCGGCGTCAAGCACGCCGTCTTCAACGTAGCGCGCCATTTCCTGGGCGCGAATCAGCATGCACTCCATCTCACTGTCGTCAATTACGGGAAAATAAGACCGCGAGCTGACCGTGATCTCGTAGCCTGCGCGGCGGAAAAGCTGCAGGGAAGCTTCCTGCAGGCTGCCCTTGGGGATTCCCAGTTTCAAACTCATGCTTTCGTCTCCTGTTTCGAACTGCTGTAAACCTCGTCGGGATTGAATTCCTGCCGGGCGATCACTTCTTCGCCCTCCGCCGTCACCTTCCGGAAAAAGCACGATCGGTAACCCATGTGGCAGCAGCCGGGTCCCGCAAGCTCGGCGCGCACCAGCAGCGCGTCCTTGTCGCAATCCACGCGAACTTCGTGGACCTTCAGCTTGTGGCCGGAGGTCTCGCCCTTGGTCCAGAGCTTTTGCCGGCTGCGGCTGTAAAAGGTGACGAAGCCGCTGCTCAGCGTCTTCTGGTAAGCTTCACCGTTCATATAGCCAAGCATCAGGACGTCACCGGTGGTTGAGTCCTGGACGATGGCCGGGATGAGATTATCCTGAAATTTCAAGTCCATGTTCCTGGTGCTCCGTTCGGCAAAAATAAAAAAACCCGCTAACTCTAATCGTCAGCGGGTCCTAACTTAATTCCGATTCTGATTCTCGATTAGGCCAGCACCCACTGACACCACACCCTGTGGTTCGTATGGTGATGGTGATGTGCCAGCACGTACCGCATAGAGAAATTACATTAATCTACGCCACGTGTTTTGTCAACAGGGGTGCCCAGGATGGCCGTGCCCCAAAATTGGAACCAAACTGAGTTCGGCTTCGCGGTCGGCGGGATGGGTGGCCAGTTCGAAGCTGAACGTGGCGGGGGCGTGGTCCCAGATCGCTTCGTCTGTGGAATTTTCCCGGTTCCAATGGCTCAGCAGGCGCTCGCGCACCTTGCCTTTGCCGACGAAGAGCACTTTGCCTTCCTTGTCACGGATGCAATAGACGCCTGGGGCGTCAGGACCTTTGAATTCGATCCACGACTTGCTCCAGGTGTATTCGTGGCCTTTGAATCCCGACATAGCAAACCCTTCACAAATAGAGCCAAGGCGGCTCGCGTCACCGGAGCACACTACACATTGGCGGATTGCTCGCTCCGCCACACATAACAAACATCAAGAAATTTGCCTTGACCCCGCCGGCAGCTGCTAGCATTTAGGCAGCCGCGCTGTATGGAGTGCAGACCAAAGCAGGCTCGCACTTGCAATGGCAGCTATGACAGAAAGGGCTAACAAAACACCTCTCGTTGGTTGAACGAATGCCTGTACACGGATTGGCGCCACTCCGATTAGGAAATCCATAGCAAAGCGTACGCACCCCAGAAACAGTACAAACCGGTCGCGATGTCCAAGCGCATCCACGGCAAGCCGCATTAATACTATGCTGCCCAAGGCGTACACGACGACGGACCCTAGGGGCTCTCGGTGAACAGGGAAGGGCGACCGTAACGTTTCGTAGGCAGCGAAGATCCACTGCGCAGACAGCAGAAAATAAACAAGAGAAGTCTTCCAGTTGCCAGCGCCCGAGAGTTGGAGGCGTCGGTTGGTATGAATTTCCATGCTCAGTAGTGGCCCGGCCCGTAAACCTGTTGGATGCACGCCTCGCGTACCTATAATTCTATGATGAGGCCGGTGGCGCAGATACGTGCTTTGGCGTCTCTGCGATACTGCGCAGCGGGACGGTCCTGTTTTGCTTCATGGCAGCCGATCCATCAGCTTGACCATGGCCACCAGGCGTAGAATCACGGCGGTTGTGCCACCCTGTCATTTTAACCCCACTCAGCTCCGCTGACCGCAGACATTGAAAATCAATGTCCGCGCCACCCAGCCGGACCTCCTCATCCGGGACTGAATGCTGGGGCTTCCCGCCGATTTTGCTTGACTTTTGTGGGCTAGCGTGGTAGTCTTTTTATTGTCTGTGGGCGGCGGTTACTAACAGTTTGGAGAGGATCTTGATTTCGCACTAACCTATTGAAAAGAATACGTCGGTGAATTTGGCATCCAAATTGTGGGACAAAAAGAATACCTTTTTTTGAAAACGAACCCGAGAGGTTGTTGAAAACAAAGGGAAGTGTCCCAAAAACGAACCCAAACGAACCCAAAAACGAAGCCGGGAAGTTGTTGAAAATACGTTCCTGTGGAAAAAACGAAGCCAAAAACGAACCCGGCCATGTTGTTGAAAATAAAGACAGCGAAAAAACCCAAACTGGAGGTGGCTG
>DATLWV010000156.1:0-14867 GCA_035576145.1 Terriglobia bacterium
AGCTCGTATTTTCCCCGATTATCGACCTGCACACGGGATTTCCCTGGTCAAAAGTCAACGAGTTTCAGAATTACGTGGACACGCCCAATAGCAACCGGTTTCCTACGTTCTTTTCCTTTGACTTCTACATCTGGAAGATGCTTCCTTTGCCACGCTGGCTTCCGTGGGCAGGCGGGCAGAAGCTGCGATGGGGAATCGGGGTCCGCAACCTGACAGATGCCCGCGACCCGCGGGATGTCTACAACAATGTCACATCACCCAACTATGGCCACTTTGTAGGGTTCCAGCACCGGGTGATTGAGATCAACGTCGATTTGGGTGAATAGCCGCTTCCGGGCGGTTATCTACGCGGCAAGAAAGCTTAACCGTCTGCGCCAGTTTGCCGAGCAACAATGCGGCCGCCTTTGACGAGTTGAAAACGGTGGTCTCGCCAAACGGCCCGCTTGCTTAAATAGCTCGCGCACCATACGGCGAACCCGAGCAAATCACGCACTGGGTAGAGCCACACACGGCTGCGCGCCCTTGGGTCACGCACTACGCCCCACCCGATCACCCACGAATCGATCAGACGATTGAGCGTTGCGGCCAAAAACAATCCAACGCCCCACGCAGTGTGACCGCAAAAGGGGCCTGCCAGAAGCCCCAGGATTCCGTAAGGCATGGCAAAGGTCAGCCCTGTTCCCAGATGGCCTTTAGGACGGGACCAGCGGGTCCCTTTCGTCCATCGTACCTGCCGGTCCCACATACGGCGAAACGTCATCGGAGGAACGACATGGTCGATAATGTGGCGGGAAAGTACTACGCGGTAGCCAGCTTTGTGGATGAAATTGCCCACCACAAAGTCGTTGGAGAAATATTCACCGGTCACCCAATACCCGCCGATTTTTCGCACAGCGTCCCTGCGGGTGACAATCGTGGGCCCCAGGCCAAATTTCATTCCTTCCAGCAGGTTCGCGGTGAGAACTCCCGCCGTCATCTCGACCGACATGCCCAGAGCATCAAGTCCGGACCAGAACCCACCGGCATTCTTGCCCCGATAAACACACGTGAGCATGCCAACAGAGGGTTCCAGCATTGGAGGGACAACTTCCCTGAGATAGTTGCTCGAAACCTCGACGTCACTATCGCTGGTTACGAGAATGTCATGAGCGGCAACCTCAGCCATACGGTGAAAGGAATAGGCGGGAGGATTTGGCAATTCGGGTTTGCCCGTTACGAGGATGCGGCATCGAACCTTTGGATAACGGCCGGCGACTTCGCGAACAATCGCCAGGGCGCCGTCATCTTCTTCATCGGCGGCAAACAGGATTTCATAATCCGGATAATCCTGCCGGAAGAAGCTTTCGACGTTTTCTTTAAGCCTGGCCTCTGCCCCGTGAACAGGCTTCAAAAGCGATACAGGGGGGAGAACATTATTCTGTTCAGCAAAGCGCCGCTGGTCTTTGGCTTCACGGTGAAATTTAGCAGCACCCAGGAGAGCAAGGACCAGAAAGATAGTTGAGGACAGAACGCCGACCAGGCCGGCCACGAGGAAAATTTGGGCAATGACGTTAACCCATACTGCCATCTATTCCCCCGGATGAATCGTTGGCACAGGAGATCGGTTGCGGCTCGGCATCCGGATCGCCCTTTGTGGCCAGGATCGGAACGTTACAGCCGTCGTCGAGCAACAATTGCGAACCCTCGCATGTCAGGGCTACAGACATCTCTCTTAACCCTGCCAGCGCCTCGCGAACCTGCTGTTGCTTATCCGGACGGCAGCTCAGCAACAGGAATCCGCCCGCTCCAGCGCCCAGAAGTTTTCCGCCCTCCGCTCCTGCTTCCCGGGCCCGTCGATAGCTCGTGTCGATCAGGCTATTGGTGATGCCGCTGGCCAGGCCACGCTTCAACTGCCATCCCTGGTCGAGGATGTCTCCCAGGGAATCAAGATTGTTCCGCTCCAGCGCCCCGCGTAAGGCTTCCGCCAAATCAACCATCTGGACGACCTGGTTGAATTTGTCCTTGTCCGCCATGTTGCGTGACTGTTCCGCGAGGATTGAGCCCGCAGGTCTTTCTTTTCCGACATAAAAAAGCATGAGACGCTGCGAAAGCGCCTCACGGGTCTGAACGGAACAATTCACAGGCTCTATTTCAACGCTGCCGTCCGGGTGGAAACGGATGAAGTTCATGCCGCCACAAGCCACAGCGTACTGATCCTGTTTTCCTATTGGCTCCTGGACGCGCTCAATTTCAATCACACAGGCTTCTTCTGCCAGGCGTCGTGCGCCGGGCTGGATTCCTGACTTGGCATAGAGGGCGTGCAACAGGCCCACGGTAAAGGCGCTGCTTGATCCCAGTCCGGAGCCGGCGGGAACATCGGCGAAGCTGGCAATCTCCATTCCACGCTTAATGGATACCTGTTGAAGGCACTCCCTCACAAGAGGGTGCTGAACCTCCGAAGTGGACGAAACATCTTCCATCCGCGAATACTTGATCCTGATCTTGTCGTGAAAATACGGATGAATGGCAATGTACATTGCCTTGTCAACAGTTGAAGTGAGGACGGCGCCCGCGCGACGGCGGTAAAACGCAGGCAGGTCACTGCCTCCGCCAGCCAGACTGATGCGGAATGGAGTCTTCGTAAGAATCATTGCAGCTTCGCTTCCAGCGCCGCCAGTCCCTCGTGGCTGCCCATATCATAAAACGGCTCTGTGGTTACCCATGCACGCATTTGTCCTTCGGCTATCAATCGCGGGTAAATCTCCTCCTCAAGAGAAAATGGCCTTCCCTCGGGCAACCAGCCAAGTATTTCCTTGCCAAGGACAATCACCCCCGCGTCAATATGCGTCATACCTTTCGGGTCTCGCTTGCGATATGCCGAAACACGCCCGTCCTCGAGGACGATAAGATTATTAGGAAGAGTGTCCGCCAGGGCGCTGCTGATCCTTTCGGGCGATTTCTTATACGCCACAATCAGTGCCATGCAATCAAATGCGGCAAACTTTGCCATCAGCGCCCCGTAGTCCATCGCGAGATAGGTATCACCGTTGAGGAGCACGAATGCGTCATGCAGGAGCGCACCTGCGCGCTTCAGCGCGCCGCCGGTTCCCAATGGCGAAGGTTCATGCAAATAAGTTATTCGGCAGCGGTGTCCGGCGCCATCCCCGAAGTGCTCTTCAATCTGCTTTCCCCGATACGCCACCAATAACAGCACATCACGAATCCGGTATGCTCTGAGCAGTTCCAACTGGTGCTGCAAAAATGGCTTGCCGGCAACCGGTATCATCGGCTTGGGAATGGTTTCAGTGACGGGCCGCATGCGCGTACCCAGGCCGCCGGCCAGAATGACCGCCTGAGTCACCGTCCTGCAGGGACTTACGTCTGTGGGTTTCCCCTGGCGTAATGCTTCAGTCATATTTCTGGATCACGCTCAGCGCGGAGACCATCTCCGCGTATCTGGTTCAATCATAATGTCAGTTTGAGACCCATCGCAAGGTTTACACTCTTGAACCCTGCATGCGTCCCTGCCTGCACGAGGCTATTATTGTTGGAATGTGGCGACTGCTGAAGGTTTTGCCAGACCGCCGGGGCTGCTCAGTCTTTGGCCCCCACCGGGATCAGGCGGCCTTTGCGGACATAAAACTCGGTTCCGCGCCAGTGAATGCGTCGCTTCACAAAACTGACGGATAGAATAAAAAAGGCAAGCGCGTCCCAGGCAGGCACCAGCCACAATCGTTTCCGCAGGAGGGGATCTTTGAGTCCCCAGACTCCTACAGTCCACGCCACGGCGAGCCGCAGTGCCAGGTAAGCACCCAGAAATCCCGTCGTACCCTCCCATGTGTGCTGCACGACGGTGGCGGCCACCACCCACGGCAGGGCCTGGGTCAATAGCCTGCCCAACTGCCCCCACGGTCGTGAATTCGTTACGCCAACGGCCCAGCGGAGCTGATGCTTCACCGCGTCCATAGCTCCCTGCGAGGGGGACAAAGTGGCAACGGTGTACGGGATCAGTTCGACTTCGTGCCCTTGATCAACTATTCGCCGGCCAAGCTCAAAATCATCGGAGAAGCAATCCGCAATGGCCTCAAATCCGCCGATGTCTTTCAGACCCTGCGCAGTGACAGCCATGGTGGCGCCCAGGGCGAACTTTACGCCTTCCAACTGGCGGGCAACAATCACACCGGCCAGGAAATCGGAAGTCAGGCCGATAGCCTCGATTTCAGACCCTAATTTAGCTTCCGGCTGCATGTGATACATGCAGGTGACGGCCCCCACTTTCGGGTCACGAAAAGGACTCACCACAGCCTGCAGATAATCCGGCTGGACGCGAATGTCGCTGTCACTGATGACAAGCACGGGGTAGCGGGCTTCGCGCGACAGCCGGCAAAGTTTGCTGACCTTGCTGTTCCAACCCATGCAGGAGGTACCCACCAGCAAACGGATGTCGCGGGTGGGGTAGTCCTCCATTAGTTTCTGGATGACCGGGATAACGGGATCGTCAGCGTCAGAAACGCCGAACAACACCTCATACTGCGGGTAGTCGATGTTGCAGAAGCTGGCAAAGTTCCTGTAAGCCTCACGGTCGAGTCCCTTGACAGGCTTCAGGATGCTGACGGGCGGGGTGAAATCAGGATGGCGGAGGAAAGGGCGGCGAAAATATCGCCAGGCGCTGAACAGCACTGCCAGATAATAGAGCAGTGAAATGATGGCGCCGACTGAAACAAACCACTCGATCAGGTGCAAGTGCGAATGCATTGCCATCGTCCTCTATCTTTCAGACGCAGACCAGAGCCACTCCAACGCAAACGATAATAACGCCAATCCACCTTCTGCGGTTCACATGCTCGCCCAGCAGGAATTGGGCGCCCAGGGCGCCGACGGCATAACTTGCCGCCGTGGCCGGGACCACCAGGCTAACGTTCGCCCAGGAAAGGAGCGCCAGAAATGAAAAAAACGCAACGGCCATCAGGCCGATTCCAATCCACAACCACTTCACCCGGATGGCACTGCCGAGAAACCGCAACACGGCCAGTGGCGTAAACCGTTTAACTTCTCCAACAGTCTTCATGGCCAGGGACAGGCAGATGTCGCCCAATTGTCCTGCCACGACAATAATTCCAACAAACAACGCGTTCCGAGGCGTCATTGGCTCTCGTTCGTGCTGGGATGTGTCCCGCCAACCACAAAAACTCCCAGGCAGATCAGGCCAACGCCAATCCACCGCGTCGTAGGGACATGCTCACCCAGAAGAAAGTATCCCATCAGGGCCACAACACCGTAACCAATTGCCGAAGCTGGCGAAACGTAACTGAAGTCCGCCCACGAGAGCACGAGCATATAGCTCACCAGGAAGAGCATCAGGAGTGAAATTCCCAGCCAGATCGTTCCGCTTTCAAACGCCCTTGCGAAGTACGCGATTGCACTCCCTGGGGCCCAGCTTTGGAGTTCACCGAGTTTCTTCATGCCCTGACTGAGCATAACGTCACCGGATGACCCAAAGGTAACCATGAACGCCAGCAGGATAAAGGTCTTGCCACGCCGGCTTTTGGATTCAGACATGAACTTCCATAGCCCAAAAACTCAATTGTATAACCGCCGCCCGAAAGCCTAGTCGATGGCCGGCACGCTGATCGAAGTGGTCTTTTGCGGGCCTTTGCGGGCAAATTTGAGACGCTCGCTCCTCAGCCGTAGAAACTCCACGGCCTCCTGATACAGGCGCTTGCGCTCGTCGTTATCCCAAAGTGCCTTCCTCAAGATGCGCCACACAACCCGTGGGCGGAAGTAATATTCATCGTAAAAGCGGTTGACCCCTTCCATCATCTGCGCCGTTGACAGGTTGGGATACTCGATGTGGGGCAATTGGTGGCCGCTCATGTCAGACATGGGGAGATTCACCAGTTGCCCGGCTTCAAGCAGCTGATTGTACATTTCGGTTCCCGGGTAACCGTGCGCAATTGAAACCTGGATGGTTTCCGTATCCAGTTCCTTGGCAAAATCGATGGTGCGCTGGATGGTTTCCGGCGTCTCGCCCGGCAGGCCGATGATGAAGTCGCCGTGTATGGCAATGCCGACCTTTTTGCAATTTTTCGCAAACCTGCGGGCCATTTCTGTCGTGGCGCCCTTTTTGATGTTCTTCAGGATCTGGTCGTCTCCCGACTCGAAGCCGACAATAAAAAGGCGCGCGCCGCCGTCGGCCATAGCCTTCAGTGTTTCGTAGTCGCTGTGGTCGCGTGCCGTGCAAGACCATCGGAAACCCAGCGGCTTGAACTTCTTTGAGAGCTCTATCACGCGGTCTTTGCGAATGTTGAATGTGTCATCGTCAAAGAAGAATTCTTTCGCTTGCGGAAACAGCTTCAGCGCCTGCCGGACTTCACTGACCACGTTGTCCACGGAGCGGGTGCGCCATGCGTGGCCGGAAAGCGTCTGGGGCCACAGGCAGAAAGTGCAGAGCGCCGGACATCCTCGTGACGTATAAAACGAAACGAAGGGATGATGAAGAAAAGGAACGTTGTAATTCTCAATGGTCAGGTTCCGCTTGTAAACTTCCGTGGCGAAGGGGAGGCGGTCAAGGTCCTCCGTCTGCAGTTCCTTGCGCGGCGGGTTGTGGACAACTTTGCCGTCCTTGCGATAGCTGGCGCCGAGAATCTCGCTGAGCGGCTTGCCCTGCGCAAACTCAACCACGGCATGATCGAATTCTCCCCGCACGATAAAGTCGATGTCCTCGCTGGCCATCAAACTTTGGTCTGGTTGGATTTGCACCGGCGGGCCGACGAAGGCAATCTTGAGACCAGGCTTGGCCTCTTTCATCTTGCGAATCAGCTTCACGTCGTTCTCAAAACCAACGGCGGAAGTAAACAAGACGAGAAAGTCGTAATCCCTGGAGATCTCTACTGTCTGCTGGGGAGTGATCTTGTGCGGGGGCGCATCGAGAAGGCGGCTGCCCGGCAACATTCCTGCCGGATAAGTCAGCCAGACCGGGTACCAGTAAGATTCAATTTCGCGCGTAGCGGGCCATCTCGAGCTTGCACCACCATCAAACTTCTCAAAGCTTGGAGGATTCAGCAAGAGCGTCTTCAAAACAGACTCCATACACACTCCCTTTTACTCCCAATTCAAAGTAATGATCTTTTTCATCTCCCGCTCGTTGCGGCTATTGTACATGAAAGATATAACTTTGTTCGAATTCACTCGCTACAAAACTGGCGGCGGATCATCAAACGTCCAAATTACAATATTACCGCGTAGTCTTCAAACCGGCCATCAACTTCTGCCGCCCGGATTCCCCTCCGGATTCTGCCTGACCCTCTAATTGGCGTCGAGGCGCCTGAGGGCGTCCCGGGCCGATTGATTGTCCGGGCTAAGATCGAGTGCGGACCGGTATTCCTCGATGGCCAACTTCTTCTCACCCCGCATTTCGTAAATCCTTCCGAGCCAGCTACGCGCCGCCGCATGAGATGGAAAATCGTCACGCGGAGCTGTTTTCGCAAGATACCCCTTCAAATCTTCCTCAGCGCTTGAGAGGTCCTGCCGCCTCAAAATGCGGCTGACCGCGCTGTAATAGCCCAGGCGAGGGTCCCGTGGAGCAATCGATGAAACAGCCCGCACGGTGGCTTCGAGCTCCTCCGGCTGCCCGTCGGACTCATAAAAGTCCGCAACCTGGAAATAGGTTTCCGCCTTCCGCGGTTTTGCTTCCAGGACCTTGCGATATTCTTTTGAGGCCAATTCCGGTTGGTTCAGGTCCCGCCAATAAATGGCGCGGGCGAGATCACCTTCCGCGGCGCTTCGCGCGGCAATGGCTTCCACCTGGGCCCATGCCTTTTCCTTACTGCCGCCGAGAATCCAGGGGGCCTGGAGGTAAAACTCCATCAAATCCCGGCGCGCGTCCAGGTTGTCCGCGTCAAGCCGCACCGCTGACTGGTATTCAATCCTCGCCTTCCGCGCAAGCCAGAAACTGCGGGCTGTGTCGGCCTTCATCGCGTATGATCGGGCCAGCCAGTAGTGAGATTCCGAGCAGTCGGGTGACAACTGAACTGCGCGTTCGGCATAGGTAACCGCCCGGTCGTAGTCGGCAAGCCCCAGGAAAGAACGCGCCAGCCACAAGGTGGCTTGCGCATCGTCGGGGTTCCTTTCAACCTCCTGCTCAAGAACGGATGCGGCCTCAGCGTACTTCCCAGCGTCGAGTTCGCTTGCTATCGAAGGCCGTGCCGGACATGGGCCAAGCGCTGCATTGCCTGAAGCCCAGGCACGTGCGCCAAGGATCAGGACAGAAAACAATGCCGCAAGGATCTGTATTTTCAGCAATTTCATAAGTCAAGAGGTTACTCGGTTAGCGCTTTGAAGCGCCTTGAGGCAGGCCTCCATTGTGGGAGCGGTCCATAAACCCAGCATTTTAGCAAAAACCATCGCAAAAGGTACAGAGAGTTATTGCCAGTTTCCGTACAACCCTCTGGGAATTAAGATGCATCGTTTCACAAGATGGCTTCATCAATATGGCCTGTAAGGCCCCTCTGTATGCGAAGCCATTTTCCGGGGCCCGATCCGGACACCTAAGTCTCCGCTTATCTTGACGGTGGAAAGAGACCGTGAGAGGATTATTCTTACAGGGGACGTAGCAGGAAAGGATGATGGCAAAACAATGAACGTGATTCCTCACGTTGAGAACTCTGTTTGTACCGAGCCGGGCACGTTGTTGTTGTTACGACCGAGGGGATTTTGCGCAGGTGTAATCCGTGCTATTGACGTTGTCCGCATGGTCCTGGAGAAGCTGGGGCCGCCGGTGTATGTACGGAGAGAGATTGTCCACAACCGCTACGTTGTAGACGAACTGGCCAGCCAGGGCGCGGTGTTTGTCGAGAACCTTGAAGAGGTGCCTACCGGGGCCGCCGTTATTTTCAGTGCACACGGTGTATCTCCCGCAGTCCGCGAGGAAGCCCGGGCGCGACAACTTCACATCATCGACGCCACCTGCCCCCTGGTCACAAAGGTCCATCTGGAAGTGATCCGGTATGCCCGCGAAAACTACACCATCGTCCTGATTGGCCATCGCGACCATGATGAAATGATTGGCACCCTGGGTGAAGCTCCCGATGCTATCCAGCTGATCTCCTCCGTAAAGGACGTGGAAACCCTGAACCCGCCCGATCCGAACCGGATCGTTTATCTGACCCAGACCACCTTGAGCCTTGACGATACGGCAGAGATCGTCGAGCGGCTGAAAGAACGCTTCCCTGCCATTGTCGGGCCGCCGGGGCAGGACATTTGCTACGCCACGCAAAACCGGCAGATGGCTGTCAAAGCCATTGCCCCCAAGGCTGATGGCATCCTGGTAGTAGGCGCCCAGAACAGTTCAAATTCCAACCGGCTGGTGGAAGTTGCCCGGCGTGGAGGGACCGCCGCCTACCTGATCGGCAATGCTGACGATATCCTCCCGGAGTGGGTGAAGGGCAGGCGCCGTATTGGCGTCACCGCAGGGGCGTCAACCCCCGAAGTACTGGTTAGCCAGGTTGTCGACCGCCTGAAAGAATGGGGCTTTACACGAGTAGAAGAAGTGGAGTGGATTGAAGAAGACGTCCGCTTTGCACTGCCAGCCGAACTAAAGGTTTGAAGAGTCGCATAGGGAGTACGCCGGGGGGTTCATGACACAGGAAGCAGGAATCGAACTCGAGCCGTCCAAGAGCGGCCGTGCCGTTGGGGCGGTTGTGGCCGATCTCGATCTTCGAGTTCAGCAGGCCGTCGAACGGGCGGCCGAGCATTTACTTTCTTTACAGACTCCTGAGGGCTACTGGGTCGGCGAATTGCAAGCTGATTCCACGCTCGAGTCCGATTACGTCTTTTTCCTTCATGTTGTCGGCCAGTTTGACCCCACGCGCATAGCCAAGCTGGCCAATTATATCCGTCACAAGCAACTGCCCGACGGCGGATGGAACATCTACCAGGGCGGGCCTTCGGAACTGAACGCCACTGTCAAGGCGTATGTGGCGCTGAAGCTGGCTGGGGATTCGCCGGACGATCCCCACATGGCAGCCGCGCGGCTCAAGATCCACGAGCTCGGCGGGCTCGAGCAGACCAATTCTTATACACGTTTTTATCTGGCGCTTGGCGGCGCCGTTAAATGGAAGCATGTGCCGGCCATCCCTCCGGAGTTGATGCTTCCGCCAAAATGGTTTTTCTTTAATCTTTACTCCCTCTCTTCGTGGACCCGTGCCATTGTGGTGCCCCTGACCATCCTTTACGCCATTCGACCAAAATGGCCTGTTCCGGAACACGCCCGCGTGGACGAACTTTTCTGCGACCCATCCGGTCATATTCCGGCCTTTGACTGGGACCGGAAAATCATCAGCTGGCGGAACCTGTTTCTGGCCATCGACCGCCTTTTTAAATTGCACGAGTCTCTGCCCTGGAAGCCATTCCGCAAAATGGCTGTCGCGCAGGCGGAAAAATGGTTGCTTGAACACCTGGAGAGGAGTGAGGGGTTAGGGGCCATTTACCCGGCCATGGTCAACTCGGTCTTCGCCTTGCTCGCCATGGGATACCCTGCTGACGATCCGCTGACCGCGCGGGAGTTGTCGCACTTGCGAGGCTTTGAGGTTGAGAAGGGTGACACAATTTACCTGCAACCTTGCCTCTCACCGGTATGGGACACGGCAATCGCAATGTACTCGCTTGAAGAAGCGGGACTGCCTCTGGACCATCCGGCGCTGGTCAAGGCGGCGCAGTGGCTGTTGGACCGCCAGATTGTCGGCCCCGGAGACTGGCAGGTAAAGAACAAAGATGCTGCCCCCGGCGGATGGGCTTTTGAATTCCGGAATGATTTTTATCCGGACGTTGATGATGCCTCTTTTGTAATGATGGCGCTGCAGCGGGTTGCTTATCCTGACAAGGTCCGGCTTGAGCACGCGCTCCGGCGCGGCTTTCAATGGCTGGTCAGCATGCAGAATCGCGACGGCGGCTGGGGTGCGTTCGACCGTGACAACGACTGTGCCGTACTGACTCGCGTGCCCTTTGCCGACCACAATGCCATGATCGATCCCTCGACAGCGGATGTTACCGCGCGAGTGCTGGAGTGCATCGCACGCCTGGGATGGCCCGCTTCCCACCCTGTAGTACGGCGCGGCTTGAGATTTCTGCGCAAAGAGCAGACCGAGGAAGGCGCCTGGTATGGACGGTGGGGAGTGAATTATGTTTATGGCACCAGCGGCGTCCTCCGCATGCTGGAGGCTTTTGGCCTGGGCAATACGCCGGAAGCCCAACGGGGCGCTGACTGGCTGGGCTCGGTCCAGAACCGCGGGGGCGGTTTTGGAGAATCGTGCGCTTCCTACGACAACCCGGCCCTGAAGGGGAGAGGATCGAGCACTCCCTCACAAACGGCTTGGGGGTTGATCGGGTTGCTGGCAAGCCGCCGGGTTGACGATCCGGCCGTCGTCAATTCCGTCCAGTATCTGCTGGACGAGCAAACTGAAGAGGGTTTCTGGAAAGAGTCCGAGTTTACGGGAACAGGTTTCCCGCGGGTTTTCTATCTTTGCTACACCTTATACCGCAACACATTCCCGCTTTATGCCCTGGCACACTACCAGAATCTTCGCAACAAAAGGGGGCAGGAAGAATCCATTCGCTTTTCGCCCGCCGAATTTGGGCCACATAACGGAAATGGAAAGAAGAACGGGAGGAATTGATGAGATTTCCGCTCAGTTTGACGGCGAATCTGAGTACCTACATAGCTGGAAAAAGGTTTCATCGCGTTGATAAGTTTCCTTTGGTCATGATGCTGGAACCATTGCATGCCTGCAATCTGACGTGTACCGGCTGCGGACGCATTCGGGAATATAAAGACACCATCCGTGACAAGCTGACCGTCGAGCAGTGCTTGAATGCCGTGGATGAGTGCGGCGCGCCCATCGTTTCCATTTGCGGCGGCGAGCCGATGATCTATCAGGAACTGCCCCGGCTGGTGAGCGAAATCCTTGACCGCAAGAAGAACATCTACCTGTGCACCAACGGGATGTTCATTCGCAAACGCCTGCAGGATTACAGACCTACTTCCCGGATGTTTTTCAACGTCCACCTGGATGGTATGGAAGCCACTCACGACCTCTGCGTGGAGCGCAAAGGTGTTTTCCGCGAGGCTGTGGAGGCCATCAAGTTCGCCAAGGATCGCGGGTTCCAGGTTTGCACTAACACGACCATTTACAAACAGACCGATCTGAACGAAATCGCAGAATTGTATGATTTCCTGCGCGGACTCGGAGTTGACGGGCACATGCTCTCGCCAGCTTATTCTTACCTTGCGGTTCAGACCAAAGAAATCTTCATGTCGCGGCAGGAAGTTCATGAGAAGTTCCGTCTGGCCACGCAGCTGCTGGAAAAGTACTGTGTGATGACGTCTCCGATTTACATGGAATATCTGCGGGGTGAACGCGAACTGGAGTGCACGGCCTGGGGCAATCCCACTTACAATCCACGCGGCTGGAAAGGTCCGTGCTACCTGATTACCGACGGACATTACGCCACCTTCAAAGAATTCATGGAATCAACTCCCTGGGAAAAGTATGGACCGGGGAACGATCCTCGATGCGAACACTGCATGGTCCACGTGGGCTTTGAACCTTCTGCTGTGCTGGGAGCCAATCGCACCTTCCCCGATACCTGGAAACTGCTGAAGTGGCAGCTTACAAACCCGAAAAACGGGCACAACGGCAACGGCGCCCATTACGGGAATGGACACGCAGGATGACCTCCCTTGTAACAGGGGCAAGCGGCTTTGTGGGAAGCCACGTAGCACGAATGCTGGTTGATCGTGGCGAAAAGGTTCGGGTCCTGGTCCGCCCGCAAAGCAACCTTATTGCGCTCGACGGCGTGCCGTTGGAAAAGGTCAACGGCGACCTGCGAGATCCCAAGTCTCTGGGCCGGGCCGTTGAGGGCGTCGATCTTGTCTTTCACGTCGCAGCAGATTACCGCCTGGGCGTGGCGCATCCTCAGGAAATTTACGATTCCAATGTAACCGGCACACGAAATCTGCTGGAAGCCTCAAGCCGCGCCCGCGTTCGCCGCATCATCGTCACCAGCAGCGTCGCGACAATTGCCGTGGACCGCGGCGATGCCCTGCCGAACGAAGCGACTGAGGCGCGCCTCGAGGAAATGATCGGCCATTACAAGCGTTCAAAGTTTCTCGCCGAGAAAGAAGCTTTGCGGGCAGCGCACGAAGGAATTCCTGTTGTGGTCGTTAACCCCACCACTCCCGTTGGCCCTGGCGACTGGAAACCTACACCAACCGGCCGCATTATCGTGGACTTCCTGAATGGCAGGATCCCGGCCTACGTGGAAACCGGGCTTAACTGGGTGCCCGTTGAAGATGTTGCGCTGGGCCACTGGATCGCTGCAGAGCGCGGACAAGTTGGCGAGAGGTACATTCTAGGCGGACGCAACATGCTGCTGAAGGAAGTTCTGGATATACTGGCCAGAATCAGCGGACATCCCAGCCCCCGGGTTCGCCTGCCCCATGCCGTCGCTTTGGCAGCCGGATACGCAGACAAGATCTTTTCAAGCATGCTGAACCGCCAGCCGCGCATCCCGCTGGAAGGGGTTCGCATGGCCCGACACAAGATGTTTGTGGATTGCTCAAAAGCTGCCGCTGAACTTGGTTTCAAAGCCGGCCCGGTGGAAACCGCACTTGAGCGCGCCGTCACGTGGTACGAACAGAACGGCTATGCCCGAAAAAACACCGCGGCAGCAAAATTTGTACGGGCGGCGTAGTTACACCATAACCGAATGAGAATTCTGGTGACATTTGCGCTGGATTGGGAATTCAGGCCATGGCTTCGCCTGGGCAGGTTTCAGCCGATTCCCGGAAGCGGCCATATCTTCCGGGCACAATTGGCTGGAAGCGATGTCAGGACTGTCCTCACTGGAGTCGGGGCAATCAACGCCGCACGGACAATCCGAAGCTCCGTGGAAGAGATTCCCGACGTCTGCATTGTGTCGGGACTGGCGGGTGGACTGAAGCACCAGCACAGACCGGGAGAAATCCTGGCGGCAAGAGCGGCCCGCGCAGAAAGCGGCGGTGCTGTTTATGAAAGCGACCAGGCACTTTTCAACGCTGCCGTTGGGTGCGGGGCAAAACCGGTGGAACAGTTTATCTCCACCGGCCGGGTGGTGAGCGCGGCACAGGAAAAGTTTCGTCTTGGAACTGCCGCCGATGCAGTAGATATGGAATCGTTTTCGGTCATGAAGGAGATGAGTGCGATGGGCGTGCCCTGCGTTGCATTGCGCAGCGTAGCTGATCCCGCGGAAATGGATGTTCCATGCGACTTCGACCGCGCACTCGACGAATCCGGACGCATTCGGATTGTTAAAGTCTTAGGCCAGGTTGCCAGTGACCCGCGACGGGCATGGCCACTTGCCCGACTGGGCATGCGAAGTACCCGTGCTGCTTCATCCCTTGCCCGTTATCTGGAGGGTTTTACAGCCTATCTGGCCACCCATGAGGAGAAAATGGACCTGAGCGTCCAGCACATCAGCCAATGACGACTGCGAGAACAGAAGCCGAAACACCGTCAGATGTCCAGCAGCAGAAGAAGCGCATGTGGGCAGGCGTATACCGCGGACAAGGCCGGGTGATCGCGGAGGAGGTTCCGGTACCGGAAATTGCTGCGGGGGAGGTGTTGGTGCGGGTCCGTGCCTCCGGAATATGCGGAACGGACATCAAGAAGATCAAGCACGGCTTTCTGCCTCCGCCTCAGATTTTCGGACACGAAATCGCCGGAACGGTTGAGGCTGTTGGCGAAGGAGTCCGCAGATGGCAGCCCGGTGACCGCGTGGTAACTTTCCATCACGTTCCCTGTGGCGGGTGTTTCTTTTGCCAGCGGAAACTCTACTCGCAGTGCCCCACTTAC
>DATLWV010000157.1:0-1965 GCA_035576145.1 Terriglobia bacterium
TCGTTGACAAGGCGGCCCGATTCCGCTAACGTAACTTTCACTTCATTGCTCTGGCTGCGGTCAACGATAAAGACCCCTCGCCACTGGGTGTTTGAGCTCGCGACGTCCTTCAGGTACAAAAGGAGGTGGGGAAATTGCTCGATAAAGACACGAGGCTGTATCTCATAGCTGGCTTGAGCGGCAGCGAGACTCGCTTCGGAGCGATCCAGAGTGCGGGCCGCGGCGGGGGCAAGAAACAGGCTCATCCAGGAAGTCATTACCCACCCACAGAGCGCAAACATCAGTACGGGGCGCACAAACTGTCCCTTGCCGATTCCGGTTGCGCGGATGGCAATGGTCTCACTGTCTGCGGACATCCGGCTGAGGCCAATCAGGGTGCCCAGCAGGACCGCCATGGGTATGGTGATGACGAGGATCCGGGGAAGCAGCAGCAGAAAGAGAAAGGCATCTTGCGAGACGGGGAGGTCCCTTCGCGCCACAAGTTCGAGGATCTGGCTCAAAGGCCGCACATAGAGAACAAACGTAAAGACCACCAGCCCAAGCAGGCAGTGCGCAAACATTTCCTTGAAGATGTAGCGAGTCAGTATTCGCATTGCTGCATTCCGCAAAATTCCAGCACTCAATACACAAGGCAAGGCATCAGGGGCTGGTTGGTCCGGCACCGATGTTCCAAGCCTTCGCAATTAGGAGCCGTGAGGGTTATCATCTGACCATGTCAAGCCGGCAAACTTACCTCATGTTGCTTTGGCATATGCACCAGCCCTTCTACAAGGACCTGGCAGAAGGGCTTTACACCATGCCGTGGGTCCGGCTCCACGCCTTGAAGGACTACTACGGAATGGTCGCCGTGTTGAGGGAATTTCCCGAATTCCACGCGACCTTCAATCTTGTCCCGTCACTTATTTCCCAACTTCAAGAGTATGCCCGAGATGAGGTGCGTGAGCAAGCCTTCGACCTTGCTTTCAAACTCGCGGACCAATTGTCGCGCGCGGAACGTGAGGAACTGGTTGCAGTTTCGTTCCAGATGAACATCAAGAACCTTGTAAACCGCTTCCCCCGCCTGCGCGAGCTCTACGACAAAGCTCATTCTGGCAGCCCGGGAGACGTTGCTCGTTTCTGGGCTGCGCGTGATTTCCTCGACCTTCAGGTTTTGTCGCAGCTTGCCTGGTTTGACGAAATATACCTTTCTTCAGACGAGTCCGTCCGCAATCTGGTGGAAAAGGGGCGGGGATTTACGGAGGGTGACAAGCAACTGGTGCGCGGAAAGGAGATTGAGATATTTAATGTAATACTTGAAGAATATCGCTCCGCCTCCGCTCGCGGCCAGATTGAACTTTCCACGTCGCCTTTCTACCATCCCATCCTGCCCCTGCTGTGTGATTCAAATGTGGCCGTGGAATCCCACCCCGGAGTGCGCTTGCCGCAGCGGGCTTATCGGCATCCGGAAGATGCCGCTGACCAGTTGAAAGCTGCCGTCAGACTGCACGAACAGGCCTTTGGCCGTCGGCCCAGCGGATTGTGGCCGAGCGAAGGAAGTGTTTCTGACGAGGTACTGCGGCTCGCCGTACGGGAGGGTTTTATGTGGACGGCGACCGATGAAGGCGTGCTGGGAAGATCGCTGCCCATCAACTTCAGCCGGCGCTCTGACGGCTCGCTTGAAGGAGCTCGGGAGCTTTACCGGCCTTACCGCTTCGGCACAGACAACCAGGCAATTTCAGTATTTTTCCGCGACCACTACCTCTCAGACCTGATTGGGTTTGCCTATGCCAACATGCCGGCGCAGGCCGCGGCGCATGACCTTCATCAGCGCATCCATGCTGCCGCCCGTTCCGCAGGGGACGGTCCCAAAGTTGTCTCCATCATTCTCGATGGTGAAAACGCCTGGGAGTTCTTCCCTGGCAACGGGCGTGAATTTCTAAAGAGCTTTTATAAGAAAGTTGTGGATGATCCTGATCTGAAGGCAGT
>DATLWV010000158.1:0-35256 GCA_035576145.1 Terriglobia bacterium
CGCGGGTCAGACGACCCAGGACTTGAAGACGGGCTTCCTGGTCGGGGGCACGCCCAGCAAGCAGGAACTCGGGTACGCGATTGGCGTGATGACGTCGGTTTTTGTGGTGGGGCTCACCATGCAACTGCTGAACACCAGCGCAACCAAAGTGAAGCCCATGCATATCTCCGACGTGTCCATCACTTCCTCCATGAAGCAACAGGGACGTACCACCTACGAGGGGCGTCAGTATGAAGTGATCAGCGTAATCGGGTCTGCCAGGATTCCTGACGGCCGTTACTTCTACGACCCCGCAAGCAAGGAGATCGACTACCAGAAGGTGGAGGGCATTGGCTCGACGGATTATCCCGCCCCCCAGGCGACACTGATGAGCGTGGTGATCAACGGCATCCTCACGCGCAAGCTGCCGTGGACGCTGGTGCTGTTCGGGGCATTCACCGTGATTGTTCTGGAGTTGTGCGGCATCCATTCGCTGGCCTTCGCGGTGGGTATGTATCTGCCGATTTCAACCACAGCCCCCATCTTTGCGGGCGGCGTTATCAAGTGGCTGGTGGACCGGGGCAAGCGCAAGGAAGAAGAAGCGGCGGAATCCGAAACCGGCAGCGGGGCCCTGTTCAGCTCAGGGCTGATCGCGGGCGGGTCTTTGGGCGGACTGGCGCTGGCCACCGTGGTCGGATTCCAGAAAGAACAGGCGTTCGCTGTGGGCACGCGCTGGTTCCCGCGTTTCGCGCAGAGCGACCTTGCCGCTCTCGTAATCTTCACCGGTCTCGCTGCGCTGCTCTACCTTGTGGCGAAATCAAAGGGTCCCGTCCGGAGCCCCGGAACATGATTTGCAGTGTGCCGGCAGCCGGGCCGTCCACTGCCTTTTCCTCTTGCCCCCTTCTTGTGATAGGCTTCAATTAATGCCTCGGTATACTCAATCGTACATGTCGTTTTTCCCGCCCTTCACGCGGATGGTGAAGGGGCTGGTGATTGTCACGGCGGCGGTTTTTGTAGTGACTTATCTGCCGGCCCTGTTGTTTGGCTGGAAGGCGCCGTTCGTCTACCTGGGTCTGCAACCTTACGCGGTGGTCCATCGGCTCTATCTCTGGCAGCTTGCGACGTACCTCTTCCTGCACGGTGGTTTTTTCCACATCTTCTTTAACATGTTCGCGTTATGGATGTTCGGGCCGGACCTTGAGCAGCTGTGGGGTGAATCCGAATTCCTGAAGTTCTATTTCCTCTGTGGCATCGGCGCCGGCGTGTTTGACGTGGCGCTCACCACCCTCTTCGGGTCGCCTTATTCGCTAACTATAGGCGCTTCCGGGGCGATCTACGGGGTGCTGCTGGCCTTCGGGCTGATTTTCCCCAATCGGCCGATTTTTATCTGGTTCATTATTCCCATTCCGGCCAAGTGGTTTGTACTGATCATTGGGGCCATCGAATTCTTCAGTGAGCTCAGCGGGCCTGGTTCCGGCGTCTCGCACCTTGCCCATCTTGGTGGCATGCTGGTGGCCTATCTTTACCTGCGGGGAAGCGGGCTTTCAGGACGCATGCAGCTCCAGTACGAAGATTGGCGGCGGGCCCGGCTGCGGCGTAAGTTTGAAGTCTACATGCGGGACCGGGAAAGAAAGGATGATCCTGACCGCTGGATCAATTAAGATGGACTTGTAGAGCGTGTTGATGAAAGGCTGGGGATGCGGCGCGTGACACTCTGACGAAGGAGGAGTCCATGGCATCTGCACAGCAAAGTATTCTGGCAATCGAGAAAGAACTGGTCCGGGACTTCAACGCGGGAAAAACCAGTGACCTCCTCGCCCACTTCCACCCCAAGGTTGTGGGATTCTCTTCCACTCAACAGCAACGCATCAGCGGCCGGGCGGCCATGAGGAAGACGTTTGATTACTATAGGCATGCCAGCAGCAAGATGAAATATTCGATCGTCAAACCGCAAGTCCAGGTGTTTGGCGATACGGCAGTGGCCACGTTCGCGTGGACGGTGGAACTTGGCGCAGGACGCCCCCGGCACGCCATCCACGGCCGCGGCAGCCACGTGTTCGTCTGCGACGGCGGCAAGTGGCAGATCGTGCATGAGCACTTCTCGCGCGTGCACTGATGGAGTTGAGGGCGTATCGACAAGCTGTCGGATTAGAGATGCGGACGCCGCACTGCAACACTTGTCAGCGAATCCTGTTGACGGCGTGCGATCCACAGTGCTAGATTCAAATCCGTTAGTTGTTCTTTGAAAATTTGTGTTCCTGTGGTGCCCCGCTCGAGCGGGGATAAAAGGAAAGGCCGTGTAAATCGGCCGCGGTCCCGCCACTGTAATCGGCGAGTTGGATCTTCGATTCAAAGAGCCACTGTCCCTTAATCCGGGATGGGAAGGCAGAAGGTCCAGCGATGACCCGAAAGCCAGGAAGCCTGCCCAGGAACTGAAACTCAGACTGACTCTTCGACGGAAAGAGGACTGAGGGAGAGCTGCCGAAGCCTTCCGGTTCCGTATGAGGAATTGGAAGGTTTTTTGTTTTTCGGGCTGCTTCTTCATGTGTCCTTCCGTCCGGGAAGCCTGTCAACAGAGCAGGCAGAAAGGATGGAATCATGAGTGGAGGGCGACATTACCGGCCTTTGTTTCTTTTTCTTTTGTCGTTCCTGATGAGTACTGTTGGTGGAAGCGCTGCAACGCTTCAGGGGACCGTTTTGGATCCCGAGGGAGCCCAGGTTCCCGGCGCGGCCGTGCGTTTGCTTAGCACCGAGGGCAGGGAAGTTGCACATACGGTGACCGGCGAGCGCGGCCAATTTCGTTTTCAGGATCTTACCTCGGGGACCTATACCGTGAAAGTCTTTCTCAGCGGTTTTGGCACGGCCACAGCCACCGCCAGTGCGGGAGAAGACATTCATCTCATTTTGCCGTTGGCTCCGGTGCACGAAAGGATCGTGGTGACGGCCACGCGAACCGCCACGGTTTCGAGCCAGCTTGGAGCCAGCACCAGCGTGATTACTCGAAAGCAGATTGCCGACCAAAGCACCCCGCTTGTCACCGATCTGTTGCAGTCTCTTCCGGGCATAACGGTTGTGCGCAACGGCGCGCCGGGCGGCGTCACCAGCATGTTTGTGCGCGGCGGCGACAGCGACTACAACAAGGTGCTGCTTGATGGCGTCCCACTCAACCTGGCCGGCGGCGCCCTCGATTTCAGCACATTGACCACCAGCAATCTTGAACGTGTTGAAGTAGTCCGCAGCGCAGAGTCAGCATTGTTTGGCTCGGACGCCATGACCAGCGTAATCCAGTTGTTTACGCGGCAGGGCAGCGCAGAAACCAACCGCCCACACTTCTCCATCAGCGGGGAAGGGGGCAAGAATTCCACCTGGCAGGGGGGCGGGTCCGTCACGGGCGGCCATGGACCTTTTGATTACACACTGGAGGGAGGAAAGTTCAGCACTGACAACCAGACGCCGAACGATTTTTTCCATGTCAGCACGCTGTCGGCAAATTTTGGCCTGAAGCTTGGCGAGGCAACCACCCTGCGCGCGATCATGATGGGCAATTTTGGACTGGCCGGAACGCCAGGGCAGACGGCTTTTGGACCACCGATCACCGATGCATCGTACCGGCAGCGGACGGGCTACGGCGCTTTTTCAATCCACAACCAGACCACATCATCCTGGGAACAGCAACTTACCTACACTTTTTCCAAGTCAAGACAGGTTTCCATTGACCTGGGACAAAATCCTCCCTTTACGCCCGCGTTTGAAGGCCGAACGGCTGCTTTTCAGTACTACGACTTCGCAACCAACTATCTGGACGATGAGTGGCGCGACCATGTAAGTTACCAGAGCAATTGGGAAGGCTCCCCGTTTGGAGGCAGGTTCGGCCAGCACGTGGATACCTTTGCCTTCGACTGGGACGGCGAGCACGGATTCCTGGTTGACCGGTTTGCACCGGACCCCGCGACCCGTGCGCAGCGAAATAACTTCGGTTATACTTTTCAGGACCAAACCCTGTGGGGCCGGCTTTCGCTGGGGAACGGTGTCCGCGTCGACGATAACGGAAGCTTCGGCACGGTAGTTGTTCCGCGCAGTTCGCTGGCGTATCTGGTGAGAAACGGCGGGGGCTTTTTGGGAGCTACCACGCTGAAGTTCAACTTCGGCCTGGGCGTCAAGGAGCCGAGCTTTCTGGAATCCTACGCTAACTCACCGTACTTTGTAGGCAACCCGAACCTGGCGCCCGAACGCACCCGGACGCTCGACTACGGTGTGGAGCAGCGGTTCTGGGACGGGCGAGGCCGGCTGGAACTGGACGGCTTTGACAACCTTTTTCGCGATCAGATTGCGTTTGCGGTTACTGATTTCCAGACCTTCAGCGGCACGTATTTTAACATCGGCCGCGCCAGCGCCAAAGGCGCAGAAGTTTCGTTAGAGCTCGCGCCCGTGAAGGGCTTGCGGGCAATTGGAAGTTACACTTATCTTGATTCAGAAGTCATTGAGAGCGGCAACCCTTTTTCCCCGGCCTTGCAGGCTGGACGATGGCTCCTGAGGCGGCCCCGGCATTCCGGCTCTCTGCAAATCTCTTGGGACTGGCGGCGGATGAATGTGACTTCAACCACGATTTTTGTGGGGCGCCGGCAGGACAGCGATTTTGTGGGCCTTGAACCACCGTTGCTTTGGAATAACGGCTATACCAACTCGAACTTGTCCTGGAGTTACCGGGCTTTCGGGCACGTGACATATTACGGAACAGTGGGAAATCTTTTCAATCAGAAGTATATGCAAGTCCTGGGCTACCCGGCGTTGAAGCTGAGCTGCCGTGCCGGTGTCCGCCTGGAATTTTGAGCGAAGGAGACGAGGATGACTTATCTCATCATTGCACTGGCGATTGCAGCACGGTTTATCCCCGGCGCAGCGAACTTCAGCCCTGTTTACGCAGGGCTCTTGTTCAGCGGGGTCTATCTCAAGAGGCGCGACTCCATCTGGTTCCCGGTGTCGCTGCTTGCCGCGAGCGACTTGCTCGTGAACTCACTGCTTTATCACACAACGTTCCAGTGGATGCAGACCATCAACTGGGTAGCGTTTGCCGCCATCGTGACGGTGGGCTGGTGGCTGCAGAAACGTGTCTCGGTTCGAAATGTGCTGGTGGGCGCAGTTGCCGGGACCAGCGTCTTTTTCCTGATCAGCAACTTCGCCGTGTGGATCGGCGGAGGGTTGTACCCGCCCACCTTTGGAGGCCTCGCAGCCTGCTACGTGGCGGCGATTCCGTTTTACGGGAATTCACTCTTCAGCGCCGTCCTCTTCAGCGGCATCCTGTTTGGCGCTTATGAGTACTATCTCCGCAGGGCTCACAGCCAGGAGATGGCCGCGCGTTAACGGCGGGAGCGGCTGAACGGCTACGAGACTGAAGCTTACTTTCCTGGCTGGCGCGTGATCCGCGCCACTTTTGAGCCGCTTGACTCGTGTGGCACGGGCATCGACTCTGGATGCAGGATGCCTGCCAGGATTTCCACACCCCGGGCAAGGCGTGGGCCGGGGCGGGAAAAATAACCTGACGCGTCAACGGCGAAAATCCGGTTGTCCCTCACTGCCTGTAGCGATTCCCATCCTTCCGGCAGCGTCATGACGTCAAATTGCCTGACCGCCTCTTCAAGTCCGTAGCCGCAGGGCAGAATGACAATGACTTCCGGATTTTCCCTTAGAACAGCCTCCCAGGCCTGGCGGAAGCTCGGTTGCGCCGCTTTCCCGAAAACATCCACTCCCCCGGCGCAGGCCACCATTTCGGGTACCCAATGTCCAGCTATAAAGGGCGGATCTAACCACTCAAGACAAGCCACACGCGGCCGGTTCGGGGAATCCGAAACAGCCTTTGCGACTGCCGAAATCCGCCCCTCCAATTCCGCAACGAGCACCCGGGCCTGACTGGTGCGTCCGATGGCCCTCCCGATGGACAGGATATCTTTCCACACATCTCCAAGGGACCGGGGGTTCAGAGACAGTACTTCGGGCTTCCTGGCAAGGGTCGCTAAGGCTGAACCCAGATCGCCCGGAGAAGCTGCGCACACATGGCACAGGTCCTGAGTAATGATCAGGTCCGGCTCAATGGCCTGGACTGCCTCGTGGTCAATCTCGTAAAGGCTCTCTCCCCGCGCAACAAAATTTTTCACCTGACGGTCAATCTCGACCGGGTCTTCGGAATGCTCCAGGCGGGTGCGAACCACAACGCGTTTTGCCTTTGCCTCCGGAGGGAAGTCACATTCAAATGTTATTCCAGCCACCGAGTCACCGGCGCCAAGCTCAAAAAGGGTTTCAGTCGCCGAGGGGAGAAGTGAGCAGATGCGCATGGTAAACAGTTTATCAATCGTCATGTCGCCTGCAAAATCTGAACTGCGGCCGGACGCCACAATCCCAACCAGCCCTGTCGTTCATCACATAACGCGATGCACTTTCAGAATGTTGGTGCTCCCTCGTTTGGCGATGGGATTCCCCGCAATCACCGCAATGAAGTCGCCCTGCCTGACCACCCCCATTTCCCGCAACTTCCGGGCGGCTGCCTCCACCATTCTATCGGTGGATTGAAGCCTCCGCATGTGAACGGGTGTCACACCCCAATAGAGCGCGGTCCTGCGCAACACATTGTCAAAAGGGGAAAAGGCAAAGACAGGGACCCTGGAGCGGAATTTTGATATGAGCCGGGCGCTTGAACCCGACTGAGTAAAGACCGCAACCGCTTTGAGGTTCAATTCGGCTGTCATGTGCGCCACGGTTTCGCAGATAGCCTCCGGAACGTCCAACGCCTCTGCACGGCCCCGCACACTCTGAAAACCCGCTGAACGCTGTGTCCCTTCTGTGACCGAGATGATTCGGGCCATCATTTCCACGGCCTTCACGGGGTAGTGCCCCGTGGCGGTCTCTCCCGAAAGCATCAGCGCGTCTGTCCCGTCAATCACAGCGTTGGCTACATCGGAGGTTTCTGCCCGGGTCGGCCGCGGGTGCACAGTCATGGATTCGAGCATCTGCGTCGCGGTAATGACAGGGACTCGCATGGCGGAAGCACGATTGATGATGCTCTTTTGGAGCGCCGGTACCGTCTCTGGCGGCAATTCAACTCCCAGGTCGCCCCTCGCCACCATGACGGCGTCGGTTGCATGCAAGATCCCATCCAGCTGATCAATAGCCTCCGGTTTTTCGAGTTTCGCTATAACGGGAATTGCCCGTCCCGCCCGGGCAAGGATGCGTTTGAGTGAAATGACGTCTTCAGCCCGGCGGACAAAAGAAAGGGCGATGTAATCCATCCGGTTCTGAATCCCGAACGCGAGGTCAATGCGGTCTTTCTTTGTAAGAGCAGAAATCCCCAGCGTGACCCCCGGGAGGTTGATGCCCTGGTGCTCCCCCAGCACCCCACCATTCACTACCCGGCACTGAATCTCAGTCCCTTTTACACTTTCCACTCGAAGTTCGATGAGGCCATCCGAAAGCAGGATGCTGTTGCCGGGACGCACTTCCTGGGGAAGGCTCTGGAAGGTTGTTGAAATGCACCTGGCATTGCCCGGGACAGGCCTTGTGGTAATAGAGATGGAATCGCCGTCCCGAAGTTCGACACGCCCCCCGCCCTCGAGTGAACCGGTACGAATCTTCGGCCCCTGCAGGTCTTGCATGATGGCCACGGTTTTGCCGCTGGCGGCCGCCACCTCTCGAAGTTTTCGTAGTCGCCGGGAGTGTTCCGCGTGCGATCCATGTGAAAAGTTAAGGCGCGCAACATCCATGCCGGCGATCAGTAGCGAAGCAAGGACACCAGGGGCGTCAGTGGCTGGTCCCAGCGTGCAGACGATCTTCGCCCGGCGGGACTGGAAAGTCGCAGTCGAAGGCTTCGAAAGTTTGTTCATCGTTTCAGTATATCGGCTGCTGCCGTTGCCGAAAAGGAAGCGGGGCCTGGCGGGATTTTGCGGTTTCAAATGGACCTCGCATTCGCGATCTTGCGAAACACTGAACCGCCGGTCCACGGAGTGGCCGTGTAAAGTGTCCCTGACACCACTGGTTTAACCGGTCTACGCGCCGTGAGCGAAAAGTTGAACTCACACGTATCCCTGGCATCTGTCAATACATTCACGGGGCTTGCAGGTGACCCGGTTAGAGGGTGAGAAGATAATCGGAGGCGCTGATGTCTCTGAAGCTCGTCGAGCTTACGCGCAGGCCGACAACGTTCCCGAAAAACTGAAGGATCGAAGTGAGCCGGAGGAGCAGTGCCTTCTCGTCAAATTTCAGCAAATGGCGGAGACGCAGCACGAAATAGGTGAGATGGAAGTAGAAGATCAAAAGGCGGTCCTGCGCCGAATAACGGTGGCTATCATTGGCAGCGTTTTTCAGCAGGTAGCTCAAGGCCAGAAAGTCGCACTTTAACATCATGCAAAACCGGGCAAAATCGACGGGAGCGTCAAATTCCTCAACAGCCTTACGGACAGATGGGAACTCCAGGCGATTAGCATTGACAATCGGCAGGAAATAGTCGCGGTCGAATTCCTGCCGGAGGATCTTCAGACAAATCGTCTGCAGATAAAAGAAGAGCATCGCAATCGACAATGTCAGTATCAAGATAGCAAGAATCATGGGAAACCCCAATCAAAAGTGAGAAATGTTCCCTCGCGCAAACGCAGGGGTTCCATCCACCACGCGGCGAGGTGCATTCGCCGGACCGGGTACCCTGGAAATAGCGTAGAACCAAGTCAGGATCATCCCGATGTCACACAGCGGGAAAAAATAAACCCCGATGACATGGGAAATTTCAGCCCCGCCGGACAAGTAAATTAGTGCCAGGCCAGCGGCAGGCCCTGCAAATTCAATGCCCAGGCCGCAGACCAGCATTCCCAGTCGCTCGTCGGCTATATCCATCTTCAGAGTCATAAGATACAAAAGCGTTGTCAGCACAAGACTGGCAAAGTAGAGGTTCTGTGAGAACTCAACGATGAAAAACGAGAAAAACTTGCCGTGGTGATTGGACAATGAGAAATAGGACACTATCGTGATCGCGATAAGGACTGTGCCGAGCAGCAGCCTTACAAAGTGCCACATTTCTTGGTTATGGGAGCAGGCACGTCTGAAAAAGGAGGCCACTAGGACAAAAGCGGCCAGCACGAGCAACAGATCCGTTGTCCAGTAGCAATTGCCGTACTGAGGTGAGGTAAGGCCGTACCTTGCCAGAGTAAAGGTGCGAGCACCAGCCACGCCGAGCGACATGCCGAGATAAAAAGCCAATTCCCAAAGAGGTCGTGCATATCCACGGACGACCAAGTACACCAACAATCCCGCCTCGAGTGTGTACCCGGCGTAGCTTAAAAGGTCGCTCGCTACAACACCGCTCATAAGCAGCCTGTTAGATCACCTAACCTTTCGTGGCCTCGCCGGGCTGCTTATTATTAAGTCAGCCTTGCGTTACTGCCCGCGGGGCGGAATCGGTGCCGGTGACGGACCGATGGCCGCTGTGCCGCGCGGCGGAATCGGCGCCGGTGACGGGCCGATAGCCAGAGTAGCGCGGGGCGGAATGGGTGCCGGTGATGGACCAATCGCGACGAGTGTCGCACTGTTTACATCAACAGCGTTGGCTGTAATCGCTCTCCGCAGGGATACACTTGCCGCCACAACTAGCAGAGCCAACACAAAGGTCAGGATGTAGTTTCGCATCAGACTCTCCTCCAGGTGAATTTTTAGATTCAAAAAATTCCCGCAACGGAAGAGAGCCTATCTAACAATGCCTCCTAAGTCAATGGGTATCTTCTAAACTACCGTTATCAATTGTGCCATAATCCCGTGGCAAGTCAAGAATAAACAAGCCACGGCGCCATTAAAGGCGGTTATTAAACAGCTTGCAAACATACCACGAATGCGTCCCTTTATCACTTGAGGGTATTGTCGGTACAAACTCTGAATGACCTTGAAGCCCCATTTCCGATTTTTATAATATATATTGAAATCTGTGGGTTAAAGGGAATTTTTGAAAGCATCCCGGCAGAGCTGTGGTTCTCTTTAGCCTGAAGATCTGACAACATTCCCGGTACCTCAAAGCGACGATAACCCGGCTCCGTATTCTTCAGACTCTAATAACCTTCTAATATTTGGGGGGTCCCCTCCGACCAGGCTAACCTGCGTGACATTATAATAAATCCAGGACCAGGGAGAGAGTCGTGCACTGATTACGAGTGATGATCGCCGGACTCTTGACATCCTGGGAAACTCGTGAAAAAAACTTCGCCTGTCCATCCCAATTCCTTCATTCCGATTTCCGATGAGTAATAGGCACCGGCAACCCAGCTCTTGATATTCTCAAAGTGGTCACGCAGAGTTATGTGCCGCGGCTCACCTTCCGCGGTCTCACCCGGCTTCGCTGTGGAAGCGGAGGTAAGGATTTCGTTTTGCTGGGTCTCAGAGATTTCTTTATAAGGATGGGAAAAGCGGTTGAGGGACTCGGCCTCAAAGGCGGAGAGCGACGCAAGGAACTTCTTCTGTGCATCCTGGGTGTCTACGGAAAGCAGAAGGTCGATGAAACGGTTGACTTGGGCCTTGGATGAGCCTGGAATAATCCGCTCGCCCAGAACCTCCAGGGTCTCGCTCTGGTGTTGATCGAGGAATGCCGGCGCCCAACCGGCTTTTGCGGCCTTGGCGCTGGTTTCCACAACTGCGCCTTGGTTGGCAAGATGTCTTGCGATGGGGTGTCCCTCTGCGATGCCCGGCAGCGCAAATCCCGCGCCTCCCGCCAACATCAATCGCCGTACCATCTCACGCCGGTTGATTCCGCTCTCTGGTGTGGAGGGAATTCCGGCAAGGACCGGATCCTGATCTTTGTTCATCCTCATTCCCGCCTTTAGTTCGCCTCAGGCTCCCCCGTTGGGGGCCTTTCCCTGAATTCACAAGGGCCTCATGCTACCACCGAAGCGCATTTAGGCACAACACTTCGTAGGGAAGTCTTGGTTCTTGCCCGGGTTGACGTTTTTACGGCCGGTTGTTACGATCATTCGTCTTCAAGGTTGAATTGCGTGGGGTATGATGGCGGGGTCGTCGCAAGTCCTTCGCTGGGCTGAATCTTACGTTTCGGAGTCGGTTTTTCTTGTGGGCCGCGGAAGCGGCGACTGCGGTGATAATTTTTTCAGCACAAGCGTGAGCCGGACATCGTGGCAGGAGGCATTCCCCAAGCCGGGAGAGGTTTGATGAAAGAAAACACGAAGCAAATCTACGATGCTGTTGTGGTAGGGTCCGGAGCGTCCGGGGGTTGGGCGGCCAAGAAACTTTCTGAGGCCGGCATGAAGGTAGCGATCCTGGATGCGGGCCGACCGCAGAGCGAAGCGAATTTTTCCGAGCACATGCCACGATTCGAACTGAAATACCGGGGTATGGCTAATGAACTGATTCGCAGGACCCGCCCCGTCCAGAAGGACTGCTATGCCTGCACCGAATATAACTACGACTGGTTCTGCAACGACCTCGACGAGCCCTACACCACTGCAGAAGGCATGCCGTTCAGTTGGCAGGGCCGTATGCGTGTGACAGGCGGCCGCACCAACGTCTGGGGCCGGTTGAGCTTGCGCCTGAGCGATCTTGACTTCAAGGCTGCCTCGCAGGACGGTTACGGGCAGGATTGGCCGCTAAGTTTTCAGGACCTGGCGCCTTATTATGATGAGGTGGAAGAGTACGCAGGTATTTGCGGGCAGGCGGAGGGCGTGCCCGAGCTACCGGACGGGAAATTCCAGCCGCCCATGCCGCTCGTGTGCTCGGAGGTAGTGGTCCGTGACCGGCTCAAGAAGCACGGCGGATACGTCCTTACGCCCTGCCGGTGCGCCAATCTGACCAGGCCGCTCAACGGAAGGGCGGCCTGCCATTACTGCGGTCCGTGCGAACGGGGCTGCGTCACGCACTCCTACTTCAATTCGTATTTCACCACTGTTGCTGATGCCCTCCATTCCGGCAAATGTACGCTGATTCCCAATGCCATGGCCTACAAAGTCCTGATGGACACGGATCGCAACAAGGCCAAAGGAGTGGTCTATATTGACCGGGTTACCCGAGAGCCGAAGGAAATCTACGGGCGCGTTGTGGCCCTTTGTGCGCAGTCCCTCGAATCGGTCCGCGTCCTCCTTAATTCGGCGAACCGGCAGTACCCGAACGGTCTGGCCAACTCCAGCGGTGCGCTGGGCCACTACCTGATGGACCACGTTATGGGTGGCGGGGCCGTCGGTTACTTCCCCGAACTGGGCGGAAAGCCCAGCCTGGGAGGGGCGGTCAATCCGGCGGGCAGTTACGTGATCCGCTTCCGAAATGTTCCAGGCAGACCGCGCTCCAAGGATTTCATCCGGGGCTACGGTTTCCAGACCGGCGCGGGAGTTGATTTCAATTGGAAGGCTCCCGGCTTTGGCGAGGCGTACAAGAAGGCACTGCTTGATCCGCTCCAGGCTTTTTCATTGCATGGCTACGGTGAATGCCTGGGCCGGTTTGACAACTATGTGGAAATCAATCGCAATGTTGTGGACACATTCGGAATTCCCGTTCTTAACTTCCACATGAAATATGGCGAGAATGAGTTGGCGCTGGTGAAGGACATGGCCGAGTCGGCCGGTGAATTGCTGGAAGCTGCCGGCGCAAGGAACATTACTACATTTGCGCGGCCTTCGACGCCCGGATGGGCCATTCATGAAGTGGGTGTTGCCCGCATGGGGAATGACCCGAAGAGTTCGGTGCTGAACCAGTTCCAGCAAAGTCACGACATTAAGAACATCTTTGTGTTCGACGGTTCGGCGTTTAGTTCCAGCGCCTGCCAGAATTCAACCTTGACGATCATGGCCCTGTGCGCCCGTTCCAGCGATTATCTGCTTGGGGAGATGAAGCGGGAAAATCTTTAGGAGAAGGTCCTAACCGATAGACCGAAGCAGCTATTAGCGCGGTGTTATGAACCATAAGGGAAGATGGCTTTGTGCTGCGCTGGTCCCAGGTTCCGGAGCAACTGGGGGTAAGCCTGCAAGGGGTTGCGGACGCAGGTCTGAAAGTCGCGCTGGCGGATGCTGGCCGGCGCCAGTCGGATAGGTTCTTCGCAGTCCACTAACCGAGATTCAATTGCGCAGGAATCTATAAGAGCGGCAGCAAGCCATGCGGTGTAACGTTCCTCTCACCGGCAAACTTCCGCCGTTGCCTCCCGCGTGTAACTGTATGCCGGGCGGTAACGTCTAAGGGTACGATATTCAGCCGTTTTCGCCCGAGGGGTGCGGCGGAGCGGGTTCCACACGAAAGGGGCAGACACGATGCAGAGACGGAAAGGTGCGGCTGTGGCCGCAATCGGGCTATCATCGGCTATTTTTCTATTGATATGGACGGTAAATGTGAAGCAGACTCGGGCACAATCGGGGCCGGCGTCTATGGGGCAATCCGCTCAAACGCCGGGGACCAGGACGGCGGCAGAGGCCTACAAGAACATCAAGGTCCTCAAAGACATTCCGGCCAATGAGCTGATCCCAACCATGGAGTTCATTTCAGCATCACTCGGCGTGCGTTGCGATTATTGCCACGTTGAACACCACTTTGATGAGGACACCAAGAAGCCGAAGCAGCGCGCCCGCGAGATGATGCAGATGATGTTCTCTATTAACAAGGACAGCTTCCACGGGAATTTGGAAGTTACATGCAACTCCTGCCACAACGGTTCCGAGCATCCCGCAGCCATGCCCGAGATTGCTGAAGCCGGTGAAACCCCGAGGCAGCCCGCTCAAGGGGAGGAGCATGGTGCACCCACGAATCTCGCCTCCCTTCCGCAGCCTCCCGCCATAGTCGCCAAGTACGTCGAGGCCTTGGGTGGCGCGGATGCCCTTGGAAAGGTCAAGAGCCGCGTGATTACGGGCACAATGGCGGCTTTTGGGCATGCACTGCCGGTCGAGATTTACTCCAAGGCCCCGGACCTTCGGGCCTCTGTGATGAAGTCCCCACGCGGCCAGAGCATAACAACTTTTGACGGGCATGAGGGCTGGGCGTCGATGATGCCCCGGCCGCCGCATCAGCTGGAAGGTAGTGAGCTTGACCGAGCGAGCCTTGAGGCCGATTTCTATTTCCCTCTGGATATCCAAAAGGTTTTCAGATTCCTACGCGAACGGCCTCCGCAAAAAGTGGGTGATGAAGCGGCCTATGTGGTGCTCGGCATCCGTCCCGGCAAACCGCCGGTACAACTATTCTTCAGTGAGCAATCGGGTTTGCTGCTCCGGATGGTTTACTTCACTCAGACGCCACTTGGCCGGCTGCCGCAGCAGACTGATTATTCCGACTACCGCGAGGTTGATGGGGTGAAAATGCCATTCCAGTGGACGGTTGCCGGCCCGCGGGGCCGGTCAACCGTCCAGGTGGCGCAGGTGCAGCAGAACGTCCCCATCAGTGATTCTCAGTTCGCGATCCCGGCAGCGCAGAGTACGCCGGGGCAGTAGGCAGGAGCGATAGGTTTCGCATGGGCCGCGGCTTCAGATGCTGCGGTCCGTGCTAGTACTTGCGCAGGACTCCAATCACCCGCCCCTGGATCTTTACATCACCGGCGGGCACGACAATAGGATCCATCTGTGCGTTCGCAGGCTGCAGCCGGACCCTGTCAGCCCCTTCCAGGAAGAAGCGTTTCAGCGTGGCCTCCATTCCCCCGATCAGCGCTACCACGATTTCGCCGTTTTGCGCCGTCTCGGTGTTTTCCACCAGGATGTAGTCGCCGTTGCAGATGTGATCATCCACCATGGAATCGCCCTTAACACGCAGTACATATATCTTTCCCTTACGGCTGGCAAAATCACCCAGTGAGAAGTTCTCCGGATGCGAAATTGCCTCCACAGGCTGGCCCGCCGCGATGTGGCCGAGCAGTGGGAATTCAAGATTCGGCAAGGGATGGAAGTGGATTGAGTCCGTGGGCATCGGGGCGGCCGTTGGTTGTCCAATTCCTGGTTGCGCCCCTTCCGAGTGCGTGATGTCTTTCCCGTAGGGCACCGACCCGGGAATGGCAACCACTTCCACCGAGCGGCTCTGATTGTACCGGCGGCGGATGAACCCCTTCTTCTCCAGGACTTGCAGGTGCTTGTGCACGGTTGCAAGCGAGGAAAGATGGAGCCCTGCCGCCATCTCTTCGAAGCTCGGCGAATATCCGTGCTGGTTGATAAAATGGATCAGGAAATCCAGGACCTGCTTTTGCCGCCGCGTCAGTGCCATCAGATTCCTCCTGCTGTGACTATAGGAGCCACACGGCTCTTGGTTGTCGTTATTATAGGCGAATAAAAAGCGAACAATCAAGTGGAAATCAAGAATTTGTTTCTTCAACTGCAGGAACTCACATCGGCTCCTTTTTCATTGGGTCCCTGGGAAAAAGTCAGACCGCGTAGCAAGTAGGACGAAATCCCAGCTGTCTCCGTCGCGAATTCAATCGTTGAGGTTACTGAAAAGTACAGTAAGAGTTGTGTGGTTGTATTTTTATTGACAGTGTATCCGTCGTAAAGGTATTCTGCCTGCAACCAATTCATTGATCGAACGGACGGCTTGCCTATTCGGGAGGGGGTAGCAAGTCAGCGTGAAGAATGCCGCAACTGTAGTCGCTCTTTTTACATTGTTTCTCACCGGCTGCGGGGGCGGTGCAAGCGCCCCCGTCTCGACAAGCCCGATAACTCCACAACTATCCGTCGCAATATCACCCGGAACGCAGCAAAGTATTGACCAGGGGCAGACGGTAAAGTTCACCGCCAGCGTCTCCAACGATGCCAACGGCCAGGGTGTTTCCTGGAGTCTGGCCGGGAGCGGTTGCGGTGGCAGTGGTTGCGGAACACTAACCAACACTTCGAAGGCGGGGGCAACATACAACGCCCCGGGCAGCGTTTCTTCGGCGATGAACGTGTCGGTGAAGGCCACGTCGGTGGCGAAAAATACCGCTTTCGCTTCAGCTATGGTTTTGGTGAATCCACCCCCGGCTATTTCCACAACTTCGTTGCCCGGCGGTATTGTGGGAACTTCCTACAACACCACATTGCACGCAAGCGGGGGAACGGGAGCTCTTTTGTGGTCGATTACAGGTGGGAACCTTCCCGCTGGGTTTTTTCTGAATGCGACCACCGGGGTCATTTTCGGAACACCTGCTTCGTCCGGAACATCGACTTTCACCGTGCAGGTCACCGATTCAGCCCCCGTGCCGATGTCAGCCAGTCACCAGTTCAGCATCATTGTTGTGAATCACCTCATTATTACAACAACCCTGCTGCCGACCGGCACGGTGAACTTGGCGTACAGCGCGACGCTTGCCGTAAACGGGGGCACCGGACCTTTTTCGTGGTCGATTACGGCCGGAAACCTTCCTGCCGAACTCTCTCTGAATGCAAGCACCGGTGTCATTTCCGGGAGCCCGACCACTTCTGAGAAATCGACCTTTACCGTTCAGGTTGCTGATTCATCCACACAGACGGCGACACAACAGCTCAGCATAACCATCGAGCCGCCTTTGACGATCACGACCACTGCGCTTGCCGACGGCACAGTGAACCTGCCCTACAATGCCACCGTTGAAGCTGCTTATGCAACGTTGCCTGTAACCTGGAGCATCAGTTCTAACACTTTGCCGACAGGGCTCTACATGGATGCCAGCAGCGGGAATATTTCCGGAACGCCCACCGTGGCCGGAACCACCAGCTTTACCGTGATGGTGACAGATTCAAGCATGCCGCCGCAGACAACCACTCAGCCATTCAGCATTACCATCAACGGTTCCGGAGCGAACAACACGGAACTGAGCGGGCGTTACGCCTTTTTGTTGAGCGGCTACGACACCCACGGAAACCGGGTGGGCGTGGCAGGGAGTTTTGTGGCCGATGGCGCCGGAGCGATAACGGGCGGCGTGGAGGACGTGAATGACACGGGTGCAGCTCCACAATCCAGCTTGACCATCATTTCAGGGACCTACGCAGTGGGAGCGGACAACCGGGGTGTCATTACTTTCACCAACTCTGCCGGGTCCACTTACACCATGGCAATCGCGGTGGGAAATCTTACCGGGGGTACCGCTGAGAAGGGTTCCGCCGTGGAGTTTGACTCGAGCGGCTACCTCATGAGCGGCGTCATAGAATGGCAGGACAGCACCGCTTTTCTGAAAGCCGCAGTGGCTGGCGCTTATGCGTTTGGCTTCACCGGCTCGGACATGGCGGGAAGCCGACTCGCTGTTACGGGCCAGTTTACGGCTGACGGCTCAGGCGGCATCACGGGCGGCGTGTTTGACGCCGACGACAGCGGCACTCTCACAGCCAACGGCGCAATCGGAAATGCGGGCACTTACACCGTGGATACGACTACGGGGCGATGCACCGCAACGCTCGACGGCATCTCACCCGCCCCGTCCGACTACGTTTTCTACATTGTTTCAACCAGTAAACTTCTGGCGATCAGCTTGGACACCGCTTCTGCCTCAGGACTCGTTACGGGAGAAATCGATGCGCAAACGGGGGGGCCTTATTCCAACACTTCTCTCAACGCAACGGTGGTGATGGGCGTTGATACGGCCACGGCCAGCGGTTCTCAAGTGAGACTGGGCGCCGTTACGTTTGACGGAAGCGGCAATGCCAGTTTCTCTATGGATGAGAACAGCGCGGGCACACTGACAACGGTGACGGGTAGCGGAGTCTACACGGCACCCGATTCGGGTACGGGGCGTTTCACGTTGACGGCTCCTCAGGGTATGCCTTCCCTGACTGGCTATCTGGTTTCCGCGAACCAGGCGTTTATTCTCGGTACAGACAGCGGCGTCACTGCGGGGACATTTGAGGTGCAATCTGCGGGGCCGTTCACAAATTCGTCACTGAATTTCGCCGGCTTCTTTGGCGACCATGCTTTTGCAACGGCGCCGGTACCGCCCCCGTATGGAGTTTTGCCGGCGACATTGAGCAGCGGTGCCGTCACCTTTGATGGCGCCGGAAACCACTCGATCACCAGAGACGAAAATATGCAGGGCACGCTGCTTTCCGCCCAACCAAGCTCTACCACCTACTCGGTGTCGTCTATCGGAAAAGTGACCCTGGGTTCCGGCACGTCGATTTTTTACATATTGTCTCCGACGAAGTTTGCCACAATGAGCGCAAATCCGGACGATCCGAATCCTGCGCTTGGGTTCGGCCAGAAGTAGCTTGCCGGTGGCCCTTCAGTATCCGGCCCGAGGACGCCCATTTGATTGGGTGGATGAACGGAAAGTAAGCCAGTCGGCCTGCACCTTGTCCCAGCCCTGAATCAGCAGGCCCTGTTCCTCAAAAAAGCTTCGGATGCGTTGCCGGTTCCAGCCGGCGATCTCTTCCAGGATTGGCACCAGAACGCTCAGGGCATCGTCGCTGAGGACGGTTCTCCGGGCAATCTGGGCGATGGTGCGGGCTTCTGACACAGCAAGAGTGAATCCCTCGCGCTGATTTACGTGCAGCATGACGTGGACGTCGGAACTGCCGTCACCCACGTAGACGACGCGATCAGCGCCAATTTGCAGCAAGGTCTGCAGGTCGTCGAGGGTGGTGACTTTTCCGTAGCCCGCATTGACGCGGATGATGCCCTCTACGCGGCCGGAGCGGTCGTAACGCAACAGGGTTCCATGAACGTGGTCAGGAGAGATGATGCCTTCAAGCGCCGATTCCACCACTTCCTGCGGTGCGGCAGAAAGCACATGAAATTCAAACGCGTAGCCCTCGATGGCTCTCCCCAAAAGGTCCCGCAGTTGCTGGATATTTCGCTTGAGCCGGATGTTTTTTCCGGTCCGGATGAGGTGCTCCTTGCGGACTCGGGTGTGCAGGTCAGGGTCGTGGAGCAACAGGTAAGACAGTTCGGCGCCCTGCTGGACAAAGTTTTGTACCGCAAGGATGGTGGTCTTGCGTTCGAATTCTTTGCCCGGAATGCCTACCATCTCGCTCAAGACATACCCCGAATCATGAAAGCTGAGCGTCTGGTCAAAATCGCTGGCAACCAGAAAGCGCTTTAAGACTTGCGCCGGGTTTTGCATAAGCTCCCTCCTTTTCACTTTGGCTGAAATGCGCCAATTCGGGAACGTGTTAAATATTCATTGTGAGTAACGATTATTACGGTGGAGTTAAATTGTGATTAAATCAGCGTGAACGCCTCATTGAGGTTAAGTCCTTGCATACTCGTGGTCTCCTGTTGGTAAACGATGCCACAACATTATCTTGACGGGTTAGGCCTCTCACGTCCAATCGATAAAATTGATGAGGAGCATAAGGGTAGAGCCAGGCCACAAAACCGCGCCCGGGATGTCAATGCACGGGTACTGGAGGTATGTTATAGTGTCTCCTAGGGGTCCCAAGGGGTAACCGCCGAAGGAGTAACAACTCGATGACAAAGCGCGTCCGCCTGGTTGTGATTTTTATATCCTCGCTGCTGGTTTTTTACGTCATCATTGGAGGAGTTCTTGGCCGGGGCAGCACCGACCAGGGTGAGAAATCTTACCGTGACCTGGGTGTTTACAGCCAGGTCCTCTCCAGGATCCAACAGGAGTACGTGACCCAGCCCAACCTGAAGAACGTCACGAAGGGCGCCATCCGAGGGCTGCTGGAAGCGCTTGATCCCTATAGCACGTACTTCACTCCCGAAGAGTATAAGGAATACATGCAGCACCCTGATCCGGGCCCAGCGAGCGTGGGGATCTACCTCTCGAAGAGGATGGGATTTGCCACCGTTGTGTCTGTTTTGCCGGATAGCCCCGCGGAAAAAGCCGGAATTAGTCCAGGTGACCTGATTGATGAAGTGAACGGCGACCGCATTCGGGAATCTTCCGTGGTCCAGATCAACCGGGTACTGGACGGCGCTCCAGGGACTTCCGTTTCAATGTCCGTGATCAAGGGGACGCAGGGGCAGCCTGAAAAACTCACCTTGACCCGCGAGATCCTCAAGAACGCTCCTTTGGTGGCCAAAACGATTGACCCCAATACCGCGTATGTCCGAGTGCCCACGTTTGACCAGGGAAAATCCGATGAAATTGCCGCCCAACTCAAGCAGCTTATTGCCGCC
Organism: Terriglobia bacterium; assembly: GCA_035576145.1. Taxonomy (GTDB): domain Bacteria; phylum Acidobacteriota; class Terriglobia; order UBA7540; family UBA7540; genus SCRD01. The sequence continues at coordinate 19,993 of DATLWV010000158.1, forward strand.
GGAAACAGCAAGATCGTTCTGGATTTAAGAGATTGCGCTGGCGGGATCGAAAATGAAGGCGAAAAGGCGGCCAACCTCTTTCTTGACCACGGGCTGATCACTTATCTCTACGGCCAGCGCTACCCCCGGAAAGAAGTCGTAGCTCAATCTTCTGACCAGGTTACCAAGCTGCCGCTGGTTGTTTTGATTAACCAATCGACAGCAGGGCCGGCGGAAATAGTGGCCGGAGCCATTCTCGACAATAAGCGAGGCGACGTGGTGGGGGTCACAAGCTTTGGGGTAGGCGTTTACCAGAAACTCATCCCTGTGGGTGACGGATCTGCCCTGCTGCTGTCGGTCGCCAAGTACTACACGCCCGACGGCAAGCCCATTCCCGGCAATGGCATCACCCCGAATGTGATGCAGGCTGCTGAAAGTGAAGCCGCCGCTGAGGCCGGAGAAACAGCCGCTCCTAAATTTGGCGGCCCAGACGATAAACAGCTCCAAAAGGCCCTCGAAATCCTCAATGGTAAAAGCGCGCCTGAGAAGGCTGCAAGCCTGAAAGCGCTCAGGCCCGTGGCTTCCAGGGCGCACAGTCCGCTCGAATGGGCATAACCACTGGCCCTTGTTGCTACACGTACGCCCTATCCATCAACATCGTGATCCAATTCTGATTGCGACGGTCTTTTGGGCCTGATTGTGGCCCGCGCTGGCGTGTCTGGGGTTGACCTGGGCTCATTGCGAAGGGCCGGCGCAACGGGGTTGCAAAAGGAACACTTCAAGTCTGGCGCGCTGCCAGGCACCTGTAAGATATTCTCGAATACCGTATGGGAATCTATTTTTTGATTAAGGCCTGGGCGTTGGCGCCGTTTTGCTTTTGTTGCTGAGGCTGAATGGTTATGGTCAGATCTCTATCCAGGCGCATGCCGATCAGAGAACCAGAGGCAAGTTCAGCCTGTTTCCCTTTGGGCAGGAAATAAGCCGCAAGCGCGCCTCCCACACCGGCCGCGATACCGATCCCAACCCCGCCCGCAGCAACGCCAGCCGCCGTAGGGGCACCGAACAGAATAATCCGTTGCGCTTTACCCGGGCCGCCACCCTTGAGGTCGCCTTCGGCGTCCACGCTGGAATTCCCTCCGTTGTTTCCACTGCCGAAAACCTCGGTCAGGGAACCAGTAATCGCCAGCTTTTGGCCGTCAGGAAGAGTGAGAGAGTTGAAAAGTACATATAACTGGCCGCCTTTGCCGCGATGGGCTGCTGCATGGACTTCCTGGACCCGGCCATCCACACGAATGCCCTTGGGCAGGATTACCTCATCATCCTCTGAATAGATGGGATCGAACAACGTGGTCATGACGATGTCGCCCTTTTTGGAGGTCTTGGAGCTGATCTTCGTGTGGAGGACAAGCTTGAACTCGGTTCCCTCAGGGAGCCAGTGCTGGTTCTGTGCTTCTGCGAGGCTCGTCTGAGCCTGGGCGACAATCGGCAGCACCGCAATCGCGAGCGCAAGCGTCAGAACCTTATTTCCAAACCGCACCATAGGATCCCTCCTCTATTTGCCTATGGCCCCCCAGAGTTAATACCCCCAGCGACCAATAATTAATTTGACCACTTAACCTTCTCGCTCGTCAAAGAGAAAATTCGGAGGACCATACACCACTTTATTGAAGTGCTATTTTACCAGATGATTATCCTTCCTGCTCGCGCACAATGGCACTGAAAACCGTTCGCGACTAGCTATAAGAATGTAGAAATTACCCCTGTCCTTCTGCCTCAAACAGGCTAATTGGTTTAGGAACATAGACTTCTCTGAGATACTTACCTCGATAAGATCATAATGTCCCGGATTACATTCATGCTGTCGAGGATCAGCAACTGAGTTCCCAGCATTTTGCGGGAATAACCTTCAGGCAGGGGAGGCAGCCGGCGTTCCAGCCCGATGGGGCAAGGCTGTAACCGCTTCTGCAAGCCGGGAGGAAGAGTGCCGTTTCTCCTCAGTTGTTTCTCCAGCCCCGGCGGCAGGTCGCCACCGCGTTTGGCCAGGCCGGGAGGGAGGTCCGACGGATATTCCCGGAAGTAGCTGTGGACGACCTCCTGGTCGTGAATCGAAAAAGCCACAGTTACGCTTTCTCCCTTCGAGTGGCCCTGGCCGTGCCCTCGGCCATTTTCTTTACCTTCAGTTCCACGCCCCTGGTTGCCACGACCCTGCCCTTGGTTTCCCGCCGCCAATGCAGGGCGGACCGGGTTGGGGCTGGGTGCTGCGAAAGAGGCACCCGGGGCGATAATCAGGCAAAGGGCCAAGCCAGTACAGATTATGCAATATCTCACACTGCCTCCTCTTCTCGATTGCTGTTCCCCGGCTGCAGACCTCATTGGACTGCCATTGAGCAATCCAATATGCTGCGACCTGGTGTTGGCCCCCTCCTCTGAATTGTTGCTCCAGGCAAGCTGGGGCAAAACCACTGCTGCCTCTGCAGAGTCCTACTCAGTATATAGCAGGTTGGCCGCAGACTTGGTCAACCTCCCACAAGGGAGCGGAGAGTGGACGAAAGTGCTCGCGGCACAATTCTACTGAACGGTTCGTTGACGGTGCCCAACCGGCCCTCTATAATGATCGGGAAAGTCAATCAGGAAAACGATGAAGAAGTTCCTCGGGTTGCTACTGATCGGTTTTTTTCTGGCGGGACTGTCCGCCGCACAGACTTCGCAAGAATCAGAATCGAACCAGAGCACAACCGTGAATCAGGAGCAGGAGGCCGCCGCCCAGATTCAGGTCCGGGTGAACCTTGTCAACGTCCTTTTCACCGTAATTGACAAGAAGGGCCGGCTTATTTCGAACCTGTCCAAGGACGACTTCAGTGTTTTTGAGGACGGCAAGCAACAGCAAATCCGTTTCTTTGGCCGCGAAACCAACCTTCCGCTGCGAATTGGAATTCTGATTGACACCAGCAACAGCATTCGTCTGCGATTGCAGTTTGAGCAGGAATCCGCCATCGATTTTCTATATGACACCGTCCGGCCAGATACGGACCAGGCGTTCGTTGTGGGGTTCGACGTTGAGCCGGTGATGATCCAGGACTATACGGATGACCTTGACAAGCTCAAGGAAGGCATCCATTCGCTTCAGGCGGGTGGCGGCACAGGGCTATACGATGCCATCTATTATGCCTGCAAGGAAAAAATGGTTTACAGTCCGCAGCCCGAACCCTACCTTCGCCGCGTACTGATTGTTGTTTCCGACGGACAGGACAATTTTAGCGAGCATTCACGGGAGGAAGCTCTGTCCATGGCGCAGAAGGCCGAAGCGACGATCTATGCCATCAGCACAAACTGGACAGGCATTCAAGCACGCGGTGACAAGGTCCTCAGGTACCTGGCAAAAGAAACGGGAGGCGAGTTCTTTTTCAATACCCAGGAAAGCCAAATGGAATCGGACTTCAAACACATTGCCAATGAGCTGCGCAGCCAGTACAGTCTTGCCTACGTTTCCACGAATGCGGCGCACGATGGTACCTTCCGAAAGATCTCTATCAAGACAGACAAGAAAGATTTCCGCGTGCAGGCAAAGCCCGGTTACTTTGCTCCTCCTCAATAATGCCAGAGCGTGAAAGCCGGCGGGCTGGTGTTCTGGTCCCACTCAAGACCTTGTGGTCCTCAACAATTGATTGGAAAGAGCTGGAGGCCGATGCAGATTGGGACGGCAAACGTCTGTCTCAGCAAAGAGGATATTGTGTGAAGGAGCAGGAAACGGCGCCCGGCTCCATGCCGTGTTTCACGAGTGCGGATAGTATCCGCTGCGAGTCTGGACTTTATAGCCGCCGTGAGTGACACGGACATCGAGCTTGCGAAATCCGGGATCTTTTCTGGGGTTGGATGGCGTGTATCCAAGAAGATACTGCGTCCGCAGTTCGTCGGCGATCCTCTGAAACGCCGCAGCAGTGTTCTGGATTTTCGTTACCTTGATGACATCTCCTCCGGTCTGTTCGCAAAGCTTGCGCAGAACCGCGTCCCCGTTGAAGCCTATACTGCTGAATCTGTAAAAGGCGCGGTCGACAATGTCGACGGCATATATGATGCAATCGGATTTCTGCGCCGCCTCAAGCGCCTGGTTAAGAGTTTCCTGGCTTCCCTGGTCTTCGCCGTCCGTGAGGAGGATCAGCACCTTGCGTCCCACCTCATGGCTCATCAGTTCGTTGGCAGCGAGATAAATGGAGTCGTAAAGATGTGTGCCGCCGATGTTCCTGGCTGGCAGCGGAGAAGGCAACACACCGTGGCCGCCACCGTTGATGACGGTTTCATCAATTGCAGCGTCAAGCGGGCGGAGTTCGGCGGTGAAATCCTGCAGAAGTTCGACTTCCAAATCGAAGTGGATGACGCATGCAAGGTCCTTGGGGCGCAACACCTGGTGCAGGAAATTCTTCGCTTCACGCTGCTCCGTGTCCAGAACTCTTTCCTGGCTCGGGCTGGTGTCGATCATGATTGCGATAGTGAGCGGAGTGTCTGTTTCGCGCGTGAAGTACGTAATCTTTTGAGGAATGTTGTCTTCTTTGATTTCGAAATCATCTTTGGTGAGGTCGGGAATCAGTCGGCGGTGTTTGTCCCGCACGACGGCATAGACGTTGACGGCTTCTGTCGTGACTTTCAGGATCGTTTCGGGCGACTGTGGGACCTCCTGCGCTGCAGGTATCGGGACAATGAGAAAAAACGGTACAAGCACCAGGGCTGCTATTAATGCGGGTCCGAGGCGGTTGGAAAATTTTGTTCGCTGACGTTGACTCATTCTGTTCATCCTCGCTTTCAGTTTACTTGGATGCAGGAAAAAATGCTTGCGCTTTGAAGTTTTCAGATCACAAAAAGTTCAGTAAACGGACGCGAAGTTCACTCAATTCGACAAAAAAAGATGTGATAGGAGAATTTTTTTACTTTCAACTCCGGAACGTCGCTTCACTTTCTTCTTGACAAGATTATCTAGTGTCACTATACATTGTGACTGAGCACGCGCTCCGTCAGTTTTTAGCTGACGCGATCTCACAACGTTTGAGAGGAGAATAAAATGGCAGCAAAGAAGAAAGCAAAGCCGAAGGCAAAAGCCAAAGCGAAGCCGAAGGCAAAAGCGAAAAAGAAGAAGAGGTAACACTCTTCAGTCAGATTGAAAGAGAAGGTTCGGGGATGCAGAGATGCATCCCCGAATTTTTTGTCCCCACTTTCCCCGCCGCAGCTCATCCTTATTCTTCGTGCCTTGCTGCCCATTAAACTTCATTCCGAGGTATCCTGCTCCGGAGCGTTCAGCTCGCGACTGATTTCATCCACCGGTTCAAGTTCCGCAATCGGATCGCCGGTGGCCGCGCCAAGCTCCTTGAATTTGCGCACAGAAGGGAGCACGCGCGATTCAAGTGATCCGACAGCGCGGTTGTAATTTTCCGTAGCCCGTTGCAGAGACGAGCCTACCCCTTCGAAGTGTCCAAGGAAGGTCCGCACCCGGTCGTAGAGATCTTTACCCAGGGCGCTGATCTCCCGCGCATTCTCCGCAATCTGTTCCTGCCGCCATCCGAAAGCTACGGCACGCAGCAGTGCGATCAGAGTCGTGGGTGTTGCAATCACCACGTGCTTCTGCATTCCATCTTCCAGCAGCGTGCGGTCCTGTTCGAGCGCGGCGCTGAAAAATGATTCGCCTGGCAGAAAGAGCACCACGATTTCGGGCGCGGGATCAAACTGATCCCAGTAAGCCTTGGCGGAAAGTTCCTTCATCCGTTCCCGGACAAGCTGCGCGTGCCGGGAGAGTTTTTCTCTGCGTTCATCTTCAGTGGTCGCAGCGGCTCCATCCAGGAAGGCCTGCAGCGGCGCCTTTGCGTCTACAGCAATCTCGCGTCCGTTGGGCAGGTGGACAATCATGTCCGGCCGCTGGCGCCCTGTTGCGGACTCAAAATTCTCCTGCTCCGTAAAATCGCAGTGCTCCGACATGCCCGCAAGTTCCGCCACACGCCTTAGCGTCATCTCTCCCCAGCGCCCCCGCACTGCCGGGCCGCCCTTGAGCGTATTCGCCAGCGTTCCTGCTTCCTTCTGCAACTGCTGGTTCACCATCGCCAGGTTGCGAAGCTGTTCTTCCAGAGAGCCGTAGGCGCTCTGGCGGGTCTTTTCCATCTCCTGGATTTGCGCTTCGTATCGCTTCAGAGTTTCGATCAGCGGACTGACCAGGCCTTTGATTGCCTCCTCTCGTGTTTCGAGTTCACCCTTCGCCTGCGTCTGAATGGTTTCAAAGGTGCTGCGTGCCAGCTGAATGAATGCCTGGTTGTTGCTCTTCAGCGCTTGCGCGGATAGTGCCTGGAATGCGTCTGCAAGTTTCTCTCTCGCTTCTTCCAGTAGTCTCTTCTGGTCCTCGAGGTTGGACTGCGTTTCCGTCAGGCGGGTTTCCGCCGCCACTCGAAAGTTGGCTTCGTTTCGCATCTGCTGCTCGCTGGAAGCCAACTTTGCCTCAAGGTCTGTTACCTGAGAGCGAAGCACGCCCGCCATGCTTTCGGCGCCCTTCGTTTTTCCTTCTGCCTCGATTTGCAGAGCGGACAAGGCGGAGTTCCGGCGCAGGCTGGCGAGCAGCCATCCGATTAATCCCCCAATTGCTATCCCGATAATGAAAAGGGTCCACGAATTCATGATTTCTCCCAACAATTCTTCAATAGTCGAACCGCAACACGGATTATAAGTCCTCTTCGTGGGCAGGGCAGACCGGGACAAATTCACAATACTTGCATGCAAAGCCAGGCGCCGGAGGGAAAATCATCCGGCGGATGTCTTCCGCTACGGTGAGGATCTTCTGCTGCACCGCGTCCAGTTCCTTCTCGGTCCTAACGCTTGCCACGGGCTGGTTGTTGGTGAGGTTGTAGAAAATCAATCCTTCGGGTTCAAGTCTCATTTGGTGGCGAGCGGCGAGAGCGTAGACGGAAAGCTGCAGGCTCTTGTCGGCGTCTTTCTGTGTCCGGGGCCGCCCCGTTTTGTAATCGACCAGTTGCACCAGGCGCGGGTCGCGCGGCTTGACGGGGTTGATCTGGTCGATGCGGCCTTCGAGCACCACGTCCTCCATCGGGAGCTCGAAATGGACTTCCATGCGAACGCTTTCAGCCGCAATCGGCAACGCATTGTGGCGGTCTGTGAATTCGCGAAGCTGGCTTAGCCCGGATTTGCGATAGGTCTCTTCCTGATAAGAATCTTCAAATCCCACGTCTTTCCACGAGCCCAGATAAAACTGGCTCAATTCGTCGAAAGCGACCTTGCCGTCCTTCCGCAGCCTGAAATAGTGGCGCACAGATTGGTGCATGATGTTGCCAAATGTCAGTGCAGCCTGCGGGCCCGTCGGAATGTGGAACAGGTGGCTAAATTTGAATTTCAGCGGGCATTCGAGATAGGTCTCAATTGCCGTTGCACTCAATCGCAGTTTGCCGTCAGAAGCAGCCACAGGAACAGCCTGGGCCCATTCCGCAATCGGTGGGCGGACAGTGTCGGGAGCCGGCGCGGGCTCACCAAAAAGTGCAGGCTGCGAGGGACGGGTGCTCCGCGCGACCTTCTTTGAAGGTGGCTTTGCAGGTTCTTGCTTCTCTGCCGCTTCATTCTTTTCGGTTAATTCTTCAAAGTCGATTCTCGCAATGTCCCTCCCTTGCACCACTGGGTCGGAAAGCAGATCCTCGATGAAGATCGATGCCTTTTTCCCCTTTGCGCCAACGCTTGAAACATAGAGTTGTTCGCAAGCGCGCGTCATGGCGACATAAAACAGCCGGCGTTCTTCCGCCAGGTGAAGATTGACTGGTGGAACAGGCCCTTTGCGAAGCTGATCCGGGAATTCGATGACCGGCCTCTGCTCACCATGGGGGAAACGCCGCGAGGCGACGCTCAGGATGAAGACGACGGGAAATTCAAGGCCCTTCGATGCGTGGACAGTCATCATTTGAACTGCGTTCGCCGGTTCAGGCGGCTCCGGCGCTTCTATTTTTCCACCCGCTTCCAGAAAGTAGCCGAAGTACTCCATGAACTCAGGCAACCTGCCCGTCTCGCTCTTTTCCTCCCATTGGATCAGAAACTTCTTGAAGGCCTCCAGGCAGGCAGCGTCGTTGCTGCCAGGGACAAACTTCAGTTCGAGTAGTTCGGTCATCAGATCCAGAAGGGAAGTCAACGGGACGCTCTCGACTTTCTTTCTGAGTTCTCCGAGAATCGATTTCAATTCCCGCCAGCGAGTGTTCTGCAGGTCTGCCTTGAAAAGCGATTGTTCCGCCTGCCGGACGGCGTCGTAAATCGAACAACGATTCCGCGCAGCCTGCCTGCGCAGGTCGAGCGCCAGTGTTTCAGGGAAATCCCACCGGCGGGCAAGGAGCACGCGCGTCAGGCTGATGTTGTCATGCGGAGAATGTACGAGGCGCAAATAAGCCAGCAAGTCGCGCATGATGGTGGTGGAGAGCAGGGAGAGTCCGCGGATGACAAAAGGAATTCTTCTTCGGCGGAACTCGCGCACCAGCAGGTCACGGTGGCCGTGCGCGCGATAGAGGACGGCAATTTCCCCGATAGCTCGTTTTCCTCGAGTGAGGTCCTGCACCAAGCCCGCAACCCCATCAGCCTCTGCGGCGTAGTTGGGAGAAGAGAGGAGGAAGACACTGGCACCCTCCGGATTTTCAGTGACAAGCGGCGGCTTCTCGGTATCGCGTTGTTCGTTGCAGGCAATCACCACATCCGAGGCTCGGAGGATCGTCCTGGTGGAACGGTAATTGCGGTTGAGGTACACCACTTCGGGCGCGGGAAACACCTGCTTGAACATTTCGAATGTTCCGTGCGCCGCACCACGGAATCGGTAGATGGCCTGGTCGGGATCGCCCACCACGGTGATGTTAAAGGGCGGCGCAACCAGGTGCTTCAGCAGTTGCACCTGGCCGTAATTGCTGTCCTGAAACTCGTCCACAAGAACATAGAGGAACTGCCGGCGGTATTCTTCCAGTGTCTCCGGCTCACGGTCCCAGAGGTGGACTACTTCACTGATGAGGGTGCCGAGGCTCGAACAACCAGCCTCCTCGATCAGTCGCCGGCTGGTGCGGAACACACGCGCCAACTCCTGTTGTTTGCGGAGTTCTTCCTCCTGCAGCAAGCGCTCGGGCGCATCCAGCGACGCCGCACGCCCCTGGAATTCGCTCTCTCGTTTGCAAACGTAAGCTTCAAATTCATCCGGGCCGACAAGTTCATCCTGGCACTGCGAGAAGAAGTTGTTCAGGTCGTGGAGGAAGGCGCCGGGCGCCGCGAGCTTCTGGTAATACTCCAGGCCAAGCTGCTCCATCCTTCGGCGCAGAAAGATCCATATATCGATCTTGTCGAGAAGCTTCCGCTCAAAGTGCCGCTTGCGCAGAACGCCGTAACAGAACGAGTGGAAAGTGGAAATGTGGGGGCTGGTTTCGAGGCCGGGCAGCTCATGGCCCACGCGGCTCTTCATTTCTCCTGCGGCCTTGTCAGTGAAGGTCAGCGCCAGGATGTTTTCCGGCTGAAGCCCGGGCACATTTTCAAGCAGGTAGACGATCCGTTGCGTGATGACTCGCGTTTTGCCGCTTCCGGGGCCGGCGATCACCAGCAGTGGCCCCTCTCCGTGCTCCACTGCATTCCGTTGTTCAGTGTTGAGGTTGTACATGCGGATTCGCAGGACATTATTCCGCCATCCACGATCCCGTGGCAAGGATTGAACTCCCGCTCCCGGCAGTGGACAGTGTGCCCCAGATCACAGTATTCCCAAGTTGCTATGTTACAATGAACAGTTTTGATATTCAGTAAAGGAGAGACCTGAGTGGCTGAAATTGATCTGATTGTTGGCCGTGAGATTCTCGATTCCCGGGGGAACCCGACAGTGGAGGCGGAAGTTCGCCTTCGCGATGGCGCCGCTGCCCGTGCGGCAGTCCCTTCCGGTGCATCCACCGGAGAGCATGAGGCGATAGAATTGCGCGATGGCGACAAGCGCCGCTACCAGGGCAAGGGCGTGCTGCAAGCCGTTGAAAACATCAACACAGTGATTGCGCGCGAACTGGGCGGGCATGAAGCCAGCCGTCAGTCGGAAATCGACGAGCGGCTGATCGAACTCGACGGCACGCCCAATAAGAGCAACCTGGGCGCAAACGCCATCCTCGCCGTTTCCATGGCCGTGTGCAGGGCTGCGGCACGTTCTGCCGGATTGCCGCTCTATCGCTACCTGGGCGGGATTTCAGCCCGCGTGCTGCCGGTGCCCATGATGAATGTGCTGAACGGCGGGGTGCATGCGGACAATACGGTGGACTTCCAGGAATTCATGATTATGCCCGTGGGCGCCGAGACTTTTTCCAGTGCTTTGCGCATGGGTGTCGAGACGTTCCACACGCTGAAGAAGATCCTGAAGGAGCATGGCTATTCAACTGCTGTGGGTGACGAAGGCGGATTCGCTCCCAGCCTGAAGTCGAACGTCGAGGCCGTGGAATTGATCCTTGAGGCTATTGAGGCTGCAGGCTATTCGGCGGGCTCCGACATCGCTCTGGCGCTTGACCCGGCAGCCAGTGAGATGTTCCAGGACGGCAAGTACGTCTTCTACAAGTCGGACAAGTCGAACAAGTCCGCCGACGATATGGTAGAACTTTACGCCGACTGGGTTCAGAAGTATCCGATTATCTCCATCGAAGACGGCCTTGCCCAGGACGACTGGGATGGCTGGAAGAAGCTGACGAAAGAACTGGATGACAAAATTCAGCTTGTGGGCGACGATATTTTCGTCACCAGCACCGAACGGTTGAAGCAGGGGATCGATGAGGGAGTCGCCAATTCCATTCTCATCAAGCTGAACCAGATTGGGACTGTCACAGAAACCATGGCCGCCATCGATCTGGCCAGGCGGAACGGATACACCTCCGTGGTATCGCACCGCTCCGGCGAAACCGAAGACGCCTTCATCGCTGACTTCGTGGTTGGCCTCCAGACCGGGCAGATCAAGACCGGGTCTGCAAGCCGCACGGACCGGATTGCCAAGTACAACCAGCTGCTTCGCATTGAAGAGGAACTTGGCGAATCAGCGGAATTCCTGGGTAAAGCGGCCGTCGCGTGTTCGTAAGATTAGGGGGTTAGGGAATAGAGCGGTGGATTGATGTTTGGCCTTGATCACTATTCTTTGACCACTAGTTTCCAAAGACCTGCCTCAGATAAACAACATGAAAATACCAAAACCGGTAGTACTCATCATCCTGGATGGCTGGGGGTATCGTGCCGAGCGCGAGAACAACGCCATTGCGCTGGCGCATACGCCCAACTACACCGCACTTCTAAAGGAATATCCTTCCACGCTGGTTTATACGTCCGGCAGGCGTGTTGGTTTGCCCAATGGACTTATGGGCAACTCCGAAGTGGGCCATTTGAACATCGGCGCCGGACGCGTTGTCTACCAGGAAATCACCCGCATTGATGCCTCGATCGAGAGCGGCGAATTCTTCCAGAAGCCCGAACTGCTCCAACTGATGGAAGCGGGGCGCAAGACGCGGCTACACTTCATGGGACTGCTCAGCGATGGCGGAGTGCATTCCCATCAGCGGCACCTCTACTCGTTGCTGAAGATGGCACGCGAGAACGAAGTCAGCGAAGTTTTCGTTCACGTTTTCCTTGACGGCCGCGACACGGCGCCAACCAACGGGGCCGGATACGTTGAAGCGCTTCAACAGAAGATGCGCGAGTACAACGTAGGCCGCATCGCCTCGGTCTCAGGCCGTTACTACGCCATGGACCGTGACAACCGCTGGCAGCGCACACAACTGGCTTACGACGCCATCGTCAACGGCGAGGGCGTGAAGGCCGGAGACCTCATTGCAGCAATCAAGGACTCCTACAACCAGGGAGTTACTGACGAATTTGTGGTTCCCATCGTCATTACGGACCCTGAAGGTCGTCCCACGGCCACCGTCCGCAGTGACGATGCCGTAATGTTCTTCAACTTCCGCGCCGACCGCGCCCGGCAGATGACCCGTGCCCTCACTCAGCCCGACTTCGACGGCTTCGAGCGCCGCTGCTATCCAGAGAACCTGCACTACCTCTCGATGACACGCTATGACAAGACGTTCACCAACCCGCACGTCTTCTCCCCCCAGTCGCTCAATCACATACTGGCCGCAGTGATGGCGGAAGCGCAGTTGAAGAATCTGCGCGTGGCGGAAACGGAAAAGTACGCGCACGTCACTTACTTCTTCAACGGCGGAATAGAAAAAGCTTTTCCGGGCGAAGACCGCATCCTTGTTCCGTCGCCCAAAGTGGCCACTTACGATCTGCAGCCCGAGATGAGCGCCCGCGGTGTGATGGAGACGGTTGTAAATGCCGTCAATGAAGGCAGCCGCGACGTCATCATCGTCAATTTCGCTAATGCTGACATGGTGGGGCACAGCGGCAAGCTCGAAGCCGCTGTCAAGGCGGTTGAAACCGTCGACGCATGCTTGGGCGAAATTTACAAAGCTGTCCGTGCCAAGGGTGGAGCGATGGTGATTACGGCCGACCACGGCAACGCTGAAACGATGGTGGATCCTGAGACGGGCGGCCCGCATACGGCCCACACAACCAATCCCGTCCCGCTCATTTTGATTGCAGAACAGGTGCCGCCGAAGCTACGCGATGGTGGAGCGCTGGCCGACATTTCGCCCACGCTTCTGGGCCTGCTGGGCATTCCTTTGCCTCCTGAAATGACCGGCCACGATCTTCGCGATACGGAATACAAAGAGCCTCAGCGTCGAGACCCGTAGCTTTGTCCTTGACACGCTGGGACGCCTTACTGAAACAAAGATTGCCGAATACGAATTGAGCCGCAAGCTCCTTCTGGCGAACACTTCGTCGGGAGGGTTTTTTCGTGTTGGCCCCAAGGACCCCGCGTACCTGCCAGCCACCGGCAATGACTATACGTTTGCCTCCCTACCGGAGACCGGGCCAGGACCTCATCTGCCTATCCTGGGAAACCTGCGCCGGCGCTGCGAGGCATGTCACTTCAGCACCCAAAGGTTCATGACGTTTAGCATAGTGCGCGGTCCGGGCCAGCGCTCTCCCTTGGTACGGCAACTGAGGTCTTCTGATGATTCGCATGGTCACTACGTTGCGCAACAAAAAATGAAAGCATCTGACTTCAATACGCTGTGTGCGAATCATTAGCCAGCAAGTAGGGTACAGGAGGGAGCACAGACCGTCCTTTGCGCTGTCTGCGGCTCTTTTTATTATCCGGGCGGCGGAGGTGGGGCTCCAGCGAAACCCTCGCAGGGTCAACAGCAACATATAACCCGAAGAATTCGCACGCACGGCATAATACGTCATATATGCGCCAGAAGGCGCTCTTTTCGACAATGACCGAACCGCCCCGCGGAGCAGAGAGTAAGCATCCCTTTTGCAACGCCGGCAGATCAATTACCCTCCTGAAAAAACACATTCATTTCTTTGAGGTCCTCGCGAAACCAGCAACGCGGATCATTTTGGGGGAATAAATGGGGAGGCGGCTGGTATTACGAAAATGGAGTGACTCCAAATACCATCTGGCCTGAACGTTTAACTCAGGGTCTGGACGTAGTCCTCCCAATCTCAAAAACGACGGAGTTCCGCGACCATGCGGGTCGGGATCAGCCGATCATGGAGGTCAATCGTAATGTCTTGTGCCAAATCCAGGCGGACACCAATTCACTTTCTTTTTGCGGTAAACGTACTTGCTCTGCTGCTGTTTATGCCTCAGTCATCGCAGGCTGTGGGCCGGTCCGGCAACGTCTACGTGCCGACCAATCAGACAACCGGAAATTCAATTCTAGTTTTTCATCGTGACCCGGCTGGAGTGCTCACATTCGCAGCCAGCTTCCCAACGGGAGGAATCGGCGCCGGGACCGGCGCCGATCCCCTGGCTTCGCAGGGCGCTGTGGTGCTGAGCGGTGATAATCGGCTGCTTTTTGCCGTCAATGCCGGAAGTAACAGCGTTTCCACGTTCGCAATTTCAGGTGACCGGCTCACTCTGCTGGGTGCGGTTCCATCAGGAGGCTCATTCCCAGTCAGCCTGACTGTCCGTGACAACCTGGTTTATGTGCTGAATGCTAGTGGGACGCCTAATATCTCAGGATTCACAATTCAGCCGGCCACAAACCTCTTGATACCCTTGCCTGGTTCGATTCAGAACCTTCCAGGTGGCGCGACGGCGGGGCCAGCGCAGGTAGGATTCAGCCCCGATGGCAGCGTGCTTGTTGTGACTGAGAAGAGCACCAACCTGATTGATACGTTTGTTGTGGACCAGAACGGAGTTACTCAACCGGGGACGTTTTTCTCTTCGAGTGGAACCACACCATTTGGATTCGACTTTGGCCATGACAATGTCGCGATTGTTTCAAATGTCGGCAGCGGTCCCGCAGCTTCCTCCCTTTCCTCTTATACGGTGGGGGAGAATGGAAACCTGAATGTCGTTACTTCAGCGCTCGGCGATACCCAGACAGCCGCCTGCTGGGTGGTGGTGCCCCGCAATGGGCATTTCGCGTACACGGCGAATTCGGGGAGCGGAACAATATCCAGTTATGCTGTGGCGGAAGACGGAAGCCCCGAGTTGCTGAAGGTAGTGGCCGCCTCAACCGCCGGCGGGGCCGTCCCAATCGACATGGCCCTGAGCGACAACAGCCGCTTCCTTTACGTTCGGAACGGCGGCAACGGCACCATCAGCGGGTTTCGCATTGAAGCTGATGGAAGCCTGACGTCGATTGCTACTATCAGTGGGGTGCCGCCTGGCGCTCAGGGGATCGCTTCACGTTAGTCGTCCTAGGCAAATGTTGAGGAGCCACCACCTGAAGATCCTTCGGTGAGATGGCTCCTCACACGCCATTTGAGGCAATGAGGAGGGGGCGGCATCGATGAAAGGCGCGGCGCGAGCACCGTGGGATCTAAAATTGCAGATTCAGGGTTCCAGCATGGAGAATCTGTTCGCGAGATATCCGGCATTACAGGGCGACCGTCTATGCCTTTCGTAAGGACGACTTTGATTACCTCGACGGGACGGCGTGTTCTTTGACGTACGCCGCGACGCGCGGATCGAGATCGGCGCCGGCCGCGCCGGGCGGAATGTAGTGGAACACTTCAGCGTACTCAACACCGTATTTCCCGCCCAGTTCTCGGTTTTCCCTCAAAACAAACTCCTTGATGTAGTTGCGGTCGGCGGTGGTGTCATCATTGCCCAGCAGGGGCAGGCGCAAATGGCGTTTTGCCAATTCTGCCCGCAGTCGTGATCCAAGGTGCCCGCCCGGCCCTTTCGCCCGGTTGGCCCAGTTC
>DATLWV010000159.1:0-42283 GCA_035576145.1 Terriglobia bacterium
GGGGCCAGGCATGTCCACGGAATTTATCATTCGGCAGGCCAGAGAATTTCCCCAACTTGCCTACATCAAGGAGGAAGTGAGTCCTGTGCCGCACCGGCTCGAGGTATACGTAAAGTCCGGAGCCATGAAGGGAATCTTTTCCGGCAATGCTGCTATGAACCTGTTGAATGAAATGGCACGCGGATCCTCAGGCTCCATGCCAGCGTGCGGATTTATCGACATCAACGCGCAGATTTATGACCTGACGGCGGAGGGAAAGACGAAAGAGGCTTACGAGCTATTTGAAAAGCTGCTCCCAACCATCAACATGGAGCACACTTACGGGATGGTTTTTGCCAAGTCGGTCCTGGTGCGGCGGGGCGTTTTCAAGACGGCAACCATGCGCCACGGCACAGGCCTGAAACTGGACCAGTATGACGAAAGGGAACTCGACTTCTGGTGGCGCCAGTTACAGCCCTGTTTCAGGGCCTAGAAATCACGGCCTCTTCAGGCGGACTTGCGCGCTTCTGTCAGGATCTCCCGGAGCCGCCTGCCAACAATGAGGTCTTCTCCCTGCTGAAGGCTCATTGAGATAATGTCGAGGTGGTTCTCGGCGCCGGGCCTCATGAAATCCTTGTTGAGCCGGGCCAACACTCCGCTTGGGTTACTGGCTGTCAGGACTTCGATTCTGGGTTCTCCCTCACTGAGTTTCTTCGTGCAGTCCTGCACGCTGAATTTCCATGCTTCCTCGTCCCAGCTGACCCGCAGAGTAGGATAGCGGTTACCGCCCTCGGGCACATAGATATTGGTTTTCACGCCTGGCACGGTCTCCACCAGCTTGGCAATTTTCTTGACCCGTGCATCCCACTTCCGGTAAAGGGCGTCAGGATCCATTTTGAACCAGGCTTCCACGGCCGCCAGGCAACCCATGATTTCTTCTTTGCCGACCTTCATGGGGCGGCACACGGCGCCTTCCCACGGGCTTGTGTTGGCCAGGGCCGCCTCAATCAGATCTTTCCTTCCAAGCAGCAGGCCGGAACACTGCGGGCCGAGCAGGCCCTTGCCGCCGCTGAAGGTATAGAGATCACAACCCATCTGGGAATAGACCTTCAGATTCGAGATGGGGGGAATGCCGGCCGCATCGTCCATCAGCAAGGGCACCCCAGCGCGCTTGGTGATTTCCAGGGCTTTCTTCAGCCGGTCGCCCAGGGAGGTTGTGTAAACCATAGCCGTCTGGTCGTTGAGCGCATTTTGCAGCTCCTCATGCGTGTGGGTCACCACCAGCTTGGCGCCAGCCAGCCGAATCGCGCTATCGAAAGCGCTGCGGCCGCCGAACATAACCACCTGGTCCTTCATGCCGGTCGTGTCCGGCAATTGCCAGATTTTCTCGGGATCGGTTCCTGCGATGCAGCCTGCCGTGGCTGAAGCCATGGCGCCCGCGGCTCCGGAGGTTATCATGCCGGACTCGGCACCAGAGAGCTCCGCCAGCCGCCGGCCTACCGCGTGCTGGAGCTCGTCGATTACCACATAATGCCTTGCCGCTTCCAGCTGGGCTTGCTTCACCTCAGGGAGCTCCAGGCTGGCGCTGAGATAGGTCCAGGTTCCGCGCGCGTTGATCAGGGTGCGGACGCCAAGATCTTTGTAAGTGGTTATCCGGCCTCCTGTTAATTTCTTCACGCCGGACTGCGCCTTGCCAAACATGTCCTGGGCCGCAATCTGTCCAAACAAGGGCAGCGCAACTGCCCATTTGACGAAAGTTCGCCGGTCAGACAATAACTTCGGGGACATCTGGATGACCTCCACGAAACACCAAATTTTGCGTAATAGAGCCTGTTGTGTTTCAGGCTTTTCACGATGGTTTCACTATATCACCGCGCACGAAACATGGACAGCCTGAGTTTGCTGTCAATTCCGTCCAGACGGCTGTCGAACAGCCAGCTTTTTCGGCAGGCTTTAAAGTGTTTTCAACTCCACAAACGGTCCCAGGAACGCTCCTCGTCCCACTGGGTTGTCGGCTCGAAATATCCTGTACCAGGCTTCAGGTGCTTGCGGACCACGTCCTCATTGAGCGTCACTCCGAGGCCGGGGCCTTCCGGAACTTTGATGTACCCCTTGTTGACGATGGGCTTGTCAACCCCCTCGACAAGGTCCTGCCACCAGGGAACATCGAGGGAATGATTTTCCATTGCAAGGAAGTTCCGTGTGGCTGCCGCACAGTGGGCGCTGGCCAAACAGGCAATCGGTGTTCCTGCCATATGCATGGCCATGGGAACACCGTATCTGAACGCCATATCGCCGATTCGGTGCGTCGGGAGGATTCCTCCGGACGATGAGAGGTCGGGATGAATCTTATCCACGACGTGATTCACACACAGCTTCTCAAAATCTTCTTCGCGGTAGATGTCTTCGCCCGTGAGTATTGGAGTCGGACTTTCATCCGTAATGCGTTTCAAAAGATCGGTGTATTGCCAGGGAATCACATCTTCCAGCCATTCCAGGTTGAACTTCTCATACGCCTCGCCCAGGCGGATGCAGGACTTGACCCCGACGTGCCCAAGGTGGTCCATGCAAAGCGGAATCTCCATGCCCACGGCTTCGCGCACCGCCGCTACGAATTCGCTCAATTTCTCAATACCTTTGTCGGTCACTTCCGTGGCGACAAAAGGATGAGGTTGGAAATTTTCTTCCCACTGGCTCAACCCCGAAGGCCGCGTCACGGTGCCGGGAATGTGTTCGATCAGATGGATTCCCAGGTCCATTTTCAGCCATGTCAGTCCCTTCTCTTCTTTGCGGGCCTTCATCCGCTGGGCGTAAATCTTAGGATCCTTGGATTCGGTGGTGTCCGCGTAGATCCGGATCTCATCGCGCCATTTGCCGCCCAGCATCTGGTAGATGGGAACGTTGTAAACCTTTCCCGCAATGTCCCAGAGCGCCATCTCGATGGAGACCACTCCGGCGGCCTGGCGCGCGTCACCCCCGAACTGCTTGATCTTCTGAAATATATAGTCAACGCGAAGAGGGTTCTCGCCCAGGATGCGGCTCTTGAGCATCAGCGCATAGGTCGCGCTTGCCCCGTCGCGCACTTCGCCCAGTCCGTAAACTCCCTGGTTGGTGTCAATCCGGATGATGGGGCAGGGGCTTGGACCTGGCTTTACGACGTTTGCAACACGAAGGTCAGTGATCTTAAGAGTCGACGGACTTGAATGCGTATTAACGTTCTGCTGAATCTGCGCTTCCGCCCCGTTTTCTGAGCCCAGAAGGGCGCCGCCAAGCATCGCTGCAGACGTCTTCAAAATTCCCCGCCGGTTAATCCTCATGCCATCCTCTTTCGACATCGTTCCATCACCTCCTCAGAATTTTGTCGTCCCTGCCGTACCGTTTAATTCTTTTCGATAGACACATGGTCTTCGGCGTTGGTACCAACACCCCTTAAACGTAGGGAATGTTGCGGCTGTCCAGAATTCCCTTGATATAGCCCACAGCAAGAATCTTGCCCAGCACACCGTACCCGGGATGGACGTTGACCTCCCCGTCAAGTATAGGGTCGTGGTCCGGACGCAGCGGGGCGTGAACGCCGGCGTCATGGAGAGCCTGGTAAACCTTCCCGAAATCGATGGCGCCGTCATCCTGAAAAGTCTCCACAAAATTGTCGCGCGTGCCTCGAAGGTTGCGCGAGTGGATGTAGAAGATCTTCTTCTCACGTCCAAACTCCCTCGCCACGGCCTCCAGATCTGCGCCCATCAAATAGTAGACGGATATTTCAAACGTTACGCCGTTCACCGGGCTTGGCACAATGCTCATTACGCGCCGATAGGCGTCGGGGCTGATGATGATGCGGGCAATGCCGCGCAATTCAGGCACCGGCGGATCGTCCGGGTGCAGGGCCATCTTTACGTTTGCCTTTTCAGCTTCGGGGATGACGGCTTTCAGGAAATAGGTGATGTTATCCCACATCTTCTCTTCGCTGATCCGGCCCCACTTTGTAAGCCCCGGGAGAACCTCGCTGGCACTGAACGAAACGGAACTGCAGCCGCCGCGTCCCGGGATGTGCATCCGGGTGCGATACCAGTCGATGCCCGCCATAAAGTCGTAGCAGAGCATGGGGATGCCGGCCTTGCCGATCGCGTGGATTGCCGCAATATAATTTTCAATCTCCTCGTCGCGGCCCGGCAGTCCGAGTTTGATTTTCTCCGCGGGTACCGGGTGGCTCTCGATGCCCGAAATGACAAGCCCTGCTGCTTCATAGTCAGACTTGATTTTCGCAACAACATCGGTGTATCGGGATGGGGGAACGCGGCTCAGCTGGCCGGCTGTGCTGGCAATCGCGTGAGTGACGCCAATCTGCTTTTCAATTTTCACCCGGTGCGGGTCGTCGATGCCCCACACCAGGCAGATCTTGAATTTGTCGTTCTCCGACGCCGCACCGCCCCTCGCTACGGGAGCCGCCGCCCCTTTGGCCACCGAGGGCATGGCAGCGGCAGCAAGAGTTGCCAACGCTCCCTGCATGCATTCCCGCCGGTTAAGTTTGGACATGTGGATTTCCTCCGCGGGTCTCCTGCCCTGAGAAAATTCCAGATGAGGGCGCTAATAGCGATCTTGAAAGTTCACAGACCAGGACGGCAGTTTATCCGGAAAGAGGACCCGAGGCAAGCCAACCTTTGTGCGGTTGCGGTACGTTCGGAAAGCCCTGATGTGGGAGTTTCATTACAAGTCTCTATTTGGATGTGGTACAGTTTTTCCCCTAGACCGTGAGCATCTGGAATATTCAGCAAGGATTGACGGGAGAAACACCGCGCCCGTTTGTGCCGGGAGATTTGAAGCTAGTGTCTTGTTACAGAAAAGAGTGTAACATCCGATAGCTCCTCACCCTGATCCCGCAACGCGGGAGAAGGGTCTCTGCATTTCTTTGCAGCGAAATGCCGGGATGCTTCGTTTTGCTCAGCATGACGGCAGGCGTCTTATGTGTTTCACCAATTTGTGTAACACGACACTAGTGTCCCGAGTTATAAGTTCGCTGAACAAATGCTAACGTCATTCCGAGCAAAGCGAGAAATCTGCATTTGGCGCGAGGACCGAAAAACAAAGCAGATTCCTCGGGCCGATCAACAGCACCAGCCCTCGGAATGACAGCGTCTCACTCACCATTTCTTCAACGAACTTCCAGTTCAGGACGCCAGAGACACATAACATAATTTCTTCGCACCAGGGAGTGAAAGCTATGAAAAGCCGACGAGGTCTGGAGATTGCATTCCTGATTGGAATCCTGATGGGCTCGGTTGCCTATGCGGCCGGGCAGCAGAAGCCCCGCTACGACCTGCTGCTGAAAGGCGGGCATGTAATTGATCCCGCCAACAACATTGACCGTGTGATGGATGTAGCGGTTGCCGGGGGCAAGATTGCCGCGGTTGAGCCGGACATCCCCGCCGCCGAAGCGGGGAAGGTTGTGGACGTCAAGGGTCTATACGTGACGCCTGGGTTGATCGATATTCATGTTCATATCGGCTTTGGCGGTGTGCCGAACGACTGGTACACGGCAAGTGCGCGGTCGCACACGCCGCCCTTTGGATTTCCGCCTGACCTGATGCTCGCTTCCGGAGTGACCACTGCGGTTGATGCGGGAAGCGCAGGCGCCGCCACCTTCCTGCGGGAAAAAGAGATGGTGATGGAACATTCCCGCGTCCGCGTGCTGGCCTTTTTGAACATCGTCGCGGACGGAATGAACGGTGGCCTCGAGCAGACGGTGGACCAGATGGACCCGAAGCTGTGCGCGGAAACCATCGAAAAGAATCGCGACGTGATTGTGGGAGTGAAGACGGCACATTACTGGACGGGCCTGCCGTGGGACGTGGAACACCAGCCGTGGACGGCCGTTGACCGCGCGGAAGAGTGCGGGCGGATGGCGAACGTGCCGATCATGGTTGACTTCTGGCCGCGCCCGCCCCTGCGGTCCTATGCTGAACTGATCCTTAAGAAGATGCGCCCGGGCGACATCCACACGCACGTCTTCGCGCAGCAGTTTCCCATCATCCTGGGGAACGGCAAGCTGAATCCCATCATGGAAGAGGCGCGGAAGCGTGGGGTGATTTTTGACGTTGGACACGGCGGCGGCAGCTTCTGGTTCCGCAACGCGGTCCCGGCCGTTGAGCAGGGTTTTCTGCCGGATTCCATCTCGACAGACATTCATACCGAAAGCATGACCTGGAAGGCCATCAGCATGGTGAACGTGATGTCCAAGTTTCTTGCCATGGGAGTTCCCCTCGCCACGGTGATTCGCGAATCGACCGTGAACCCGGCGAAGGAGATCCACAGGCCTGAGTTGGGGACGCTCTCAGTGGGCCGCGACGCGGACATTGCCGTGCTCCAGGAACTCCACGGAAATTACAGTTACGCCGACGACGGCAACGCACGGATGGACGGAAACGCAAAGCTGATTGCGCGCTTGACGGTGCGGGCCGGTCGGATTGCGTTTGATCCCTCAGGACTCAGCATGGTGGAATGGCGGAAGGCTCGGAAACAATATTTCACGCCGCCCGGTGAAGGCGACCATCACCCTTCCACAGCGGATGACTTTCCCCGCTAGCGGGACATGGCGGGATTCAGAATCAACCCGTCGGCACGCCCCGGCCCAGGTCGTTGGTCAGGGCGCGCCGTTTATTAGTATCATCAAATTGCGGGACATGGTTCGGACATGAGACGGAGAGCATTCCTTAAGAGCGCATGGCTGGGCTATGCGGGCTCGCTCGTCACGCGCCTGAAGGCGCAGGGGACAAAGCAGTTTTCGCAGCCCAAGGCCCCGCCCATTCAAACCCACGGACTGACGAAGTTCAAGCCTTCGCCGCTCGGCATGCCGGGCCTTTTCCCGGGGCGCGTGGTTGAGGTTGTTGATCCTCATTCCATTTCAAACAACCACGTTTCCCAGCCGGTTGTGCGCCGCATGCTGGAGCGCGGCATGCTTGAACTTACCGGAAAAAGCAACGTCGAAGAAGCCTGGCGGCTTTTCATTCAGCCTGCGGACGTGGTGGGCATCAAGATCAATCCCTCGGGCGCCCCGGCGTGCTATTCGTCTCCTGAAATTGTCCGGGAGATTATCAGCGCGCTCGAGACAATCGGAGTTCCCGCGCACAACATCGTTGTGTATGACCGCTACTCCTACGAAATTCAACTTGGCAGCTACCGTGCGTTCCTGCCGGTGGGAGTTCGGCTTGTCGGGATCGAGAACGGAATGCTCGATCTTTCCGGCTACGACATGAACGTCTATTGCCAGGCGGATTTTTTCGGTGAATGGGAAACGCGCTCCTTCCTCGCCCAGGTGGTGTCACAGGAGGTCACCAAGATCATCAACGTGCCAACCCTGAAGGACCACTCGGCCGCAGGGGTCACAGGATGCCTCAAGAACCTGGGGTACGGATCATTCAACAACGTCGCGCGGTCGCACCATCAGCCCATCACCTTCACCGATCCCCTGATTGGAGTCATGTGCTCCGTTGAGCCGCTGCGGTCGAAAGCCGTTCTGCACATCATGGACGGCATGCGTGAAGTCTGGCATGGAGGGCCGCTGACGCAGGTCCAGAGCTTCATTGCGCAAACCGGCATGCTGATTCTGGGGACGGATCCCGTGGCGGTTGATACCATTGAGCTGGACCTGATTAATAGGAAACGGCAGGCGGAAGGCGCCCTTTCGCTTTGGGACCGGAACCCGAAAAACATAACCTTCAACTCCAACGAGTTCTATCACAATTCCCAAAAGAACCTCTTCTACCGGCAGCCGGGCCACATCGCGGCCGCAGGGAAACTGGGGCTTGGCATTTCCGACCTTCAGAAGATTGACCGCCACAGAATCCAGCTGGGAACCTAGCGCGCCATGAATCAGCTCAACTCCGGCACGAGTGAATGGGTTGCATTGCTGGGCGATTCGGCCCGCACCGGTGGACTTGGTCTGAAACCGGCCCCCGAACCCAAGGGGATTCGATGGCGGCTGCGGCTGGCAAAGTCAATCCGGTCAACCCCTGTGCTCGGTGGCGACCTTCTTTACGTCACCTGCCTCGACGGGTTCCTGCACGCCATCGATACCAAAACTGGCCGGCACGCCTGGAAATTTGACGCCGGCGCACCCATTCATGGGACGCCGTCCCTTTCGGGCGGCAAGGTTCTGTTTGGCTGCGACGGCGGCCGGGTGCGGGCGCTTGAAGGGAAGTCCGGAAAAAAGATCTGGGAACTCGCCGTAGGCGCGGAAGTGTGGCCGTCGCCGGTGGTCCAGGGCGGGAAAGTTTTCTTTGGCTCTGCTGACGGCAATTTCTATTGCGCCGATCTCGAGACCGGCAAGCGCGAATGGACGAAATCTCTCGGCGCCAGAATCTACTCGACGGCCTTTGTAACGCCCGGACGCGTCTTCTTCGGGTGCAGTGATAAAAGTATTTATTGCCTTGAAACGTCGTCAGGAAAAGTCTTATGGCGCACCGCCACGGGCAACGTTGTTGACTCATCGCCCGCGGTCACCGGCGACACCGTCGTGGTCGGCTCGGAAGATTTTGCAGTCTACGCGCTCGACGCGGCCAGCGGTTCGATTCGCTGGAAATTTGAAACCGGCCTGGGCATATCTTCTTCTCCGGCGGTTGGTGGCGGCGTGGTGTTTATTGGCAGCAAAGACCATTTTCTTTATGCCCTCGACATTCTCACTGGAAAGCTCCGCTGGAAGGTCAATCTTCGGACGTCGGTTACGGCCTCGCCGGTTGTGGGCGAGGGCGTTGTGTGCATCCATGCGGGCGGGGTTATTGCGCTGGATATCGCAACGGGCAAGTTGCTCTGGAGAGCTGGCCTGGGACGCTCGCTTCAGTCAGCCCCGGTACTGACGGGGAGCAAGATCTATCTTGCAGGTATCGAGGGAACTGTTTATGCGCTGGAGTAAATCGGTGCCGGCGAGCGCCATCCTGCTGATATTGATTCTGGCCCAGGCCTCTGCTTCCGCCATTGGCGACCAGCTTGTTTACAGGAAGAAGTATGCCATGGGGACGGTGTTTGAAATCGCGGCCTACGGCCCGGCGCCCAGCCGCACGGGCCGTGCCATCGATCAGGCGTTCAGTGAGGTCGTCCGCCTCGATCACGTTATGAGCGACTACATTCCGTCTAGCGATCTCAGCCGCATCAACCGCACGGCTCATTATCGTGCCGAACCCGTTCCGGCAGATCTCTATCAGGCCATTCAGCAGTCGCTGGTCTATTCGCGATTATCCTCGGGAGAGTTCGATATTACGGTCGGGCCGCTTGCACGGATGTGGAAAGCGGAGATAAGCGACGGAACAGTTCCCTCCAAGACAGAAGAGGAAAAGCTGCGCCGCTGCGTGGGATGGCAAAAGGTGTTGCTGGTGCCGCCTGACCGCGTGGAATTCCGTTCACCCTGCATGGCCATTGACCTGGGAGCCATCGGCAAAGGGTACGCGGTGGATCGCGCCGCCGCGGTGCTGCGCTCGAATGGAATCGAGCGTGCCCTCATCAGCGCCGGAGAAAGCACCATTTATGCCATGGGATCTCCTCCCGGCCGGCCCGCCTGGGTGGTCCGCCTGCGCGACCCTTCGGGCAAATTGAGCCCGGAAGTCAGCCTCAGCGGAAACAGCGTTTCCACTTCAGAACAGACGCGCGACCCCGAACACGGCAGCGCGCCGTTCGGGCACATTATTGATCCGGCAAAGGGCGTTCCGGTAAAAACGCCCTACAGCGTCAGTGTGGTTGCCGGCTCGGCCACGGCGTCCGATGCGCTTTCCACAACCCTGTTGCTGATGGGGCCGGCGCGGGGAAAATCGCTGGTGCAGAAGCTGCCGAAAGTTGCAGCGCTGTGGATTTCGAGTCAGGGCGAATCCGAAGTTTGCTCCACCGGTCCTCGAATATCGATCAACCGTTCCGACGGTCTTGAACATTAAGGAAGATTGCTGATATGCGAAGCTCGCGAGCCATCATCCTCTCTTTGATTCTGCTGCTGGTCGCAACGCCGGTGTGGGGCCGGGTATTTCTTGAATGGACGGAACCGGCAGTTCCCGCCGCCTCGTCGCTTGGAGTGGACCAGTTGGTCATCCCCTGGGGCCCCGCGAAGGTCCAGTTGATGAAGGAGGCAAAAGAGCGCGGTTACCACGTCTTCGCCAGAGTGAGCGCCACCGATGCCGCGACTGCCGCAGACGCCGCCGCAGCAAACGGGCTGGCGGGCATCATCGTTGAGGGCGATTCCAGCGAGCCCGGCCCGGGCGCCACGCGGGAACTCGCTCAAAAGTTGCGGAGCTCGCATCCCGGGCTTTCGGTTCTGGCACTCGATCCCGGAGGAAAGCAGCCGCAGATCCAGGGCAATATGGTGGTCGAGCGGAACGGTGTGCTCCAGGTGTCGTCGCCCACCCGCGAACCGTGGATTGATTCAAACGTGGCGCTGGCAAGATTTGAACAAGCCGATCGGCCCTCGCAGCCTCCCCTTTTCACTTTCAAGTGGGACCTGGCTGATCCGGTGGAACAGCAGCAGGGGCCCCGCGCGGCGGACTATGCTCTTGCCGTTGCCGAGGCCGCTGCGAATGAGGCCGACGTGCTCCTTCCCTTGCATCCGAATCTGCAGAAGGGCCTCGCGGAAGGTGACAAGGCAGCCTGGCAGGAATGGGACCGGGTGAAAACCTACATCAGTTTCTACTCAACGGCGGGCAGCGCCCGGCTGGAGCCCCTGGCCGACGTCGCGCTTGTTACCGGCCATTACCAGGAAACTTATGAAGCCATGAACCTCCTGGCGAGGCGCAACATCACGTTTCGGGTTGTCGGTCCTGCCGATGTCACGGCGCAACGGCTGGCCGGATCACAGTTGGCCATCGTGTTCTCCCAGCCTGACAAAGCGGCCGCCCGCGCTCTCCAGGCTTTTGCTTCAGCGGGCGGAACCGTCCTCTTGATAGACCAGCACGGGCCGTTCCCCTGGCAAACTCTGCCTGCCGTGAAGACAGGCAAGGGCACAACCTACAAAGCCGGGCGCGGGGAGATCATCATGTCGGCCCAGCCGGCTGGCGATCCGGATGTGTTTGCCGGAGAGGTTCGCGACATTCTGCGCGGAAAGGGCCCCCTGGTCTACGTGTGGAATGGCGTAACCACGCTGGCGTCTGCTTATCGCGCCCCGCAGCCGGGCGGCATGGTGCTGGAACTGGTCAACTACGCGCAGGAACCGCTCCAGGTCCAGGTGCGCGTCAAGGGATCGTTCCCCGGCGTCCGGTACGAAACGCCCGAGCACGGGCCATATCCCGCAGTCACACCCGAGATCGAAAACGGGTTTACGCAGTTCGTCGTTTCCCACCTCGTTATGGGCGCACGGGTCCACCTCAGCCCGAAAGCGGACCAACAGGAATAGAGATGGTGCCGCATGCAGGCGCCCCGGTGCCTGATTTGCAATCTCCAATCTGCCATCTGAAATCGCAAGGGGTGTCCCCGCGTCGGCCAAGCCAAAAAATAATAACCCTCTCCCTTGGGGAGAGGGTCGGGGTGAGGGGACGGTCTCCATTTTCCCATGGCTCACGCCATGGGCTAAAGTCTGTCGGCCCGCCGGGCCTGAAAACCGAGCCCCCCGCCCCGTCATTCCGACCCCGCAACGCGGGAGAGGAATCTGCTTCTGTTCGCGGGCGGCCCATTCGCTGCGCCGCTCATCACTAACCACTAATCACTGCTGTTTTTGCCTGGTAAGGGGGACTTTCTGTAGCGCCGCGTTTATCCCTGCATTTCCGTCCAAACGTGGCGCACTAATTCGCCTGCTTCGTAAGCCAACGAGGTGGCAAGTGAGTATCTATTCTCCAAAGGAGAGCGTGGACGGGTATGGGTTTCTCCAGGTAGTCAGCCGCTCCCAACTGCATAGCCTCTATATAGGCGGGCATATAATGGTGCCGGGTTGTCACCAGCACGGGCACCATCCGGTCCTTCAGAATTGAGCGCACCGCGATGACTTTGCCTTCAAATGCCGCGCCTCCCTGGTCGACAATCACCAGGTCGTAACTCTCGCGTTCCAACCATCGCTCGCCTTCATCATAAGATGAGCAGGCACGAACTGAGAGTCCCCGCTCACGGAGTTGCCGGGCATACCGTTCGCGGTCGCCGGCCTCTTCATCAACCAACAGGATTCTTCGCTGAGGGATCAAAGGGTACTTCAGTGAAAGTTCTCTAAGGGTCCTGGCTACAGGTGGCATGATGTCCTCCTTAGGTCGTCATGTGCCCCCCACCGTGCTAGTAACTTATCAGTAACTCACCATGCCTATGGTTGTCAAGTGAATAATCACAGTTGGCAGCCACAGGCGGCCTGTTGTGACTTTCATCACATTACAGCCCCAAATTGCTGGCGCAGACGCTGGTTCCTGGTGTCTGCCACCAGAGATGCCGAAAACACTGCCCGGCACATTTTATCTAGGGCCCTCTCCGAGGGGAGGGGGTTTCCCGACTTGGTCGGGGCGGGTGGGGGATTTCGTAGCGACGGCCTTCAGCCCGGCATGTCTCCGTCCCCGGTGCATCATCAAATGCTTCCGAATGCCGGCCTGAAGGCCGGCGCTACAACACCCGCGCCTGCCCCTGTCGCCGTCATTCTGATCCCGCGAGGCGGGAGAAGAATCCCGGTATTTTGGTTTAAATACAAATGCCGTGATCCTTCGCGTTGCTCAGGATGACAAACCGGCACCCGCTCCCCCCCGCCCCGTCATTCCGATCCTGCAGTGCGGGAGAGGAATCTGCTTCTGTCCGCGGGCCTTCACGCCGTGCTGCTCCTCATAATTCAGAATTCATAATTGCTTCCCCTCCCGCCTTGTCATTCGTAATTCATAATTCGTAATTGCCTTTGCCCCCTACCCCCTACTCGCTATTTCCTACTCCCTATCTTTTCCCCAAATTCCTTTTGCAATATTTCCACAGCAGGTGTATAACTCCGTCATCATAACCTCGCGGTTAACGCTTGCCGCGAGGTGGCACGGGCGTCCCGCCCGTGGAGAATCATGGGCAAGATGCCCATGCCACGGGGTGAATGCCTACGGCCAGGATGGCCGTGCCACGAATACTGGTGAGGGGTGTTTTCGTAGCGGCGGCTTTACGTCGCCATCGTGGCGGGGTGAACCCGCCGCTACAGAAAAGCCGCGGACCTCGAAAATCGGAGGACCGCGCTACTCGCTCAGTAAGGCGATTTCCTGTTGTACGGGGAACAGAAAGCGCGGCGGGCGCAGAGGCGGTTTCTGTCTCTGCGATCAGCGAAGCTGAGGGAGGCAGGAAGTAGGAAATGGGGAAAAGCGGGCGGCGGTGCGAGGCCTGGGAATTTGCCGGACTGAAGCACGGCGCGACAATTCCCGCTGCGCGGGATCGCAGACACGACAAAGCCCCTATTTGCGCCACCCACCGTATAAATCCCGAAACACGGGTTCTATCCGGTAACCGCTATGCAGGAGAAAACAACAGTACAGGTTATCACCGAGGGCCTTCTGCGAATCGCATTGCCTCCACTGACAAGGCCGTCGATGAAGCCGACTGAGGAGCCAAACGAGGCACTCGTAAATTGGGGTGTCCAATATTATTCCTACTCGGTCATTGCTCATCTTCGAAGCGTTATGAGGGGCCTAGTTGAGGTCTCCGAGGCAAGCAACGTTTCTGCATCACTCGTCCTGTGTCGACACATTTTCGAGTGGACGGCGCACGCGTGCTATATGAGCCATAACTTGCAGGAATATCGCCGGAATGGGCTCTGGGGCGAAGCCTGGAGCCTTCTTTCGGCCGCCGCATTGGGAAACCTGTGGGTAAAACGGTATGGCTGGAAGTATAGGCCGCCAGGGCTAGGCGCTGCGGTTCCTCCCGATGCCCCTACCCCTATCCGCATACGCGACGTGGTGTCGCTTTATGACGAGCATTTAAAGAAGAATCATAGGGAATCGGGCGCCAAGGAGAGTTATAGTTTCCTGAGCGAGCATTCTCACCCAAATTCGGCATGTTTAGTGCTTTACCACACCTATGTCGGTGCCGCCGTCCACTTTGGCGATGTCAACCCAGCTTTATTACCACTAAACGCAGTGACTGCTTGCCTGATAGATCTGCTCATGTTTCTTGGCAGTCTGCTGGTTGACAGCGACGAAAGGACAGTACAGGCGGACCTCCTAGCGATACTCGAGACCATTGCTAAATTGTCCTCCCAGCGGAAGGACTAGCGGGAGGAAGGCGCCCCGATTGATCGGGACGGCCAGCGAAGGTGAGGGGCATTGAAAATTATGAATTCTGAATTATGAGGTATGAAAGAACGCAGTGAGGAGGCATGAGTGCCGGGCCACAGCTCTGGGCCGGATGCCATGAAGCGAGACAAAACCGTCCCGCTGCGCGGGATCGAAGACAAGGCAGAGCGCGTATCTTCGCTGCCTGTCAATAAGATTAGGGAGCGATATGGGAGAGAATGAGAACAAATCGATCAAACGCCGAATCGACCTCATTCGGACGATGCTGGCTGCGAGTCCAGTTGTTAAACACTTTGAGGCGGCAAACTTGGCGCAGTCAGTTGTGTTCGACACTGTTGGCGGCAGTCATCCGATTTATGCCACCCTCAAGGACGCACTCAGAGATCAATACTGGAGAGCAGAGGCGGCAGCGAGGGCAGTGCTCATGTTATACGATGAAGGTGCCCTCGAAAGTCCGCGCCTGATCATTGCGCGCGAATTGGAGGGTAGTATCTTGGATATCGCTCAGTCACAGGCGGAAGCTGCTGAAACCGCCAAGGACGCAGCGCACAAACAAGTTCATCTCGGCATTGCTGCTTTTCTCGCAGGCGCCACGCTGGAGGATGCGCTACGCCGCTTGTGCGACGCTCATGGCATCGTTTACGACGCACAGCGGACAGCCATTTCAAAGCTGCAAGGAGCACTCTACCAGCCGTCAAACCAAACCGAGGTGATCAACCAATCCGAGAATAAGCAGATCACCGCCTGGGGCGATACGCGAAACAAAGCCGACCATGGTAAGTTTCACGAAATCACACAAGCTGAAGTTGTATCCATGATTGCCGGCGTAAGGGCTTTTGGTGAACGCCATCTGTCTTAGCGGGGAGCCACTTTCAGTGATCCTCTGACTGTGGGTTCTTCATGGTCCAAAAAGCCCACGGACACGAAAACGTTGTCCGTGGCTACCAGCTCCGGGTGCAGGGACGATGGCGATGCAAAATCTTTGACAGGCAAACAAGGAGGACATATGCAGAAACTCTTCGTTATTCTGGGCAGTTTTATGCTGGCGGGCACGCTGGCGGCAGCGCAAAAAGAATCGCCTAAAGGATTGAGCGTTGAGAAGGCGGTCGTGGCAACATCGGTGGTGAACCGCGAACCCGTGGGTGAAGCGACGGAGTTCGAGGCTTCAGTCGGGAAAGTTTACTGCTGGACCAAGGTTGTGGCCGAAACCGTGCCGACCAAAATCAAACACGTGTGGTACGTTGACGATCAGCAGGTTTCCGAGATTTCTCTGGACATCAATTATCCTTCAACGCGCACCTGGAGCACCAAAACGATCTGGGCAGGCAGTTGGCGGGTTGACGTTACGGACGAGACAGGAACCGTGCTCACCTCGGTCAGCTTTACAGTGAAATGAGAAGTGGAAGGGAGTAGGGGGAAGGCAATTACGAATTATGAATTACGAATGACAAGGCGGGAGAGGAAGCAATTGTGAATTATGAATTTTGAATTATGAGGTGCGGGAAGGCGCGAGGCACATCCGGCCGTAGCGCGGGCTCTTGTGGCCTGCGGTCCTTTGGTCGCAGGAAAAACCTTTCCAATCGCTCAATCGCAATTGATTCAATCAGTCAATTCAAGGGATCCCTCACCCGGACAAGAAGGCAGTGATTGGTGATTAGTGGTTAGTGATGGGCCGAAAAGATAGGAAAACCCCACACCCGGTCCTGGCGCACTGCGGGACGCCACTCGCCCGAGACAGTTATCCTGAGTGAAACGAAGGATCACGGTATTTGAATGCGGGGATTCTTCTCCCGCCTGCGGGATCAGAATCACAGGGCGCGAAATGATGAGTCCGCGCCCTTTCTCAAAAGGCGCGACAGCCCTCTCCCCAGGGGCGAGGGAAGGAACAATTTGAAGGCCGGCCATTGCCTCCATTAGTAGCCTACATACAGGCCCAGGAGGCCGGAATGGGACGTATGGGATTTTGCCCCCAGAAATTCACAATTTTGTAACTGATTGATAATACGCTACTTATAAAAACTATTTTGGCCTAAAAATCAACTTTTTCAAAATTGTGTTCACATCTGGCACAGCGGGTAAAATTTGCATGGTCACGCTGAACCGCTGCTTTACCATGGTCCGAGCGGAGTATTCCCGGCGAAGTTCCGTGTCGTGAGGTCCGCCGCCTGTCGCCTTGCCTGCAAGAGACCGTGGAGGTTCTGTGGTGCCCCGTGCGCTGCCCTTACCTTGATTGACCCTCTTTGGTCGTTCAGCTAGAATCGTAATCGTTGGGGATGGTGAGGTGTGACCCGCGAGGGCGCTTTGAATCGGCACATCCTGAATTTTCGGTTCCGCACCCGCCTGGTGCTGGTGATGTTCCTCATCACGGCCAGCACGAGCACCATTCTCATGATTGCCTACGTCCAGCACAACCGCCGCATCAAGGCATACGTGGCTGGCCAGACCTCCGACCTTGGCGAAATCATCGCGCTGACCCAGGCCAGAATCGGTCCCAATGTTGACCGCCGCCAGGCGCTGAGTGAATATCTGAGCGCTTTGAAAGGGACGGGCCTTTCCTCGATTAACGTCCTGACGCCCAGCGGCGAGGTGGTGGCAAGCACGAATCCCCACCAGATCGGCAAGAAGGTCAAGCTGCGGAAGCGGCAGCCCAGGGCCAAGGAAGGCCCCATCCAGATTACGGCGCAACTGCGCGATATTGACACCGACACGCAGGCCGGGCAGCAGCACTACGACATTCGATTTCCCATCATTCAGGGCGAAAAGGTCATCGGCTACGTCCAGGTGGGCGGGGAATTGGATGAGGTTGGGGCGATGCTCAACCATGTCTATTTCCTGTGGCTGGCCTGGATACTGGTGACGATGGTGGCAGGCATGTTTGCCATCGTTTATCTGGCGTTCCGGTTTACCAAGCCGATCGACCAGCTGGTGGAGGGCGCCAACCAGGTGGCGGGGGGGAATCTTTATGTCTCCATCCCGGAGGGAGGCTCGGACGAGATGGGGCTTCTGGCCCGCACGTTCAACCAGATGGCGGAACGCCTTCGCGATGCGCGGGAACTTCAGAAGCGTTTGAATGAGGCGGAGAAATCGTCGCTGCTCGGCCACTTTGCCTCAACGGTGGCGCATGAGGTTAGAAACTCCCTGAACTTTCTGAATCTGAGTATCGACCAGATCCGAGCCAAGCGATGGGTGACGGACGAGACGCCCGGCAGGGAATTGCGCGCCAGCCTTGCCAATATGAAAGACGAGATCACGCGACTGAACCGCCTGGTGAATGACTTTCTTGCCGTGGGAAGGCAGACCCCTCCCCAGATAGCAACCTGCGACCTGAAGACTATTGTCGAGCAGGCGGTCAGCCTGGTGGAAAAGCAGGCAAACGCGCAGGACATCAGAATCGCCAACGGACTGCCCGCTGATCTGCCTGAGCTACAGGCAGACGCCGCGCAACTGAAGACCTGCTTCCTGAACATTCTTACCAACTCTGTCCAGGCCATGCCCAACGGCGGGACAATTTTTGTCGAGGCGAAGCGGATGCCAGAGAGTGACGGTGGACCCAGGGTACAGCTGCGGTTCCGGGACACAGGCCCCGGCATTGGGGAAGAAGACAGGGAAAAGATTTTCACCCCTTACTTTTCCACCAAGGCTACCGGCTTCGGCCTGGGCCTGGCGATTACCCGGAAGATCGTTGAAGATCATGGCGGCCGAGTTTTTGTCGCGCGCCAGAACGCCACAGGCGCCGAGATGGTTTTGGAATTGCCGGTCTCCGGGCCGGGGGCCCTCCGCGCTCCGGCGCTTGTGAGTTCAACGGTTGCGTAAGGACAGAACTTTATGCTCGAAGGGTCCATCCTGGTTGTTGACGACGAGCAGAGACAGCGTGAGATTTACCGCGACATCTTTCTAGACGAAGGCTACGATACCGTTACGGCTCCCAGTGGCGAAGCTGCTCTCCGCCTGCTTGCCCAAAAACGATTTGACCTGGTCCTGACGGACCTGAACCTGACCGGCATGACCGGCATCGAATTGCTCAGCCAGATACTGCAGATAGACCCCACTGTTGCGATCGTTCTGGTCACCGGATATCCGTCCATTGAGTCGGCCATCGACGCTACAAAGCGCGGTGTCTACCAATACCTGGAAAAACCTGTGGACCGGTCGAAACTGTTGGAGGTGGTCAGCGACGCACTTGGCCGCCTGGCCTCGCTGAAGCGGACCATCATCGGACATTCTCCCGCCATCAAGGAAATGGTTCGAATGGTGATGAAGGTGGCCCCCACCGCCCACACAGTGCTGATCCTTGGCGAGAGCGGCACCGGGAAGGAGTTGGTGGCCCGGGAAATTCACAAACATAGCCCCCGGAACCAGAAGCCTTTCCTGGCGGTCAATTGTGCCTCGCTGACGGAAACCCTGTTGGAGAGTGAGCTGTTCGGCCATGAGAAGGGTGCATTTACAGACGCGTATCAGCAGAAGAAGGGGCTGTTCGAACGAGCCGACCACTCCACCCTCTTCCTCGACGAAATCGGCGACACCAGCCTGGCCATGCAGGCAAAGATTTTGCGGGCGCTCCAGGAGCGGGAAATCCTTCGTGTGGGCGGGACAGAACCCATCAAGGTGGACGTTCGCATCATCGCCGCCACTAACCGCAACCTCGACCAGTTGATGCAGGAAGGTAAATTTCGCGAGGACCTTTATTACCGGCTGAAGGTGATTCCTATTGTTTGCCCTCCCTTGCGGGAACGGCGGGACGACATCGAAGAGCTGGCCCTCCATTTTATGCGCAAAGCTGGGCTGGCCTCCGGACGCGAGGTGCACAACATCGATGCTGAATCGCTGGACGCCCTCAAGTCCTATCGCTGGCCCGGAAACGTCCGACAGTTGGAATGGGCGATCGAGCGTGCGGTGGTGCTGGGTGAATCCGACCGGGTGGAACTTCAGGACCTTCCGCCGGAAATTTTGCAGACGGTCGAAGAGGTGAGTTCTCCTGAGCCTGCGGTTGTTGCCTCGCAGCCCGGCGCGCCGCGTTTCACGCCTGTAATCCCGGAAACCACATGGGAAGAGCACGAAAAAGCCAAGATCACGGAAGCCTTGCAGCGTACCAACGGAAACATCACTCGTGCCGCCCAATTGCTTGGGATGACTTTTCGCACTCTGCAGTACCGCCTGGAAAAATTTGGCATCAGGAAGCAGTAGAGACTTTTTCTGCCCCACGCCTCTTGTTTGGAACCTTCCACGCCAGGAAAATCTTCCGGAAACCTTAAACGTTCACCGCTGGCCAAATTCTTTTCTCAACCCCTCTCTCCTTTTTGCCGAAGTTAAATGTGACTAATGAAAAACGCCAAATGTTAGGCGGTACTGGCCGGGCCCTTAGCAGGTTGTGAGACATGAGCCGGCCTTAATGGAGAATCTTAGTGAGAATTCTGGTTGCTGAAGATGACCGCCCGGTTGCCAGCTTCTTGAAGAAGGGGCTGGAGGCTGAGCACTATGCTGTGGATGTTGTTCCCGACGGACAGGAAGCGCTGTACATGGCTGAAGAATATGACTATGACCTTGTGCTTCTTGATCTGGTTCTACCCAAAATGGACGGTCTCCAGGTGCTGCGGCAGATCAGGAGCCGCAAGAAGAATCTGCCCGTGTTGGTGCTGACGGGGCGTACGCGGGTGGAGGACCGTGTGAAAGGCTTGGACCTTGGGGCAGACGATTATATGGTGAAGCCCTTTGCCTTTCGCGAACTTACGGCAAGGGTCAGAGCCCTGCTCAGGCGCGGCGAGGTTCCTGCGGAATTCAGGCTTCAGGTCGAAGACCTTGGAATGAACCTCGTGGAGCGAACGGTGAGCCGTGGCGAGAGAAAGATCGAGCTGACACCCAAGGAATTCGCTTTGTTGGAATATCTGATGAGAAACCATGGCCGGGCGGTTTCACGTCCCATGATTATTGAGCATGTGTGGAACTTTTCCTTCGACACCATGACAAACGTGGTGGACGTCTACATCAATTACCTCAGGAAGAAAGTGGACGGAGGGGAAACCCTGAAGCTGATCCAGACTGTCCGCGGCGTTGGATACCGGATCGGAAGTCCTCAGTAAGAAATGAAAGCGTCTTAATGATTGCGTGATGGAGGCTATGAAGAATCCTACCGGGCTCCCGCCGGCAAGCGCTTCGCGAACTTGCGGGGATGATTTTCTGGAAATCCTGGGATCCCTTGCCCACAAATTGAGCCAGCCTCTGACGTCTTTGCACGGGACGGTAGAAGTTGCTCTGATGGGCGAACTGGATGTGACAGAGTGCCGGCGCATCCTGGAGATTTCGCTTCAGGAGACCCAGCGCATGGCCGAAGCACTCGAGGCGCTGCGTTACGTTCTGGAGATGGAGCGCGTCGGTGGTGACATCCAGCCCGTTTCATGGACACGGATCATCGAGAAGATCCTGGGAGATGTGGGGTCCGTTGACAAAAATAACCAGCCTCATCTGGTGAACCAGGCAAAAGGCGAGGTCTGGGTAAAAGCCAACCCGCAACACCTGAATCTGGCTACCGCCCGCCTGCTTGGCCGGGCGGTCAGGGTGGCCCGCCGCGGGAACGTGGTTCGAATCATTCTCTCCGTGGACACAGAAAAGGCCTCCCTGGCAGTTTTCGAAGAGGGAGTTCCCCAAGATGCCGAAGATGCGAATGGGCTCGAGCCACCCAAAACTTCGGAAAACCACGTCCTGGGAGAGCTCGACCGGTGGATTATCAACCGGGCCATCGAGCGTCAGGGTGGACGGTTGAATGTGAACAAGACCTCGGAAACCTGCCTCTGTTATCAGTTGACTCTTCCCTTGGCAGCTCCCGAGATCGCCAGAACCGTCCGGCCTTGATAAAGGCAGGTTTCATGTTCCTCGCTTCATATCCCCGTTATCATTTAAGCCTCCTCTAAGCTGGACGCAGTCCGCCTTGAAGGTACCATAACCCACAGTTTTCCTTAGCCCTTCCGGACTTCTTCCCACAACGACTTACCAGCACTTCTCCCTGGTGCGAACCGAGGCCGTTACCCTCAAGCCTTATGAACAGAAAATTCTAATCTCCTTCTAATCGCCCTTTAATCCGCAACAGGTAAAACCAGACGTGGAGATGAACGATCTGTCTCTTGCTGGATACGGGTCCATATCCAGTTCTCACTGTAGAGAGAAAGGAGTGTCACGTGGGCATAACCCCCGCTACGGCCCGAATGCAGTTAAAGGGTTTCGAATTAAGTGAACGTAATCAGATGGTAATGGAGCAGCTTCCGCAGGTTCGCTTCATTGCTCAAAAGATCCATGCCCGGCTTCCGCACCACATTCCACTGGAGGACCTTATAAACACGGGCGTCCTGGGCCTGATTGAGGCCCTGGCAAAATTTGATCCCAAAAGGAACGTGCAATTGCAGTCCTACGCCCGTTACCGCATCCAGGGAGCGATACTGGACAGCCTTCGCGAACAGGATTGGAGCCCCCGG
The DNA here is from genome assembly GCA_035576145.1 of Terriglobia bacterium. Lineage (GTDB taxonomy): Bacteria > Acidobacteriota > Terriglobia > UBA7540 > UBA7540 > SCRD01. The sequence continues at coordinate 21,635 of DATLWV010000159.1, forward strand.
CTGCTGCGGCAGAAAGAGCGTCAGCTTGAGGCGACGAGGGAGAAGCTTCAAATTCAGCTGGGTCGCGCGCCTTCCCAGGCGGAACTTGCCGATGGGTTGGGCGTCACCGACCACCAGCTCCAGTTGTTGCTGCGAGATTTGCAAGGGCTGGAAGTTACCAGTCTTCAGGAGCCCACATACCTGGAAGGTCATTCCCTGGACGAGAAAATGGCGGATACGGCAGAAGAGAGCCCCTTCGTCCTCTGCGAGCGGGCCGAGATGAACGGGTTATTGGCACACGCCATGTCCAAGCTGCCTCCCCGAAAGCGGCAAGTCCTGGACCTGTATTATTTCAAGGGTTTGACAATGAAGGAAACGGGAAACCGCATGGGCGTGTGCGAATCCAGGGTTTCACAGATCCATTCCTCCGCGGTTGCGTCGCTCAAAGCGAGGATGAAAGAAGTCCTGATTGCGCAACAGAGAGAAGAGGAATCTGGCAGGAAACAGCCTTGGGCAAAACCGGCCACCATTCTGCTTCACACTTCAAACCAGCCCCATTACAGGACGGCCTCTCGGGACTTGGACTCGACTCTTTCCGATATTCAACCCTCGGTTCAGCGTGGCCAAAGTTCCGGACGTCAATCCGGAAAACTGAAGAAGCAGCCCCGAGCGACATTCAAAGGCGCCGGAAAGAAAGCCTAAAAATCTTCCGGGCCACCTCTGAGACCCCAGGATAGGAAGGACGTCCGCCATCCTGTAACGTGAAGGTGTTTTCAGCACCCAGTTATTGAAGAGTTTCCCGCAAGCGGTAAATGGTTTGGTTCCGGCGAGGGGCTCGGCCGAATGACGGGCCCCTAATGCCTATTTAAAGCTGCCGATGGCTCCGGCTTCGTCATTGTGAATGTCAAAAACGGTGTAAAGCTTTGTTATCTGCAACAAATCATGGACTTTCTTGGTCAGGTTGAGCAGCTTCAACTGTCCTCCCTGGTTTGAAACCGCCGTAAAAGCGCTGACCAATTCTCCTATTCCGGAACTGTCGATGTAGGTAACGTCGGCAAGGTTCAATAGAATACTCTTATGGCCCTTGCCAAGCTCTCCGCGGATAACTTCACGCAGTTCCTTGCACGCCTCGCCGAGGGTAATCCTCCCGCTGACATCTACGACAGTTACAGAATCAACCTGACGCACTGTTGCCTTCATGCTCACGGCCTGTTCCTCCTTGGTTTGACTGAATTCGAGTATTCAGATGCTTTACCATGATAACCTCTGTTCCTCCGGCCGGCGACTTCTCCACCCTGAACTCGTCCATAAACTTGCGGACCAGAAAGATTCCCCTTCCTGAAACATTCAGAATATTTTCCCTGGCCAAAGGGTCGGGCACAGTGCCGGGATCAAATCCCTGCCCTTCGTCCCGAACATGAATTTCAACCCCATCTTCGAAAACCAGAAACCTGATGTAAACCTTCTTGCTGGGGTCCTCCTTGTTGCCGTGATGAATGGCGTTAATGACAGCTTCGTGCACGGCCATCTCGATGTGGAACTCAGCTTCTTCGTCGAAGCCTACTTTTGCGGAAACACTCCGAGCGGCTTCCTCAGCCCTTTCCACATTCGCAAGGTTGCTTTCGAGGATAATCTCGACGACGCTGGCCTCAGGCTTCATTAGCGGTAAGAATAACCCCCGCGAAGAAACTACAATAGCGCATGGTGAAAGTCAACGATGACAGCCATCTATTTTCCACGGGTCCGGGCGCTGGTGCAAAAACGAACAGGAATTATCTCATAAGGGGCTCTTCCTTGGGAGTATAATCCTCGCCGGGAACACGGCAATCGGCAGGAGCGGCATTCGGAGCTATCTGGGGAGGGCGTGGCAACAGAATGACCCGGTTAAAACGGTTTCTCGTTTTGGCTTTTATCCTTGCCTCCGGAATATTTGCGGGGATGAAGCTGTTGCTCCTGGCACTCCCCCAAACGACCTCGAAGGCGCAGGTCCCACCCAAAACGGCCATCACCCCCGCCCGGATTCTGCCTGAGGCCACACGCTGGACAGCCGCCCTTTCCCGGGATCAGCGCACCATTACCCTGGCCTACGACAGAGCAGCCTGGGTGACGGGATTGCGTGTGGAGGTCACCGGAGGAGATCGGAGGCTCAGTTCCGCGGCGCCAGGCACGAGGCTGGCGCTTGTGCCATCCTCCCGGCCAGGCATGTCAATTTTCAAAGTCCAGGGGCCAGCCCCTTATGAAATTGTCTTGAACGGCGAAGGGCCATCGCTGGAGGTTTCCCTTTCGGGATTTCCGTCCGGAGGTGAGGCGCAGGCCGCGATTGTGGCAGAGATTGAGGGTGGTCCTGAACCGATCCAGGTCCGGCTGCGTGACCCCGAAGACGGCGTTCAGCAGATGGTGAGCGGCCTCGCCTCAAGCACCCTCAACGACTGCGTCTATGATCGCTTCCGCGATCAGGCCCTTCGGGTGCTTGCCCGCGATGCCACCTTCGGTCCGGCGGCAAAAGGGTTCAAGATTTCTGCTTCTGATTCCCTCGGCGGCGCTCCTCATTGCCGGTTCGTGGTGGTTGACCATGTTTACAGCAGCCGGCTCCCCTTTTTTGCGCCGCTCGACAAGACGAAGTGGCCGGACGTCCCTGTGGGCTGGATTTCCTGGTACGAATACTTCTCGCACATCACCGAGAAGGAAATCGTGGATAATGCGCAGGCCGTCGCGAAGTATTACAAGCCATTCGGGCTGAAATATTGCCTGGTAGACGCCGGCTGGCAGGCCGAGGGCGACGGTGAAAAAGGCTCCCCCATCGGGGGTGATTGGAATGCCTGGAATGACAAGTTTCCGCACGGCATGAAGTGGCTGGCCGATCAGATCCACGCCAACGGCTTATACGCCGGGCTCTGGCTCTCGGCTTTTGGAAACGCCGACGCACAATTCTATGAAATCCATCCCGACTGGTTTCTGCACGACGCCGCAGGCACCGGAAAGCTCGGAACGTGGTTTGGCACCTACGTTGCCGACTTTTCCAATCCCGCGCTCAAGAAGTACCTATATGACACGTACCGCGATCACGCGCTCAACTGGGGATACGACTATTTCAAACTGGACGGCGAGAATGACACGCGCGACATCTGGGCGGAAAACCGCGCCCGCGCTTACAATCCCACACTGGACGCGAATACGGCGTTCCGGCAGGCCCTCAGCCTCATCCGCCAGGCGTTGGATTCCAAGCCCGGAGTCTTCTTATCCGCATGCGGCCCTGTTTATCCCACTGACGCCATCGGAATCGCGCAGGCGGGGCGGTTGGCAGGTGATGTGGTCGGTGACGGGGAGCCACCGTCATTCCGGGGTGTCCGCGAGGCTCTTGCCGGCATACGCCGCGGTTACTACACGCACAATATAGCCTGGTTTGGCGATCCGGACGCGCTGGTTGTCCGCCCACCGCTGACTCTGGAGGAAGCCCGCACCTGGACTTCCATCCTGGGCCTCACCGGTCAGGTGCTGATGCTGGGTGACGACGAAACGACGCTGCCACCCGAGCGCCGCGACATGGTTCGAAAGATCATGCCCGTAGCCGACATCACGCCCATGGACCTCTTTCCTTTCGAGATCGACCGTCCCGTCTGGGTGCTGCACCTTGAGCGGCGGTTTGGCTCCTGGGCAGTGGTGGGACTGTTCAACTGGGACGATGGACCCAATGAGATGCCGGCCGGCATGCAGCCCGGAGCGGTAAAGATCCTGAATCGTGATGACCAACTGCTGGGGACCAGCCATGAGTACGGAGAGCAACTGGCAATTTCTTCCAAACTCGACAACGCACAGAAACAGAACCAGAGCATGGCGACCTCGTCCTCAAAACCGCCCGGCCTGCAACTGCTGCCGGTCCCGTCCTATCTGAATCCCCCCTCGCCTCGGAAAATTGTGCTCGAATTTGCCAAAGCGGGGCTCGACCCAGGGCGTGATTATCTGCTGTTTGACTTCTGGAAACAGAAATTCCTGGGCAAGGAACGCGGAGAATATTCAGTGGAGCTCGCGCCCCATGACTGCCAGGTAATTTCCATCCGTCCCGACGAAGGCCACCCTCAACTGATTGGGACCGACCGGCACATTACCATGGGAGGCGTAGAGATCGTAAACGAAACCTGGAACTCAGGGAACAAACAGCTTCGCATCGGGATTTCGATGGTCCAGAATTATCCCACCACGTTGACGGTTTACACCGCCGGCGCCGCCCTCAAAGCCCAGCGGGCAATAGAGGCCAGGATTACGGCCCTGGCCCGCGAGGGTGATATTGTCCGGGTCACGCTTTTCCGTCCCAACAACGGGGACGCCGAACTTACTTTAACCTTCAATTGACCTGTCCCGGCGCGCCCTGTTGCCTCTCCCACTTTCGGCTTCCAAATTGTTTCATGGTTCCGCCAGGCATAAAATAAAGATAACGGAATGCGCTGCGGCCTCATCGTATTTGATAGAGCTGGAAGTTAATGTGTGAGACCTTCTTCGACATGAAAGTTGGGAGCGCGAGACTCGAACGCTGTCGGTTGACGGAGGAGCGCCATGTTTGGACGAACCATCACGCTGTTCAAGATGTTCGGTTTTGCAGTTCGTGTGGATGCCAGCTGGCTGATCATTGCCGTCCTGATCACCTGGTCCTTTGCAGCCTTGATTTTCCCACACGCCTACCCGGGCCTTTCCGCTGCTGAATACTGGCTGATGGGAATTGCGGGAGCCCTTCTGCTTTTTGCCTCAATTATTGTTCACGAACTGGCCCACTCGCTGGTGGCGCGAAGGAGCGGTCTGCCCATGAAGGGCATCACGCTCTTTATTTTTGGCGGCGTCGCGGAGATGGACCGGGAGCCGTCGAGCGCCAAAGCGGAATTCCAGATGGCCATTGCCGGGCCGCTGACCAGTGTGGCCGTCGGGGTTATTTTCTACTTCCTGTCCTCGGCCATGCGCGGCATCTGGCCGGCGGCGGTGACCGGGGTATTCTCGTACCTGGCCTTGATCAACTGGGTGCTGGCGGCGTTCAACATGATCCCGGCGTTCCCGCTGGATGGCGGTCGCGTTCTCCGGTCGATTCTATGGCACTGGAAAGGCAACATCTGGCAGGCCACCCGAATTGCGTCTTCCATCGGTTCCGGTTTCGGGATGGTGATGATGATATACGCGATTGTGCCACTCTTGCACGGGGACATGATTTCAGCCGTGTGGTGGTTCCTGATCGGAATGTTCCTGAGGGGCGCCGCGCAGGGATCGTTTCAACAACTCGTCGTCCAGAGGATGCTGGAGGGCGAACCCGTCCGGCGTTTTATGAATACAAATCCCATCACCGTGTCGCCCGCCATTTCTCTTGAAGAGCTTGTGGAGAACTATATTTACAAGTATCACTTCAAGATGTTCCCCGTGGTCAACGAATCGAACGAACTGCTGGGATGCATTACCACTAAAGAGGTGAAAGAGGTCCCGCGCAGCGAGTGGGCGAGAAACAGCGTGCAGGCCGTCATGCGCTCTTATTGCCCCGAGGATACGGTGACTCCGGACACCGATGCTGTCAAAGCTCTTGCACAGATGCGGAAATCCCAGAACAGCCGGCTGATGGTGGTCGAGGGTAGCCGCCTTGTGGCCGTGCTCACGTTGAAGGATCTGCTGAACTTTCTTTCCACCAAGCTTGAACTGGAGTCGGGGTCTTCCGAGCTCCCTTCGAATTTCCGTGTGTGAGGTTGTTCCGGCTGTGCCGGAACAAAACGTTTCTCAAAACTCCCCACCTGCCTTATAGTAGACAGCCACCCGAATTCTGGAGGGAGGTCCTATGCGTCTGCTCACGACTTTGCTTGCGTTATTGCTCCTATATTTTTTCCCGCTGTGCACGTATCTGCGCGCCCAACTGGTGCAGGACTTTAATCCGCCCCAGGCCGGCTGCTGCCTTACGGGCGCTGCTGAAAGGCTAGCCGGCGAACTTCAGGACTGGAACCAACTCGGCCGTTACCACCAGGACAACCTGCGCCTGGAGGCCCAGCCGCGCGTGCCCGGGCGGGTCGTCTTTCTCGGTGACTCCATCACGGACGGCTGGAAACTGGAAAAGTTCTTTCCCGGCAAATCCTATGTAAACCGCGGCATCAGCGGCCAAACCACACCCCAGATGCTGGTGCGGATGTACCCTGACGTCATTGACCTGAAGCCTGACGCTGTCATCCTGCTGGCCGGAACAAATGATGTGGCCGGTAATACCGGTCCTGAGACCGCAAAGATGATTGAGGAAAACTACAAGGCCATCACGGAGCTTGCGCAGGCGCACCATATCAAAGTGATTCTCTGTTCGCTGACGCCGGTGAGCGATTACACTGAGCATCCGCAAACCAAGCGGCGGCCTCCTGCACAGATTCTGGAACTGAACGCCTGGATTAAGAGTTACACAGCCCGGGTGAATGCCACTTTTGCTGATTACTATTCGGCGCTGGTGGACAGCAAAGGAATGCTGAAAGACGGCTACTCGAATGACGGCCTGCATCCGAACGACCGTGGCTATGCATTGCTGGTGCCCGTGGCCGAGGACGCCATCGGGAAGGCTCTCAACGGGAAGAAGTGACAGAGCGGATTTTGCCCGAAACAGGCAGTTACAACAGCCAGAAAAGCGGCGCCAGGCCCAGAACACCCAGGCCAGCGAGCAGCCAGAAGCTCTCGGTGCCGGTTTCCCGGTCAGCGAAGAAGCGGGCGTAAATTCCTTTCACCAGGTTATTGCTGGCCGCCGCAATCAGAACGCTGGCTGACGCCACCTGCAGGTGGGTAAGCGTGCCGGCCGCCTGGGTCATGCTCATGATGAAGGGATCCACGTCCGTCACTCCGGCGATGGCTGCCAGGCCGTAGACTCCGCCGGAGCCCAGATGCGCAATGGCCAGACGCGTCGCTACCAACATAGCAAGGAACAGAACCGCGAACAGAAACGCCGCGCCCAGTTCCAGGGGGTTTTTCGGTTCAAATTCCCGCTTGACCTCACCCGTGCCGGCGTCCGTCCTGCGGGACCAGAGCCAGCCCGCCGCGGTTGCAATCGCAGCAAGAAGCAGGAACGACGGGGCAAGGGCGGCCATCAATTCATGATTGAAGAAACCCACCAGAAGCACCAGCCGCAGGTACATGATGCCTGAGGCAATCAATATGCTGCCGGAGAAAAGGTGGTGATACTCACCCTGAGCAGCCCTTTTTGAAAGGACAACTGTTGTGACCGTGGAAGAATAAGCTCCTCCCAAAACTGCGGAGAGGATGACTCCACCGTGTCCCCGCGTGAGCCGCTGCAGGACGTAACTGCCATAGGATATGGCGCTGACCACCACAACCACCAGCCACGTCTTAAAGGGATTGATGTTGAACGGCCCGAACGCCTTGTCCGGCAAGGCTGGCAGGATGACGACGGAAAGGAGCAGGAATTTGGTGAAGGTGAGAATCTCTCCCGGCGGGATGCGCCGGGTGAGGCTGTCGAGCGCAGCCTTCAATTCAAGCAGCAACGTGCTGGCCACGGCCAGCGTTGTGGCAATCCAGAAATGGTCGTAGTAGACGAGCGCCCCCACGACGTATACGGCCAACCCAGACATCTCTGTTGTCACACCTGGAGTAGGGGTGCTGGTAAGTTTGCGCCAGTATGAAAGCAGCAGGAATGCGGCGATGACCACAAACCCCAGCGTGACCGCCAGCAGCTGGCCCTGCGCGATTACGCCCATTGCATAGCCGATCAAGCCGATCAGAGGAAAGGTGCGTACGCCGCCAAAGGCGTATTGTTCCCTCCTCTGCTTATGCTCTTCCCGTTCGATTCCGATGAGGAAAGCGAGGAAAAGCACCAGCACGATTTTGACGCCGTCCGGTGGCAGCCACTGGTAGAGGTTGTGCAGCATCGTTCTGTTTTGTTCCAGGCTGATATCAGGGCAGGAACACCTTTCAGAATTCCAGCCTGTGCCTAGACAGAGTTTACACCTTTGGATGAAGCTGGAGAGACCAATCAGTGAGGGCGGATGAACCAGCGCCGACGGGCGTGCAAGGTGCCTGGGGATTTACGAAGAGAAGAGCCGGCCAGGAAGAGCTGTCAATCTCCTGCAACTGTGCGCGCGCGGGTTGAGAATTCGGGCGACGCTTGTTGGTGGTTGTCCAGCCCCATCTTATGCAGCGCCTTCGTGGAATACATGGCCCGGTCTGCTGAGTCGAGCATATCATCCAGCAGCTTTCCATCAGACCACTCGGCGATGCCGATGCTGAAGGCCAGCTCAAAATCCTTCAAATGTTCCTCGCGGTTCCATTCTGCAAGGCTGCCTGCTGTGCGATTGACGACCACCTGGCCGCCATAAAAGTTTGAGTTGCACAGGATCACCAGAAATTCGTCGCCTCCATATCGGATGACGGCATCGGAACCACGCACCGCGCCTCGCAGGATGGTCGCCACCTCGGTAAGCACGAAATCACCCATAAGGTGGCCAAAACGGGTGTTGATGTCCTTAAAGCGGTCGACGTCAACCATCAAGAACGTCAGTGGCTTTCCCATTCGCCTGGCATTGCTGATGAATCTTCGTGCTACGTCGTCCATCGCTCTTCGGTTGTAAACCTCGGTCAATGGGTCCGTGAAGCTCTGCAACCGCACCAGTTCGCTCTGGATGGTGGTGGAGATCACCTGTTCGCGGGTCCGCCGCAGTTGCAGGCGCCTGTTGATGACGAAGATGTTGTACACCAGGAGCACAGCCACAAATCCGAAGAAGAGTTCAGGCGAAACGGCAACGTCCATGTGCAGCATCCCGTGCTGCAGAAATGCCGCACGAAAAAGAAGCCCCAGTATGCCAATTCCCAACGCAATCCCAACACCGGCGGATATCAGCCAGACTTCCCAGTCACGCTTTTCCAGGGCGATCAGCTGTTCGCTGACGGTTGCCAGAAGACTTTGTTGCCTCGGTGGCGTGTCCATTGATTAAGACCTCGCTCTGACACAGTGGGGTCCACTCTCTTAAGAACTGTGCTATCCCCAGGGCAAAGCCAAACCCTGCCCGCCCTTTTGGTGGGAGGGCGAGGGTGTCCTTAGGACGGGTCGTCGGCGAGGATCTGTTTGAGCATTCCGGCCACATTCGCTAAGGGCACGGTTCGGTACACCCGAACCGTAGCCTTGCGTACCTCGCCACAGTGTGGTTATCGGTATTCAGGAATTGAATCTTGAGGGTGTTCCCACAGCCGGTAATCACTGGGCTGTGGCCATGTCTACCACCGCACCTTCTAAGGCATCGGCTGCCGAATCCCGGAAGTACCGCGTTATAAGTCACCTTGTGCCGATACGGTAAAGGCCTGCGCCATGCGGAGGGATCTGCGCGGAAAACTGCTTTTCAAAACTCCCCAGAGTCTCCTTCTTCCACAAGTCGCGAACGGGAACTTTTCCGGCTATTCCCAACTCGCGCCACGAGACGGTGATTTCCTCCCGCGACTCGCCCAGGTTGAACAGGGCAACATACTTCTGCCTGGTTCGGGGAACATCGGCAACCCAGGCAATCTGATTCCCGCGCGTAAAGAGCAGGCGATTGCCCGAGCCGTGCTGATCGACGGCAATGACCTCCTGATTGGTCAGTAGAGACTGGGTGAACCGATCGAGTGTAGAGAGGTCCCCGCCCATCATTAGCGGTGAGCGAAAAATTGACCACAGGGTCATCAAAGTAATCTGTTCATCGTGGGTCAGGCGCGTTAGCCGCGGGCCGTCGTTAAATCCACGAAGGCGCAGCAGGCCCAGGGGAAGCATGTCGGCGTCCGGCCAGTGGTTCGGCCCGATGTGGGGCGCCCATAGCCGGCAATATCCGAACTGGTTTCGCAGTTCAGGCCAGTTGTCCCAGATGTCGTCGGAAATGCGCCACATCTGCGAATATTTTTCCACGTGGGCAGCCTCACCCAGAGGAGTTGGGCCGGGCGAGAGGCTCAGTACCATGGGCCTGCCGGACCGGGTCATAGCGCTGCGAAGCGCCTCGATTTCCGGCGCATGGTAGACCTCTCCGTAGGGATCGCGTGCGCGGCTCATATCGTCTGCCTTGATGAAGTCCACGTCCCAGGAGGCGTAAAGTTTGCCGAGCGAATTGTAGTAGGCCTGGCCCGCGGGCATTGATACATCAACCCCATACATCGCTTCAGACCAGGAGCAGGTGTTCAAGAGATTGGCGATATCCCTGGCGTGAGCGCTCGTACCGAGGATGGGGAGATTCTGCTCGACGGCAGCACGGGGTATGCCGCGCATGATGTGAATTCCGAACTTAAGGCCGAGAGAATGAACGTAATCCGCAAGAGGCTTGAATCCCTGCCCGCCTGCTGCGGAAGGGAAACGATTCGTGGCGGGCAGCAACCGGCCATACTCATCCATGACGGGAGCGCCCTTGACCTGGCCGGAGGGATAGTACCAGTAATAATCCACAACCACATATTTCCAGCCATAGATGGCCAGGTGGTCCGCCAGGTACCGGGCGTTGGCTTTCACCTGCTGTTCGTTAACGTCCCCGCCATAACTGTCGTAGCTGTTCCATCCCATGGGAGGGGTGGGGGCGAGGTCGGCTGAAGGTTCCTTTGCCTTCTGCCCTGCGGCAGCACGCCCGCTGCCTGTCGGTAGAAGGCAGGCGCCGGCGACAAGGCCCGCCGCAAACAAAAGGACAATATGGGAACGCACTTGTTTCATCTTGGCACCTCCCATTACTGGTCAGGCGGCCAATTAAAGCACCATCGCGACTGCAAAGCAAGATCGCCATTGCTTCCAGCAGACAAAATCATGAGAATAAGGGACAAAGGCGCGACCTTGCGCCATTTGTCGGGGTCTGTGTGGGCATTTGCCTGGTCGTGGTCCGAATTGTACGGCGGTTCGCCAAATGTGCAGCGGAGACCGGTGAGGGCAATGGTTGATAAAGGTTCTCCCGAACACGTCAGCGTTCACCCTATTGTCCGGTTTTTTGTTTCCCTGCCGGGGATCCTGGTTGCCGCCGCTGTCGCGGCCATCGGGGCCGCCAGCTTGCCCGTACCGTTCGGCTGGCTGCCGGGCAGGCTGGCGTTTGTGTTCTGGTTCAGCCTGTTGCTGTTGGCGGCCCTGCTGGGACTATACGCATTTCTCACCCGCGTCCTGGAAGGACGCCCGCTGGGGTCGGTCGGGTTCGCCTTTCATCCACGATGGAAGAATGAGCTTTGGACCGGGCTGATCGCAGGAACCGTCATGATGCTGGCCGTCGCTGGCGCCCAAATCCTGTTGGGTATTGTCAGGTTCTCGGTTGCGCCGGGAACAGCGGGTAGGAGTGTTCTTGCCGGGGTATTCCTGCTTCTACTATTCATGGTGGCTGCTGCTGATGAAGAGCTGGTTTTCCGGGGTTATCCCTTCCAGCGGCTGGTAGACGTCGGGGGCCCGGTTTTTGCCGTGATTGCGCTCTCGATACTGTTCGGCATCTCCCATCTGCGTAACCCCTCCCAGACCTGGATCTCCACGGTCAACACTACGCTGGTGGGGGTAATGCTGGCCATTTGTTACCTGCGCACCCGTGCCCTTTGGCTGCCCCTCGGAATCCACTTCGCCTGGAATTTTGTGCAGGGCTTCATCCTTGGCTTGCCCGTCAGCGGGATGGCATTCCCAGCTGGCCTTCTTCAGGCAAAATTCAGCGGACCTTTCTGGCTTAGTGGTGGCGCATATGGCCCGGAAGGTAGTATCCTATGCTTAGGTGTGATCGCGGTGGGAACGGCATATTTTTTCGTTTCCAGGCGGATCTTTACAACGAGCGAAATGCAGGGGCTGTCCGTCGGTTTAAGGGGCGAAGAAGCAACCGCTGTTTCCCCATTTTCCTCCTGATGGTTTCCCGTCCGGGAAACGTCAGGAACGGCGCAATGGAAGCGCTGAAGAGCGGGTATGGGTATGAAATACCGTGAGCGTCTTCGTTGTCTACTACGTTCCAATTATCCCCTGCCTGCAAGCCAACGGAAATCCCGTGAACAATATGCCCCAGGCAGGAATCGCGTCAGGTATTGTGCTTTGCTGACAGCCGCTATTGCGGTGCTGCTTTCCTGCCCTGCCGTCTCAATGGCAAAAGAAGAGAACCTTGATCAGTTGGGACGCATCCTGCTGATACGGGGACTGGACCGTGAAATTGCCGTGGCCAAGGTGATGCTGCCGCGTGGGAAACACGGCCTCTTCATTAATGACCAGGGTGAGGTTGACCAGGATCGGGCGGAGAAAGAACTCCGCTCCAACGGTACGGCAATCCAGCCGGGGATACCGGTCGAAATCACGAAGATTCAGTTCAAGGACCACGCCGTCACCTTTGTGATCAACAACGGCGGCAAAAGCCACAAGAAATGGTACCAACATATTCAAGTGGGGATGGGTGGCGGGGGCATGATGCAGCCGATCGATCCGCAACAGCAGCGGCAGAACCCCATTGCCTATGGTTCTTATATCACACTGAACTTTAAGGGAGAAAAGGTTCCGGACTTGAGCGTAGACGAGGCCAAAAAGCTGCTGAGCGCTGCACTCGATTTCAACCGGAGGCTGCCCACGGAGCTCTATTCGCCTCAAGTGCCGGAAAAATTCAAAGAGGCCATCAGGAAGCACGAGGTCATGGTAGGCATGAGCCGCGACGCTGTGCTTTCCTCAAAAGGCGCGCCCTTCCGCAAAGTGCGCGAAACCAAGCCAACCGGCGAGGTGACGGAAGATTGGCTCTACGGCCTCCCGCCCCACGTCCTGTTTGTCACCTTCAGCGGCGACACTGTCGTCAAGATTCACCAGTATTAACCTTGTTCAATGCCTGGCTGACTTTGAAGTGTCTGGTTTTGAAAACCCGCCTTCTGCCTGGCGATCAGAAATGCGCCATGAATTCGACGTAGAACAGATTATGCAAGGGCTGGAACTCGCTGCCCTGCGCGGCCGCGAACAGTTGTCCTCCGGCGGTGAGGTCCGTGTTGGCCGTCAGGCTGTAGCGCACGAGCGGCATGTAGAAAACGCTCCGTCCCTCAAGGTCGAGCACCGCGTAACTTTCCACGTGCAGCAGAGGAGTCAACTCGTAGCGGCCGCCGGCGGAGAGGAAGTGGCGATGCAGCGTGAAGATCTCGCGCGTGAAACGCAGCAACACGGCCGGGTCGAAAGCCTGGCCAGGCGATAGTCCCGAAGGCTGGCCCTGGTTGTAAAAATACTCTCCCACCAGATAGAACTTAGAAGAGAAGGCGTAGTCGGAACCGGCCGTGAATCGCAGTGCATTGCGTTCGGCGGGATTATCCCGCCAGGTATAGGTTGCCTCGCCGCGCAGCCCGGCGCCTCCCCACTGGCCGGCGAGTTCTCCCCCCGCCATCCAGTCCCGGCCAAACCGTCCCGCAAATCCGGCCACATCGTAGTTTCGCCAGGTTGTCGCGAGGCGTGTGGCTACGGTCGACCGGTTGAAGCCATCCTGCGGAGCGTAAACGAGAGTCCATGTAAAGTCTCTCGGCAGGCTCAACTCCAGTTGAGCGGCGTCCACACCCTGCCGTTCATCAGCCTCAATTTGCAGCGGGCTGAGCGGATTGAAAACGTCCGCGGGACTCCAGAATCGCGCGGTTCCCCAGGCAATGCGCTGTCGCCCCACTGTGAATGTTGCGCGCCCTGATCGGAGCGATACGTAACCGCGATAGATTGAAGTGTCCCAGTAAGCGTTTGGTTCATTGATGTTGACGTGTAAAAGGTCAAGGTAGGCGCCGGCCTGGCGCTGACGGACCAGTTCAAAGTCAGGAAGCTGGATCAGGTTTCCAAAGTGGGCTTCATTGTCCAGGTCGACGTGGAAGAAAACGGCGGAGCCTCGGCGGCCTTCCAGGCTGATACGAAGCCGATTGAGGCTGTCGCCGTAGGAATCGTCGGTGAAGATCGACTGGGAAGCGCTGAACAGGCTCTTGTAGTAGCCGTTGAAGTGGAACTTCCAATCCGCGCCGGCTGCCGCCGGTTGCTGGGCTGAGGCAGCGACAGCGGCAAGAAACAACCACGCCGCCAGCAGGCCTGTACGGCTCATGGCTTGACCCCGGCAGCGCTCCCATCACGGTTCTCGTCGGAGACCACCTCGCCATCCCGCAGCCTGATCAGCCTGCGGGCGCGTTCCATCACCAGCGGGTCGTGCGTTGAGAAAAGGAAAGTGATGCGTTTCTCACGGTTCAACTCTTCCATCATGTCGAGCAGCAACGAGGCGTTTGTTGAATCGAGGTTCGCCGTCGGCTCGTCCGCCAGCACTACCTCCGGTTCAGTCAGGATGGCGCGCAGCACGGCGACGCGTTGTTGCTGGCCCCCGCTCAGTTCGTTGGGCCGCTTGTCACGAATGTCGGAAAGCCCCACGGTTCGAAGCAACTCCTCGGCGCGGCGAATCCGTTTCTCTTTCGACTCTCCCTGAAGCGCCGGAATAAATTCCAGGTTCTCGAGCGCGGTGAGCACCGGCAGCAGATTGTAGGCCTGGAAAACGAAGCCGATGTGACGAAGGCGGAAATCGGCAAGCTGGTCAGGCGGCGTGGTAGTCAGGTCCACTCCGCCGATCCGAACGCTGCCGGCATCCGGCTGGTCAAGCGCGCCGACCACGTTGAGCAAGGTCGTCTTTCCCGAACCTGACGGGCCCGCCACCGCCGCGAACGAGCCTGGCTGGAGCGACAGAGTAACGCCGCGCAATGCGTGCACAGAGACATGATTCATGTAAGTCTTTGTGACGTTATCGAGTTCTACGAGCGCCATGCCTTTTCCTTTCTAGACGTGCCGGATGGCCTCCACCGGCCGCAGGCGGGAAGCATGCATTGCGGGATAAAGCCCTACCAGCACCACCACCGCCAGAACCGAAAGATTGGAGATCACCACGTTGGCGGCGGTAAGCCTGGTGTAGACCATCGTGGAGGTCATCCCCAGGGCAGCCGCGCCTTCGGCCCACGACGAAAGATTCATGCCCTCGGTCGCGAAATAGAGCGACGCGGAAATGCCGATAGCACTGCCGATCAGCGCGCCCACCAGCGCCAGCACGAACGCCTCCTCGACCACCAGCTTGATGATCTGCCGCGGCTTCGTCCCCAGGGCCATCATCACGCCGAATTCCCGCACGCGTTCGAACACCGACATCATGATGGTGTTCAGGATGCCGATGGAAATGACGACAAAGAAAAAGATCACGATGATGTAAAAGAATGCGTCGTCAAGCTGGATGAACTGAAGAAGAAACGGTTCCACCTGGTACCAGGTCAGTACTTCCACGCCTTTTCCCGCCAGTTTCGATTGCAGGTCCTGCTGTGACGCGGGTACCGCGCGCGATGAGTTGAGCAGGATGGTGGCCTCCGTTACCCGGTTCTGCAGGCTGAAGAGTTCTTGCGCATCCTGCCGCAGGATGAAGGCCATGCCGCTATCAAGTTCGGGCGCTCCGGAGCGAAAGATTCCGACCACGCGAAACAGGTTGGCCCCCATCGAACCGTCTGCGGCCTGCACCAGCAGCACAACCTTGTCGCCAAGGCCCGCCTTGAGGTTCACGGCCAGCCGCTCGCCGATGAGGATTGGGCGCACTTCCCCTTCGCGCAGGTATTCGCCCCTTACAATCCCGCGATTGATGGTGGTTACCTTTCGCTCCATTGTCGGGTCGATGCCCACAATGGCGACGCCGGCGGAGTTCTCCGCCGTGCTCGCCAGGCCGTCGCCCAACACTCGCAGGGAGTAGCCTCGCAGGTCAGGCAGCGACTGGATAGCACGCCCGATTTCTTCGGGGTTCGGGAGGGTTTTGTTGATTCCCGGATCGTCGTGATAACCGGCGCGGTGTACTTCAAGATGGCCAATGTGCGAGCGGACGGAATTGTCCACCATCTGTTCGTGGAAACCGTCGCCAATGGCGCGCATGAAAATGTTGAATCCCAGGCCCAGCGAGATGGCCATCACCGTCAGCAATGATCGCCGCCGGTTACGCCACACGTTTCGCCAGGCCATGTTGAAGAAAAGCATGCTGCGCCTCGTGATTCCTAGAACTGCCGCTTCATGTTCTGCTGCGTAAACACCCGGCCCGGAATCGTCCGGTCAAATTCCAGCGAGTGATAAAGCAGGGTGGTTTCGTGGCCTGGTTTGGTCACCGAAACCATGTTCCAACGCATGGGATAGTTGCGGTCGCCCAGCCTGCGAAAATCGTCAAAACTGAGCGACTTTTGAAGCCGTCCCTTTTCGTCGTAGTACTCCTCTTTTCGCGGCAGGGCATCGGACTTGCGAATCAACAGCACCAGCTTTCCCCAAACCACAGGGGCGTCAGGCTTGGGATGCGCCACCACACGCCAGCAGGGGTCGCCTGCTTCCTCCGTCTCGCCCACGAGCTCGTGCGTATAGTCGTTCACCAGGCTGCTTTCTTTAACGAGGTCGTCATTGGTGAAGTCGCTGCCCATCCACGATTGAAGCATCAGCGACGGAGGAATTTTGACGACGCGCTCCACCTGCGGAAGGTAGTTCCACATGTTGGTGCCCAGTCGAAGCGTGGATGTGCCTTCTTCTTTGGCGGGCGAGGTGATCAGGATGAACGCTTTGTCGGGATTAATGGACCAGTATTCCATCTCCAGGGTTCGTGTCCAGTCGGGCGTACGGACCGTCATGCTCGCTTTGCCGTGCTGCGTTTTCCCGCGTAGTGCCTGGTCCGTCTTACGGACCAGCGAGTGGGCGTCGGGTTTTTGTTGCGGCCACGCGGTAGCCGCGGCCAGCAAGATTGCCAATACCGAACAGGCCCGGGCGCATGTCGAATGAAACTTCATCGTTCTTTCGCTTTCCGGCTCCTCGCCCGGCTCCGTCCTGCGTGGCCGGCCGGAGTTGGCGCTCTCCAGTCACTTAAAATGAGGTCGATGCTCGAAGCCATTTGCTCACGCACTGATTCCATGGGCATCTCGGCATACTCCAGATACATGATCACCGCGACTGCGAAAGCGCCATACAGGACTATCTTTGCCTGCTGGACGGGAAGGGACTTCCTCAGAGCGCCGTCACTCTGGAATTTCTCGATCAGGTTCCCCACCTGACCCATGAGCTGGAAGTCCATCCGGGTCAATTCCCGTCCCAGTTCCTCCGGTTGATAGAAGGCGGCGGCAAATACCTCTCGCAACATCCTGCGGTCGTATCTCCCAAGAATACCGCGTGCGTAGATCCAGAAGAGTTCGGTAAGGGCCGCCTCCGGCTTTTTTGGCGGCCGGGCGAGGACGGCCTCGCCCTCTTTCAGCAAGTCTTCGGTGTCGCTTTGCATCAGGGCGAGCAGCAGGGCATTCTTCGACCCGAAATAGTTGTAGACGGTGCCCACGCCCACTTCCGCGCGGCTTGCAATGTCTTCGATGGAGGTGTCCGCGAACCCTTTCCGGTCAATCAGATAGGCCGTGGCTCGCAGGATCGCCGCCTGGGTTTTGGCGTGTTTTTTCTGGCGGATGCCGGTCATGAATAGACTCTAAATATGAATACATTCATAATTAGATGCCATTCATATTTATTTGTCAACCTTTTTCTGCCAGGTCCCGACTCTGCGTGTCGGCCCTGGGACCGCCCGGGGAAGCAAATGATGATTGACGCCCGCGGGCCTCTCCAGTACAGTACCGAGCGGCAGTCAGTCCAATTCTTCAGGTGGTGAAAGCCCATGGCGGATAAGGTGAATCGCAGGAGCTTTTTGAAAACAGGGGGCATTATGACGGCGGGAACATTCATCTCGGGCGGCGTGCAGGTCCACGCCATGGCCGAAGAGCAGGGCGAGCCGGCAAAGCCGGTGGCGGCAAATGACCATCTGCAGATTGCCCTGATTGGCGCCGGGGGCCGAGGGCAAGGCGATACGAAGACGGCCGCGCAGGTTCCGGGGGTGAAGGTAAGGGCCGTCGCGGACTGTTACGATGGGCGCCTAACTCACGCCAAAGAGCTGTGGGGCGCCGACATCCTGGCAACCCGGGACTATGCCGAAATCCTGGCACGCAAGGACATTGATGCGGTGATTATCGGCACGCCCGACCATTGGCACATGCGGGCCGCCGTCGATGCCATGAACGCCGGCAAAGACGTCTATCTCGAAAAGCCCATGATTCATCTTTACTCCGACGGCCCCAAAATCATCCAGACGGCACAGCGCACCGGCCGCATCCTGCAGGTGGGCAGCCAGCGCGTCAGTTCCATGATTTATCGCAAGGCGAAGGAACTGCTGGCTTCGGGTGCAATCGGCAATTTGAACATGGTGACGGCCTGGTGGGACCGCAACTCCTCGATCGGCGCCTGGAACTATTCCGTGCCGCTCGACGCCAACACCACCACCTGTGACTGGCCGCGCTTTCTGGGCACGGCGCCCAAAATCGCCTGGAACCCGGAACACTTTTTCCAGTGGCGAAAGTGGAAAGCCTACGGTTCGGGCGAAGCCGGAGACCTGTTCGTTCACCTGTTCAGCGGCGCACATTTTATTGTAGGCGTTAACGGACCCACGCACGCCGTGGCTACGGGCGGGATTCGCTTCTGGAATGACGGCCGCGACGTGCCGGATGTGCTGCTGGGCCTGTTTGATTACCCCGAGGGCTTTAATCTGAACCTTCGCGTCAACTTTGTCGACGGCGGCTCGGAAAGCGAAGGCCTGGTGTTTACGGGTTCGGAAGGCACCATGACTATCGGCGGAGACGGAGTCGGCCTCTCACGCGTTCCGCGGGAGAAAGAGCCCGGCTACTCGGTCAACAGTTTCGCCACCAGCATGCAAAAGGAATTCCTGGCCGCTTACCGAAAGAAGTACCCCATCACCCACCCCACGGGCGAGATCCCACTGGGCGAGGAGAAATACATCGCTCCCGAGGGCTACAACGACACCTACGACCACTTGAAGAATTTCTTTGACGCCGTGCGCACCCGGAACCCCGTGGTAGAAGATCCCGTCTTTGGATTCCGTGCCGCCGGCGCAGCTCTGGTCAGTAACCTCAGCTACGACCGGAAGGCTGTCGTCCGCTGGGACCCGGAAAAAATGAAGGTTCTGGGGTAGGCAGCATCATCAGGAACCGTTGTGGCCTCTGAAACCCGGGTCTGAAACTCGTAGCCTCCGCATGCTTTTCCGGAGGTGGGTTCGCAATGCCCCGGCCCGTAGGAATCCCCTCGACAGAAAATCCGATGCCGCAGCTACGCTCATAGGATTCTCCCTTTCGACCGCAAGAGCCGAACCTCTTCGGCAATGTTGTTGGCGCCGTACCTATGTGAATTTTTCTCTTGACAATGTACTAATATACTAGTACATTGAAGCCGTCATGAGGCCCCGAAGGCCGCCTTTCCATTTCCGGCTCGATCTTCACAGTGGCGTGCCGGTCTATCGCCAGATCATTGACCAGGTGCGGGGTGGCATTGCTTCTGGGGCTCTTAGCGTCGGCGACCAGCTGCCTACTGTGCGCCAACTCGCCGTTGATTTATCCGTGAATCCCAACACGGTTGTTCGGGCCTATCGTGAGCTGGAACTCGGCGGCCTACTGGAGACCCACCAGGGAACGGGCACCTTTATCAGCGCGCAGAAGGTGCGCGGGGGGGAACAAGAACGCGCGCGCCAGCTGGCCCAGATCGTAGGAGACTGCGTGGCCCGGGCCGGAGCGGCTGGGTTTACAGTCGAAGACTTAATCGAACAGTTGCGGGGATTGATTCCAGACGCAACAAACAGGAGGTGAAGTCATGATCAAAATCTGTTCCACACAGACCAATGGCGTAGCAATCGCAGCATTTGCTTTTTTCCTTGTGGTTGGCGTCCTGCTCGGCGCAACAATGAATCAGCCGGCGCCGGTCATCGCGAGCGGATTGGTGGGCCTTTACCTCCTCTTCGCGATCAAAGTGATCAAGCAATGGGAAAAGGTTGCGCTGCTGCGCCTGGGCCGTTACGTCGGTCTCCGCGGCCCTGGGATATTTCACATCGTTCCGATCCTGGAGACCCTCAGTCCTGTCGTGGACCAGCGTGTACGTGTGGCCAGCGTGACGGCCGAATCCACACTCACCCGCGACACGGTTCCGGTCAACGTCGACGCAATCGTCTTCTGGGTGGTATGGAATGCGGAGAAGGCCATCCTCGAAGTCGAGAATTTCATTGACGCCATCAACTTAAGCGCCCAGACGGCCCTGCGCGAGTCCATTGGCCGTCACGAGCTTGCACAAATGATTACCGAACGCGAAACGCTGGGCCGGGAATTGCAACGCATCCTCGATGAGAAGACGAACCCGTGGGGAATAACGGTGCAGTCCGTGGAAGTGAGAGACGTGAAAATCCCGCGGGACCTGGAAGACGCCATGTCGCGGCAGGCTCAGGCGGAACGCGAACGGCAAGCCAGAATCATTCTGGGGCAGGCGGAAACTGAGATCTCCAATAAGTTTGTGCAGGCTGCGGCCGCATACAAGGAGAATCCAACCGCCCTGCACCTTCGCGCCATGAACATGCTGTATGAAACCATCAAGGAACGTGGTTCGATGGTGATTGTGCCGTCATCGGCAGTGGAGACGATGGGGTTCGGAGGGACACTGGCTACCGTTTCCCTCGGCGGCGCAAAACCCTGACATTTTTCCCTGAATAAAGTTGAAAGGAGCAGGCCATATGAGCTATGTACTCGAAGTGTGCCTAATCGCACTAACCTTAAGTACAACCATTACGTCATCCGTTGGCGCCCATCCACAGGCAACGGCCCCAGCGGCTCAGGATTTGCGGGCGGGGATCAGCGTGGAGTTGGCATTCG
>DATLWV010000160.1:0-8038 GCA_035576145.1 Terriglobia bacterium
GAGGCAGGTAATTTCCAGATGGCCGGAAGTCTGGAGACGCGTGGTGACTGGCCCCTGCAACTTTCCGGACAGTACTCCGGAATGCGCATGGACCCCTGGATCGAAGAGTTTTCGGGCCATTCAATGGCAGCAGAGATTTCCGCCAGCGGCGACTTCACGCTGGAGGGCCCGCTCAAAGAGAAAGGCCGGCTGGCCGGAAGCAGCCAAATCCGCCAACTCCAGATCAACTTCCCATCCCTCGCGCTTTCCAATGATGGACCTTTGGAGGTCAGTTACGCCGGCGGCGACCTCAAACTCAAGCAGTTCCGGCTGCAGGGGCCGTCCACCAATTTTGAAGCCGGTGGCTCCATCCACTTTGGGCGCCCTCCCACACTGGATATCTCCGCCAGAGGAAAAGCGGCGGCCACATTGCTCAGCCTGGTGGCGAGCGGTATTCAGGCGACGGGAGAATCAGACCTGCAAGTGCGAATTCGAGGTTCGTTGGCAGAGCCACAATTGAGCGGCGAGATCCAAGTCAAGGACGTTGGCCTCGGGTACACAGACCTCCCCTTCAGGCTTAATGCCCTGAATGGCGCCATCAAGCTTGAAGGGGAACGGGCGGTCGTTTCGTCCCTGAAAGGAACCATCGGCGGAGGGACAGTAAGCCTTGCCGGCTTCCTGGTCTTGCAGGAAACTCCGCGCTACCAGATCCGGGCCACACTTTCACAGGTCCGCGTGCGTTATCCAGCTGACTTCACGTCTGTCCTGGACGGTAACCTGACGCTGGCCGGGACCACCGCACAGGGGCAGATCAATGGGAACATCGCCGTGCGCAACCTCTTCGCCAGTGAAAGCCTGAATCTCGTTAATCTTCTCTCCGGACCCAGCCCATTTGGCGGGGCTTATGTCTCCCGCCCTTCAACCTTTGCTTCCGCCATCAGTCTCAACGTAAGTCTCGCTTCGGCCCGGCCCGTGCGCATTGAAACTCATGACCTCCGCCTTGTTTCCGATATTGACCTGCACGTGCAGGGGACGCTGGCCAATCCTGTGGTTGTGGGCAACATCTACCTGCGCAGTGGCGATGCCATTTTCCGCGGCAATCGCTACACACTGACCCGCGGCGACATCGCCATGACCAACCCTTTCCGGACTGAGCCGGTCCTCGATCTACAGGCGCACACGCGTGTGGACAAATACGACCTGACGCTTGAAATTTCCGGACCAACTGACCAGATTCGATTCTCTTACCGGTCTGATCCCCCTTTGCCAACGGCTGACATCCTCTCGCTGCTGGCGTTCGGATACTCCAGGCGCCTAGAAGAGTTCGCTCCCGAAGCCACGAACCCGTTCTCTTCAGCCAGCGCAAGCGCCTTGCTTTCACAGGCGCTCTCAAGCCAGATGACCGGAAGAATCCAGCGCTTGTTCGGGGTCAGCCGCATCAAGTTTTCACCCGCCAGCACCGAACTCGGAGCGCTGGGTGGCCCCGTCCTCACGGTCGAGCAACAACTCTCCCCGGCCCTGACCCTGACCTACGAAACCAGCACCGCCAACTCGCAGTACCGTGTGATCGAATTTGAATTCACCGTCAACCCCCGTATGTCCGTGCGGGGCTTCCGTGATCAGAACGGCATTTTCGGGCTGGAGCTGAAGTTCCGGAAGCGGTTCAAATGAACCAACGGAGGTTAGCAAGCAGTCGCAGGAGAACACCCGGATAAATCGGCAGCCACTGGACATAAGTCGCTGACAGATATAGAAACGCCACAGGAGAGCGTGCCATTGAGGGTCCCAGAAGAAACCGCCGGGCAAATGAGTGAACAGGGGTGCGGACGCAATACGCCATCAGCCGTGATGGCGGGCCACATCCGGCGATTGCAAATTATCACTCTGGCCTGGATGCTGGTTGAATGTGTGGTTGCGCTGGCCGCAGCATGGCGCGCCCGTAGCCCCGTATTGCTGGCATTCGGCGCCGACAGTTTTGTGGAGTTGCTGTCGGCGTTCGTCGTGTTGCTCCAGTTCGTTCCGCATTTCACCCACAGCGAAGACCGCGCCGCAAGGCTGGCAGGAATTCTTCTCTTCATTCTGGCGGGCGTTGTAACGTTCACCTCTGTGTTTACGCTCTTTCGGGAGGTACGGCCTGAGACAAGCTGGATGGGCATCGGGATCGCATTTGCAGCTCTCATCGTAATGCCTGTGCTCAGCCGGGCGAAGCGGAACGCCGGAAAGGCAACCGGCAACCGGGCGCTGAGCGCCGATGCCGTACAGTCGGCAACCTGTGCATATCTAGCCGGCATTACTCTTGCCGGCCTGGCGCTGAATGCGGTTTTTCACATCCGGTGGATTGACCCGGTGGCCGCGCTCGTGGCCGTGCCCATCATCTGGATGGAAGGCAGGAAGGCCCTGAAAGGCGAACCCTGCGGCTGCTCAGGTTGAACCTGCGAAGTGCTGCCACTCGGATCGTAAGAACTTCCGAATCCCTCAAAAGTTGACCCCAAGCCCCGTGCTCAGAATCACGACGTTGCTTTGCGTGCCGGGAACTGGCCGGCTGAGAAACTGGTCGTTCAAGCTGATATTAAAAGAGAACCGTTTGGAAATCGGGGCATCAAGAGTAGTGAGGGAATTGAACCGGTAGTCCCCGGCATTAGTCAGGCTGGGATAAAAATCAAACTCATGGTTGATAGTCAAACGTTTCAAGAGAGTTAAAACAATCTTCTCACCTGCCAGCGCTTCCATTTCGTTCCGAAGTTCTCCTGTATCGAAACGCGTCCTGACGTAGGTCGCGCCGCCCTGAACGCTGAAGGTGAGACCGGAGCTCCGGATGAGATCCCGCCCAAGGCCGCCGCCGTATGTCTGGCGCAAATTCAACTCCTGGGGCTGAATGTGGTCCCACTGGCCTTGAGCAAAAAGGTAGTTGCGAGCATTACCGCCGATAAAGAAGTCCTGCCTCAGTACCGACGTCAGCGTGTTGGCCTTGGTCGTCACTCCCGACTGCGTTACGGTGGCAAAGGCCAGGTTAAAGCCGAAAGTCGTGCGGCCCCGCGGCGGCAACCCTTCCAATCTCGGTTCAATGCGTTTGCTGGCGAAGGTTATTGAGAGCGATTTGGAATCCTGGCTGGACTGCTGGAGAACGTAGCCAAGCGCCCCCACCCCTGTCCAATCCTGCCAGGGCTGGCGATGACCTGCAGGGTTCTCCTTCATATAAACATTGAATGGGTAGATTGCCACCACGTCTCCCGGCGACAACGTCGTAGTTGCATTGGCCGACTGCAACTGCCAGGCGCCGGAGGCACTCACCGAAAAGATCCCGTCCGACTTCTTCCCGTCTTTAAGGAGGACCATCACAGTCGATGCGGAGGTGAACCCGGCGATGTTGGCAACCGGGATTGTCAGTGTCCCCATGCTATTTGTCTTGAAAATGACATTTCCGTCCAGCAGGCGCTGAAATTCACCTGTAACAGTGCTTCCGTCTTTCAGAACCACACTCTCTGCCCGCGCAAAGGGCGCCAGGCTAATAACAAGCAAAATCAATGTGAGCACGGAGCGCATCATCCCTCAACCTCCCTTAGTAGCATTCAACTGCTGGCGCTAACAACCCGCAGAATTCAAAGATAGCAGTAATGCGCCCCACCCCGATAGGTAGCGGGGAACGGTCTGTTCGAAAAGGTCGCAGCTCCTGTTCTTTTGTGGACACCTGCTGGGCAATTCAGCCTATGGTCCGCCACGAGGAGCCCCAGGCCGGCTCCCCGTGGCATGACCTGTCAACCTACTTTGAGGGTTGGGTCCCTGTGCCTGAAGGCGGTTCCACGGTCACCAGCCTGGGGGAATGGCACAATTGCTCGATGGGCTGGTCAGGCTCGAACTCGAACTTCTTGGGTACCGGGCAGCCTTCGTCCTTGGCAAAATCATAAAGGGAAGGCTTGTTCTTCTCGTCCTTGGAGGCTTCCTGCTCCAACTTCGGAAGAGCTTTCTTCATCTGCTTAAAGGCTTCCGTGGTTACGATGTAGTTGGGCTTCTCCGGCAGGAACATGATTTCCCGCTCCGCATCGACCATTCGGGTATAAAAGGGAGGATGGGTACGGAACCAGCTGACGCCTTCAACATAGCCCTTCTTCGTGGCAATCTTGTCGAAGAATCGAATAAACCCCGTCGGGTCATAACCCGCGTTCCAGGTGTACTGAACGCCCAGCTGGTCCGCTTGAAGTTCATAATCCCGGCTGACACCCAGCAGGTTCAGGCTGAGTACCAGTCCCAGGCCGTAGAAGCCGTACTGAAAGGCGTAGTAGGTGCCGATACCGGCAACTCCGCCCGTAAAAACGATGGCGGCAATTTGGGCTGCCTGATAAATGATGCCAGCGATGGTGGCCCTCTTCATCAGCTTGTTCGAGTGGCGCGCGGTAACGTGAGCAATCTCATGTCCGATCACGCCGGCAAGCTCGGCTTCATCATCGGCGGCATCCAGTAGGCCGCGCTCAATGTAAAGGTAGCCTCCCGGAAGAGCGAATGCATTGATCTCCTTGGAATTGAGCACGGTTATGTTGAGAGGGACCTGGAGGTCTGAATGCTTCGCTACATCCGCCCCGACGGAATTTACGTATTCAACTACCGCCTCGTCCTTCACTTCCGGCGGCATCATCCCCGATTGCTTCAACTGCTTAATGGCTTCCTGGCCGGCCCGAATGTCGTCTCTCTGGTTTGGTTCAATGTCGCGATACCCAATGTCCTTCACGTCCCCCCACCGGCGGTTCTCATAGGCGCCGCTCGCAATCTCCTGCTTGATCGACTGGAGCTGTGCGGGCCAGTTTTCAATCAGGTCAAGCTTCGCCAACCGGTTGTCATAAGCAACGGGAATCGCATTTTGCGACAGCACCGTAGCCTGGCTCTCAAGCACGCGAAGCTGCTGGATCCTGCAGTGCATGGAATGGCGTTCACCATTTTCAATGCTTGAACCTCTCTGCTTCAGGTCTCTCTGGATCTGCTCCAGTTCAGACTGGTAATTTTCAGCATGTCCCTTGAACTGATCGACGCAATACTCCTCCCCTTTTTGCAGATATTCACGCATTGAGTCGATCTGTTGTTTTGAATAACGAAGGTTGGGGGAAATCTCAAAGAGCTCCATATAGGGTTTCTGAAGTTCCGCCTGGAGTCCCGAGAGTTCCTGCGGTCGCGCGGGCGGAGGAGCTCCGACTTCGGCCCGTTTACGACAGGCAGGAAGAAGAACCAGAATCTCGCAGAGAACCACCGAAAGGCAAGCCCTTACAGTCCACCTCATGGGGATACATCCTTTCCGCTCAGCCCCAGGTGCCGCTCAGAAAGCCGAGCTTCTGAAGTTCACGTTCAAGGACCCAAAGTGACTGTCAACCGCATGCTTTTATTCTTGTCTGGCGGCAGCAAGAACTCTGTGATTGTCGTCACGCCTCTGAACCTGCCTTCGAGCCACGAATGGCTTGGGCAGGGCATCACGGACTCCGTTCTTGCGCAACCCGCAGTGTGCAGCATGTGTAGCACGGCACTACACACGGATAAAATAATCACAAACTTCTGCTTATTAATATGATACGGCAGAGTTGAATTAATGGGAATCAACCACAGAAAAAAGTGGCGCGGCAAGCGTACCGCGCCACCTGTAGGGCTCATGCAAGTCAGTGGCCAGGGATTTCGAGTTGTGACCCTAGCCGTTTGTAGGTCGACTTGCTCTTTCCGTAGGCAACAAAGTCACCGATCAAACCTGACAGCCCGGACGAGAGTTCATAATTGGCTTTCAGGAAATCCCGGTATTCGGCTGTCTGCAATCGGGTCTGGTTCTTGTTGAGGTGCTCGATGGTGGTCTCGATGTTCGAGGCCAGTTCCGCCGCAAAGGGAGTAACGCGGTCAATAGCGCTTTGCTGCCAGGGCGAAGCTGAGCCGCGCTTGTCACTTAGTCTCTGCAAAACCTCGCCAAGATTGTTGACATGCCCCTTGATCATGTTGATCTTATTCGCGTGACTTTCAGGTGACATACCTGTCTTCGCAAAGGCCTGCATCTCGTCTGCGTCTCGTGCCAATTGGACGGCATGTTCCTTTGCCTGCGTAAGCAGATTCGAAACCTCCGGCGAATCCGCCACTGGGTTATCCGCAGCCTGGAGGGCGGGCAGCAGGTAAAGAGACGCCGCCACAAGAAGCGCAAGGCCCAGTGAGTATCGTGCCTTTCGCATGGTTATTCCCTCCTTTCCCATCTCCTTCTCAAAGCCCGTTGAGGCCTTGAGGGTCCCAAATTTTATGATCAACACATCCCGAGACAGAGGCTGTGATGATGGCCACAGCTGCTTGTGAGACAAGATACCTAGCAGAAACCATAGGCTTTGCAGGCACAAAGAAGTCCCTCGTCCTCGATCTGAAGCAGGGATCTGGTGTTTGGGAAGAGTTGCTGATTCAAAAATCGCGCCAGTTGCCGCGGAGTTCCGCGGCGGTTGGCGTAACGCTGGTGCTTGCAGAGTTGCCGCCGATTCCAACCGTCACGGTTACGGGACTGGAAAAACTGCTCACGTCAACGTGCTTGCCGTAGGCAGAAATCTGAAACTCATTCCCCGCAAGCGGCACGATCTGGACCTTCAGTGTGGTTCTCCTGATGACACCCTGGAACAGATAGGTGCCTTCGTTGACTCCGTTTTGAAAATACCTGAACGAACCCGCCGGCAGGTTAAGTGAGAAGTCCCCGAGCTGAATGGTAACAGGCTGGGTCATCGGATCAGCCCCGAGACTGCCGTCAAGACTGAGTGTGGCATTCAGGTCAAATCCCGGGGGCGGACTCGAAGAAATCTGCAGGTCCGCTGCAAGGCCCGCCGAAGGGGGAGGACTGGAGCAAACTTTAGGCGGGTACGCAGCAACAGAATGTAATTGCGAAGAGACCCCTGTGGGGGTCAAAGAGGCAAAACTGATCTGCATCGCGCCGCCCAAAGTGAAGGTCGAGATCCCACCAACCCCCAGCCCGGAGATAGCCGTATCAGCAGCGTAAAGCAATGTGCCATCCTGGCTTACTGAAAGCCCCCCAGGAGAAATGGCGTCAGGTCCGGCGCCTTCGACAGTCCCGGGAAGAGTCAGACTGCCGTCAGAACCCGCGGGGAAAGCAACTACTGTGTTATCAGCCGCATTACTTGTATAAAGCGTGCTGTCGTCCGTGCTGAGAGCCACAACCTGGGTGCTTGAAAGCCCGGTGGCAAAAGGAGAACCTGTCACAGGTGTAAGCTGGCCGTCGGAAGAAATGTTGAAGGCGTAAATATTCTCAGTCGCGCTGCCGGCGAACAAAAGGTTGCTATCGCAATTGATATCCACACCGGTGGCGGGATCAGAACTCAGCGTAAACGGGGAATTTGTGACCGCCTGGAGGGTGCCATCCGATTGAATGGCAAACACAGCAATCTGGCTCGTCTGGGCCAGCGCAGCAGCAAGAAACTTGCCATCCGGCGTCACCTTCATGCTGTAGACAGGTCCGCCCGACGACACCGGAGCAGATCCAACCATCGTAAGCGCACCGGTGGACGTATTGATACTGAAGATAGTGATACTCCCGAAAAACTGTCCGTCGAAGCCCGTGCTGCCCGCATATAGGAACTCTCCATCCGGCGTAACGGCGAGAGAAATCCCGGAATGACCAATATCGTCAACGACACTTGTGGGAAACGGAGATCCGGCAACAGCAGTCAATACGCCTGTACCTGTGTTAATGGTGAAAGCGCTGACACTATTGCTGGCGGCGTTCGAAGCGTAAAGGAGATTGTTTACAACAATAATTCTGTTCGGGGAGTAGAGCCCGAACCCTCTGCCCGCGCCACCAGTCGGAAACGGTGAACCGGCAATTTCGCTCAAAACGCCATTCGTGTCTGCAGAAAAAACGGAAATGGAATTTGCAGCGGCCTGGTCATTGTTGGTGTAAACAAAGTTCTGCGCTGCCACGGCCGCTGGGAACAAAACCACCAGGACCAAATTCCAGGCAGACCACCTCATAAATTTCAGCATCAGCCCGTCCCTCCCCTTGCCTTCGCGCCAATAGCTGCAACTATGTAAGTCTCTTTCCGGGTAGCATCGC
>DATLWV010000161.1:0-13321 GCA_035576145.1 Terriglobia bacterium
GACTGGCAACCCGACTCTGGGCACGCGGATCATCATGAATATTGGGGCACCTCAAGCCGCAACCAAGGAATCACCCGCCGCACGGGCAACACATGTCCGATGGGCAATTATCGGCATGCTCGCCGTTATTTCAGGCACCACTTACATGGACCGTCTCAATCTGGGGATTGCGGCAAAATACATCCAGGACGAATTTGCCTTCAATAACGAAACGATGGGCTGGATACTGAGCGCGTTTGTTCTGGGCTACGCGCTGTTCCAGGTTCCGGGCGGCTGGGCGGGCGATAAGATCGGCCCGCGGCGAATGCTGACGTTTGCGATTGTCTGGTGGTCGGTTTTTACCGCGCTGACGGCACTCGCGCCGGAGCTGCCGCTGGCCGCCTGGTTCAGCGTGGGATGGTCATTCGCGATTGTCCGGTTCCTGATCGGCGTGGGAGAGTCCGCCACCTTCCCCAACGCAGCCAAGATCGTTTCCTATTGGAGCGCGGCGGGAGGCCGCGGCGTGTCGACCAGCATTTTTATTGCGGGACTGGGCATGGGCGGAGCGCTCTCGCCGCTGGGAATCACCTGGATGATGCTGCGCTGGGGCTGGCGGGCATCATTTTTCATGTGCGCAGCGCTCGGCGGCATTGTGGCGCTCGTGTGGCAACTTTATTCGAGAGACCACCCGCAAGAGCACCTGGGCGTGAATGCCGAAGAATTAAAGCTTATCCACCGCGGCCAGGAAGCAGATAAGGTCGCGGCTCGCAGGAAAGGCGCCTCCGTTCCCTGGAGGGCGATCCTGAGGAGCCGTTCCGCGTGGGCTTTGGTCCTCAGCTATTTTTTCCTCGAATTTCCCGCCTATATCTACTACACATGGTTCTTCATTTACCTCATGCGGGTGCGCGGGCTCAGCGTGGCGCAAACCGGACTCTGGGGTTCCACGCCCTTCATCGCCATTATCGTGCTGTCGCCCCTTGGGGGATGGCTTTCAGACCGGCTGGTTGCCAGAATCGGTGTCCGGAGAGGGCGCCGCTATCCCGCCTGGGTCGGGGTAGGGTTCTCAGCCATCATGCTGCCGGCAGGAGGCTACGTCGCCAGCAATACGCTGGCTATCCTGCTGCTCGCGGGTGCCTCCGGCTTTAGTCTTTTTGCCGCCACAATCTGGTGGGCCACCTGCAATGATATGACGCCGAATTTCTCCGGCTCGCTTTCCGGGCTCATGAACATGGCGGGCAACCTTGGGGGCTGGCTTTCGCCGATTCTCATTGCGGTCATCTTCACGCATCTCGGCTGGAAAATGGCATTCAACTTTGCCGGTTTGGTGACCCTGATGTCCGGGCTATTGTGGTTTCTAGTGAGGGCGGATGAAACAATTGAATGAAACCATACTGGAGAATTTCCTGGTTGGGGTCTCATTGATCCACACGCCACCCGACAAACTTGACGCCGGATTGCCAGCCAAAAGGTTGAGGCTTCAAAATGGCAAAGGCCGATCGGCCCGCCTGCGAACCTGACTTCCCCTCTTCCGCTTTAATGGACCCACGGTTAAAATTCAACTGCGGTTGAATCATAGGGGTGATATCCAACTCCCCAATTTCCAATTCCAATGGGGCGAGGTGACTTATGGCGTGCGATCCGGAAACGTTAAAGCATGTTCCGCTTTTTGCATTGCTGGACGATGACGAGGCGGCAGTGCTTGCCGGACAGGTGGAAGAAAAGAAATTCGCTCCCCGACAACGTATCTTCAAAATCGGCGACCCGAGTGGTGCGGCCTATGTGGTGGTCTCCGGTCGCGTCCGGCTAACCACTGTAGATGAAGACAACCAGGAAATCATAGTCGATGAACCGACGCACGGCGAGTTTTTCGGGTTCGCTTCCATGCTGGAGCAAACGCCCCACCAGACCAGCGCCATGGCCGTGGATGAAGCGGAGTGCCTGGAAGTCAGCCGCGATGACATCGCGGTCCTTCTGCAGCGCAAGCCGCTTGCCGGCATGGATATGCTGACCGTGCTGGGGCGCCAGTTTCACGCCTCACAGCAACTGGTGCGCAAGCGCGCCACTCGCAACGCGAATGAGATTATCGAAAGGCAGGCCACCTTCGGCGAGCGCGTCGCCGACAGCGTGGCACAGTTCGGCGGTTCATGGACGTTCATCATTGTGTTCGGGCTGACGCTGGCCGTCTATACCACCATCAACATACGGCTGGGAGGAAAGGCCTGGGACCCCTACCCGTTTATCCTGCTTAACCTGTTCCTTTCCATGTTGGCGGCGGTGCAGGCACCCGTCATCATGATGAGCCAGAACCGGCAGGACGCCAAGGACCGCCTGCGCGGCGAACTCGATTTTGACGTCAACCGGAGGTCCGAAGCACAGATCCAGGGCCTCGCTCGTAAACTGAACCTGCTGGGCGAACAGATGGGCGATATAGAAGAAATGCTGCGAGAGACAACCGAGAGGGGTAGCGGAAACACTCCCCCCACCTTCACTTCCTGACGAGCGGCCAGAGTCGGGGATTGTGAAATGCGATTGGCGCTAAGGATGGATTTCTAAAAAGTTTTTTGGGAGATGTTTATAATTGACGGGTCGCACTGATTGAAACACACGAAGGAGTGGAAATGGACCGGAGGACATTTGTGAAGTCGGTGGCAGGCACGTTGGCGGCGCCAACTGTTGGCTCGTTATCTGCGCAAGCGCAACCTGCAAGCACTGCGGGCGCGGAAGCCAGGAAGCGGCCCCCTAACGTCATCGTCATGATCTGTGACGATCTTGGCTCGGGCGACCTGCACTGCTACGGCTCGTCACTGAAAACGCCCAACCTGGACCGCATGGCGTCAGAAGGCGCTCGCTTTACCCGGTTCAACACCGCGCATCCCATCTGTTCGGCTTCACGGGCCGCCCTGCTCACTGGAAGATACGCCAGCCGAAGCCACACCGCGGGAGCATACGGCCCTTCGTCGCCCGACGGCATGGACCTGGACGAGAAGACGCTTGCCGACATTCTGAAGACCTCCGGGTACAAATCCATGTGCATCGGCAAATGGCATCTCGGGTACCCGCAGCAGTATCTCCCCACCAGCAGGGGCTTCGACTCGTTTTTCGGCGTGCCGTGGAGCGTGGATATGAATCCATTCCCCCTGATCAGGGATACTACCGTCGTCGAAGAGCTTCCTGACCGCCACATGCTGACGCCTCATTACACCGAGGAGGCCGTGAAGTTCATTGATGCCTCGGCGGGCGGGCCTTTCTTTCTCTACGTAGCTTATTCGTACCCGCACGATCCGCCACGGTCGTCTCCGCGCTTCCGCGGCCATTCAGGCCTCGGCCACCAGGCGGACGCAATCGAAGAGATCGATTGGAGTGTTGGTGAGATTCTGGATGCCGTCCACCGTAACGGGCTGGACAACGACACTCTGATCTTCTTCACCAGCGACCACGGTCCCTGGTTCCAGGGATGCCCCGGCCCTCGGCGCGGGCGAAAAGCTACCACTTTCGAAGGCGGCACGCGAATCCCTTTCATCGCACGATGGACTGGAACCATTCCGGCGGGCAAGGTAATCGACGAATGGGGTTCTAACCTGGATGTGGTGCCCACGGTTGTCTCCTTCTGCGACGCGAAACTACCGCCAAACCCTCTCGACTGGCTTGACCTGTCCAAACTCCTTGCCGGCAAGAGTGCTCACGTTGATCGGGGCACAATCCTATACTTCGCAGTTTCCCGCAACCAGGAAGTTCTGGAGTGTGCGCGAAAGGGTGATTGGAAACTCCGCATCGCGCAGGGAAACGGTGAAATCTTCATCAACGACTGGCTCGGCGGATCATGCCTTCCAAAGAAGCGATTGCTGCTGCCGCAGCCGGAACTCTACAACCTGGAACTGGACCCGGCGGAAAGCTACGATGCTGCGATTGATCATCCCGACAAGGTCAAAGAAATCCAGCAGGACATCGAAGCGATGATTCCAACCTTCCCCGAGAACGTCCAGAAGGCCTACGCGGAATTGAAGGCCAATCCGGGAAGCCCAATGACGCCCCCCGGTGCAGGCACACGTCCCGGTAATCTGGAAGCGCCGGAATGGATCTGGATCCCGAAATCACGCCGCGTGAAAAGCTGAAGGATCTACCATCCCGTTCGCACACTCTGAACACAACGGCGGTTGCCGGCGAACAACCGCGGTTCAGGCCGGGAGGCGGCGCGATTTGATCTCAGTCAGCATCTTCTCAATTTCATCGCCTCTTGATAGCTCTTCGAACTGGTCTTCGAGCGTGTCGGTCATGACCTCGGCCTTGGCGTGGCTGACGGCTTCGGCACGGATCACCTTGTCTTTCAGCCGCTCGAACGCTGCAACTTTGGAATTGCTGTCCATGGCCATAGCAACGTCACTGGCGCGGCTGGCCGCGCGTGACCGGCGGTGTTGAGCAATCAGCACATCGGCCTTCGATTGCGCTTCGGCGAGCTTCTGTTCGAGCTTGCGCAACGCCGACTTGAGGTTCTCCACCTGCAGCTTCTGGTCCTGCACCTGCTGCTCAAAGTTTTTCGCCAGCTGGTCATAGCTCTTGTGGCGCTCCAACGCAGCGCGGGCAAGGTCGTCCTTTTTCTTGTCCACGGCGATTTCCGCCTTGCCAAACCACTCCTTTGCTTTGTCCTCGTTTTCCTTCATGCGTTTCTCCAGCACGTGTTCGTCCGCAATTGAAATAGCAACCTGGGTTTTGAGTTGAATCAACTGGTTCTGCATGTCCAGGATCACCTGCTTGATCATCTTTTCGGGATCTTCAGCCCGGTCAACCAGGTCGTTGATATTGGCCCGAATCAGCGTAGTGACTCTTTCCAGTAAAGCCATTTTCTTACCCTCCTTCGGAACTCTGCTACTCCGGGCTCCCGCCCGGAGATGCGATTGGTCGTCAGGCGCCGCATGAAACGGTGGCGCTACTTCTTCGACGGCGGTTCCGGCGGTGCGGTTTTCCTGCTGTCGCCGATCTGCCGCACTTTCCCCATCAGTTCGCCCAATGGCATTCCTGAAAGCGCCTCGAACAGGGCGGGAACCTGTGCAGCAATTTTGGTCATGTCTCCAGTCAGTTTGTTGACACCGGCTGAATCTCCGTTGCCTGTCGAAACAATGGTGATCTTGTCCACGTTTGAAAGCGGCGTCGACATTGCCCGAACCACGTCCGGCAGGCTTGTCAGCAGCTTATCCACGACTGCAGCCTGGTTGTACTCTTTGTATGCTTCCGCCTTCACATTCATGGCCCTGGCTTCCGCCTCACCTTTTTTGAAGATGATTTCGGCTTCGGCCTCGCCCTGGGCGCGGATGGAGGATGCTTTGCCCTCCGCCTCAGCAATCAGCCGCGCCTTCTCCGCCGCAGCCAGCGTCTCAATCCGTTGCCGGTTGACTTCAGCTTCCTTCAACACGGTGGCGATCAGTTCGTTAGAGCGCCGCTGGATTTCAGCCTCCTGCACCTTCACCTGCTGCTGTTTTTCAACCTGTTCAACCTTGACGGCCTCCGCGGTCACCTGCTGCTGCATGACGTTGGTTTGGATTTCGTAAGCCTTGTCAGCCTGCGCCTGCTGTTTCTTAACGCTCTCGAGATACTCCGCCTTCTTGACATCCAGGTCGCGCTGCGCCTCCGCCTGCTTTGTAAGTGAGAGTGTTTCCGCAAGCACCCGCTGCTGATCAGCCTCGGCTTTGGCGGTGGCGGCATCCCGTTGCGCCTGGGCGCGTTTGATGGCCGTATCGCGCTCGGCTTCCGCGGCAGCCACGTCGGCATCGCGCTTGATGCGGGCAACATCAGGCTTGCCCATATTGGAGATGTATTCGTTCTTGTCGCGGACTTCCTTAATGGTGAAGGAAATCACCTCCAGGCCCATCTTGTTCATGTCGTCGGCGCAGGTGGAGCGCATCCGGTCGCCCACCATCTCCGGTTCTTTCACGATCTGCTCCACCGTGAGCTGCCCGATAATGCCGCGCAGGTGCCCTTCCATTACCAGACGAATGAGGGCTTCGCGTTCGGGCGCGGTTTTGTTAAGGAATTGTTCAGCTGCCGTCTGGATTGATTCCGGGTCAGACTTCACCTTGATCTGTGCAACCGCCTCCACCGTGACTGCCACGCCCTGGCGGGTGTAAAGGTCCTGCTGCGGCGCCACGTCAAAAGACATCAGTTCAAGGGAAAGTTCCCGGCACGTCTGCACCATGGGCACAACGAAGACCCCTCCCCCTTTCACGATGCGTGTCCCGCCAAGACCGTACACAATCAAGGCCATATTCGGTCCAATCTTGTGGAATAGCCTTGCAAGTGTCGTCATGATAAAAACCAAGACCAGAATCATCAGCCCTACCCAGAGCCAGATTCCTCCCATCGATAGCATCTCATCCTCCTACGTGCTTCATAGAATTACTGACCGAACCAGCCCCTGGTTAACCGTGCATTTAAGATCATCTCTTCGGTTCCATGCCCTGCGGCTCCTCGTCTTCTTTCGGCTCTACTTCGTCGAATTCGTCTTTCGCGACCTCGTCCCACAGGCGGACATAAGCAATGCCCTTTTCGTACCGGGTAACGACCACTTCTTTGCCCTTCGGAATGGCAAGTCCGTCTTCACTGCGCGCGCCAGACGGCCGCCGGGCCCCTGCCTGAGAAAAGATAATCTCACCCGTCCCGCCTGGCCGGATACCGCTGCTCACCCGCGCCAGCACACCCACCATGTCAAAATCGCTCGGGTTGAGAACCGTTTCGTTCGCCAGCAACACCTTTACAAGAAACCAGAAAACAATGGCCGCTCCAGCCAAGCCACCCAAAATTGCAAGCCCGAGCGCCAGCACGGCCCAGAGCCCGGAATAGCGGGTCAGCAGATAACCGGTCCCGCCAAACCATGCGAGAAACGCCATGAGCGTTGAAAAATTAAACGGTGAAGCATGCACACCCGCAACTCCGCCATGGCCTTCCCCCGATTCCAGGCCGCCATCACCGAGCCCCGCATGGTCTATGTGGAGAGACGGAAATATCTCGTGAAAAAGGGTGTCACCGAAGCCACCGAACAAGCTAATCAGGCTCAAGGCAAAACCCATAACAAAACAGACTAGATAAAAAGTGGCCCAGGTCATTATTCACCTCCTTTCCCGGTCCCGCCCGAAGAAGCAGGCGAAGAGTCCGTCACATCGGTCCTCAGTGTTTGAAAAAGCCGCTCGGCCAAGCCCGGCGTCTCCAGGATGAGTCCAGTGAGAATCAGGACCCTGCGACTACCCTCCGCGCCAGCAATCCTTTCCAAAGCCTGACTCAATTCTTCATCCCGCCGGAAGCGCTCCGCCCCGCCCAGCAGCCAGAGATCCAGAGGATCTTCCAGTGTGGCGGCTTCGGAGATCAGCTCGTTTTGGTAACCCTCCGGGTCATCAACCAGATAACCCGGATGAACCTTGAAGAAGCGCGCCAGCATGGTACGCGTGGTGCTCGTTACATGCGGCCTCGCGCCGCTTTCAATCTGTGACAGGTAGGACTGGCTGATCCTGCCTCTCAGTTCCTTGCGGACCGCACGGATAACCTCCTGCTGAGTCATCTCGCGGCCAAGGCCGCGGAGGGCCCCTTCGACCACGCGAAGGTACCGGATTTTCTCACCAAGTTTCATCGTAATCGCATATTGCGATGCTTATATTACATATTGCGATACACATTGTCAAGCTTTTTCCACAGCCCCGGCTCAGCAGATCGACCTTACTCCGGTTTCTTATCCGCCGGTCGAGGCCGGGCGCGTTTCCGCAAGGAACCCAGGCGCTTCGTAACCCTCGCCGCGGTAATTTTCCGGGATGGCAATGGTGTTGCCGTCGCGCAACTGGTGGAAATGTGGCGAGCAGATTTCAACTCCGGCCTCATTAAAGCTGTCCTGAATGTTCTGGTGCAATTCGGAATAGATCTGCGCCATCCTGGCGGCCTGGTCCGTGCAAACGTTGATTTCATACTTCACATAGAAGTCGTCGAGCGCGGTCTGGAGGACGAAGGGCTTGGGTTCTTTGAGGATGTGCGCGGTGCGGTCCGCCGCCCGCAGCAGCAGTTCGTGCACCTGTCGCCAGGGCGCGTCATAACCAATAGTGATGGCAGTGTGGAGGATGAGCCCCTGCGCATGGGCGCGGGCGCTATAGTTGGTGATGGGCGCGCTGAGGGCCGTCAGGCTGGGAACGATGATTTCTTCGTTCTTGATGCTCAGTATCTTGGTGTAAAGGAAGGTCCGCTCGATCACGTCGCCGCTGGTCTCGCCGATGCTCACTCTCTGGCCAAGCTGAAAAGGCCGCATGTACATCAGGACGATGCCCGCCACAAAGTTCCCCACCGTAGAGGTTGATCCGAAGGAAATCATCAGGCCAAGGATGATGGAGATTCCTTTTGCGGCAGTGCTTCCGGTTCCCGGGATCAGCGGAGCAATAAAGAACAGGGTAATGATCACAATGGTGACCTTGATGATCAGACCTGTGGGCCGCGCGACATCCTGATGAATCCAGGGCTCGAGGCTTATGAGCCCCCGCTCCGCTGCGCCAAATACATACTCGATCATACGCAGGATGAACCGTGCGACAATGAGAATCACAAGGATATAGAAGAGGTTCGGCAGGTAACCGAGCGCGCCCTGCAGGATGTGGACAAAGGGGTTCCATAACCAGAGGCCCACCTGCCACGCGTAACCCTGAGTTGCTGGAAACTGGCCAAAAATCGTCAGCCCCGCCCCCAGGACAACGAGGGCTAAGCAAATGAGGTACAATCCCGTGACGACCCGGCCTGTGGTGTTGAACAGGGCGCGCGCTGAAACAAGCTCGAGGCCGCGAAAGCGGAAGGCAGGAATCCGCTCCCGCTGCCTTTCGAGAAGAGCGTTCGCGCGGCGTTTCAGTATGCGAAGCCCTGCCAGCAACAAAAGCGCCACACCCAGAACCAGTCCGGTGATGATTAGTCTCCGGACCAGCTCCCCAAGTCCAGCGCGACTCAGCAGGTCAACCTTCAAAACAGAGGCCGCCGCTATCCCCAGCGACTGCGGCGCGCTTGCGCCCATTGGCAGAAGAATTGCCCCGGGAGTCAAACCGGCGTGCGTCACAAACGTTCCACCGGCCACCATGTGCGCGGCATTTTGCGCCTGTGTACGTTGGCACATCACCAAAGCAAAAAGAACCAGCCCTGCCGACAACAAGACCATTGTCCTTCTCATTCCAAGCCTCCTTCTGAGGTCCAGCCTCCTCCGATTCTGCTAAAGATAACACTGCTGATAGCGTGGCGCATCCTGATGGATGCCTCCGGTTTGCCGGGAACCGCGATCTTCCGGCCACGGCAAGACCAGCTCAAGTTATTGCCACCGCGCCAAGCCCGGCTTGTGGCCTGTAAGCGTGCGCCAGCTCGCGGAGTCGCCGGGGGCGGTAAGATGCCCTGCGCAGACCTCGGTCCGGGTCCCCCCTATTGCAGCAGGTGGTGCAAGAAGGAGATAATAGAGTGCGAACCAAAATGTAGCGTGGCGCCTGTGGAGCAGACCAGGACCCTGTCTTTACTGAGGAGATAAGGGAGCCTGTAGTCTCCGTCCCATTATCTCCCTGGATCAGCGGTTTCAACCGGAGGCATTGATGGGGACATTTGATACCACAGCGAAAGCCAATCCTCCTGCTCCAGCAACTTCCTTGCTGGAGGCTGCAAAGGCCGGTGATCCAGAAGCTTTCCAGGTACTCACCCAACGAGCCGCCCCCATCATTTTCCGCCGCGCTCTCAAAATTACTTCCAACCACCACGACGCCGAAGACGTCCTCCAGGAGACGCTGCTGAAAGGATTTACACACATTTCGCAGTTCCGCGGCGATTCGCAGTTGTCCACCTGGCTGGTCCGAATCGGCATGAATGAAGCCATCATGATCATGCGTAAACGGCGCCACGACGTTCCACTGGTCCCTGAGGCAGGCGCCTCCGGCAAGGCCGAAGGACCACCTGCAGGGCTTCAGACCGATAAATCCGGGAGCGACAACGCCATTGTCCGGACTGAAGTGGGAGGTCTTCTGAACAAGGCGCTGCGCCGCCTGCCGGCCCGAGCGCGGCAGGTGCTGCACCTGCGATACCTTGAAGGCTATTCCATTGAAGAAACGGCAACACGCCTGAAGCTGAGCCGCGGGTCCGTAAAAGCTTACGCCTGCCGTTCGCGTGCAAGGTTGAGGAAAGAACTCCGCCGTTTGCTCATGCCCCGCCGCAGGACCTCTGAAAGCGCGCGCCCCAGATAAATCCGCGCGACTGCCCGCCCAGGGACAAACCAGTTTGTTCCGCCATTGGGCAAACTCGTCGCCCGACCGCAAGGTCTCACCCCTGAAGGTACGGTTTTCGAAGTTGTGCTCCAGCCGCCAAACGGCTGTTATCAAGAACCGTGGGATTGAATTTTTTGAATCGGCCTTACACATTCCGTACATCCTTCGGCCGCACCTTTGAGTCTAAGGTTTTGTGGGCAGCACTGATTTTTTAATGTGATCCTCTCATTGGGGAATGAGTCGTGGTCGAAAACAGGTCTGATAAGCACATCCGGTCTCCTCAACCTTCTCAAACGGCCTCCATAATGCCAAAACTTCGACCCACCCTGGACCTCTGGCGCAGGACTGCGTCTGACCATTTCATAGCGTTCAACTGTCACTGAAAATAGTTTCTCGGGACCGGTCTACCCTCCTGAGATAAACAACAACCCCATAACCGCCGTCCATCAGAAGGTCAGCGACTTCTGAACCATCAAAGACCGAGCCCACAATCAGCCAGAAAGGGGTCGGACATGCAGGTAATCAGAACACAAAAGGGCGTACGCGAATTGGACCGTCGTTTTCATCGAACCAGAATCCTGCTGGTGGATGAAGACTCAACAGACCGTGACTACTATTACCGGATGCTGCACAACAGCGGGTTTGCGGTAAGAGCCTGTTCGGACTTCGCAGAAGGAGTCCGCCTGCTGGGAACGACAAGATTTGACTGCGCTGTCGTCAGCCAGGGAGGTCCGGGGTTTAAGGGCCGACTGGTGCTGGAGCAATCGATCGCGAAAGACCGTTTCCGGCCAGTCGTGATCCTTGCCCGATATCATGACGTCGGGTGCTATCTGGAAGCGATGCAGTTGGGGGCTGTCGATTACCTCGAAAAACCACTCTCCACTGTTGAAATTGTGCGCGCCGTAACAACACATCTTCAACCCAGGCACGCCGCAGCCTGATTGACCTACTGCGAGTAGCACATCAGCAACAGCGGGTTGAAGCCTCAACGAATGGCAGGGTAAGATCGCGCCGAGTGTCCAAAGACCCCGGCGCGCCCGCACCGCTCGATTTGCTACTTGCGCAGCGTGGCCCGCGGCCCGCTGGGAACATCGCTCACGCGCAACGTCACTGAACTGACGTTCTTTCCATCGACTGCCGCGTTGAAGTGGATATCCTGCCACTCCGGCCGCTTGCCGTCGGGAGCCACAAAGATGGCACGGAAAGGATAGGAGTTGTGCGCATCAACCGGATAGACCGCGGATCCTGATTCCTCTTTCCATCCCGCAGGAATCTCCACCGTCAGGCTGACTTTCTGTGCGGAACCCGTGTCATTCCGGATGATGATCGGAACGCTCACTTCCATCCCCGGCCCCACGCCTGCTTCCGGCGGATAGAGAGATGCCAGATGATCCAGGCCGTGGGCCTTCCAGAACCGGCTATAAAAGAGGTAGGGACCGCCAAGCTCGACTGAGACGCCCTCGTGGGTCTCCGCCTGGTAGTTCGGCATCCCGTGATATGAAATGGGACCAGGAGTGATGCCTTCAAAAATGTCGCCCGTCCGCGAGCCGCCCACCAATGATTTGCCCAGGATGAAGTGTACCGGGTGTTTGAAGTAGTTCACCATGCTCTTGTACACGGCTTCTCTTCCTTCAGGACCCGCGTCTTCCTGCGTCTGGTGGTAACTGAGTTCCGTAGCCCCAAGTTCGTAGTATGGAACGTTCTTTGAAGGAGAAACAGTGATTGCGGGGTAGACCGGCCCCTGCCCTTCCAGCCAGTCATGATGCGTGGCGTTGGTGAAGAAATAGATTTTCTTGGGCTGCCAGGGGCGGAGGCCTTCGGTAAGGTTTCCGATCAGCTTGTAATTATAAGGCGCTGTAACCTGCTCCGGGAAAACCAGCGGGTTGCCTGCCAGATCGAAAGCCTCGTTGGCAATAACGGACGAGGCCTGGTGGTCGCCGTGGTTCTCGCCATCAGCATAACCCGGCAGCCAGGTGATGATAACTTCCGGCTGCGTGAGACGAACATAACGCACGGCCCGCGCCAGCGCCGCTCCATGGTTCCAGGTCTCGAGCGAGATCAGGGGACTCTGGCTGGCCGTATCCTCGCCGCCCAGGAACCAGACGTTCATAATCCCAAGCGATTCAAGAGCGCGCCGCACTTCAATCTCCCGCACCGCGCAAAGCGACGCGGCCTGTTCGTATCCAACCGTGTTGCCCCCGGCGTTGCCACAGGTCCCGAAAGTGACGGCGATCCGCTTGTGCCCATCAAAAGCCTCGCGGGCCAGGTAGCTTGCGATCAGGCTTTCGTCATCGGGATGCGCCACCATCACCAGGATGTCGGCTTTGTATCGCGCATCAGGTCCCGGGCTCGGCGGAGCTTCCGCCAATTGTCCGAAGCAAACACTGCTGATTAGAAATAAACAAGAAAGCAAATACCCGAATTTCATCCCCATCTTTTTCACGACCTGCTTCCCCCTTTCCGGCGTATCTCAGGTGAACCATTTGCTGTTTAGTTGAGCAGGCATCATACACTGGACGGAGTCATTTGTCTCGCAATTTGGGGGGCACGGCAAAATCCGGCAAACGGGAGTCGGAATCTGCGATAAGGATTTCGGAATTGAGGGCGGCCGCAGCGTCCGCTGACCTTCTAGCCTTTGGGAAAGCTCCGGTTCGTTTTGGGTCCGTTTTTTATCCGTGCTTTATTTTCAACAAGATCGGTAGCTTCGTTTTGGGTTCGTTTTGGGTTCGTTTTTTCCACAACTACGTGTTTTCAACAACTTCCCGGCTTCGTTTTTGGGTTCGTTTGGGTTCGTTTTTAGGCCACGACCATTTGTTTTCAATAACTTATCGGCTTCGTTTTTCAAAAAAGGTATTCTTTTTTATTTTATTTGTCCCATTTGTCCCAGAAATCCCCGCTCGCAGGCACTGGGAAGAGACTACCACGCTAGCCCATGAAAGTCAAGCGAATTCGCGCGAAAGGTGATGTCAAGCTGCGTGTGTAAAAAGGCGGAGGGTGCGGTTTCGCCACTCCTGGCGTTCGTTGTAGCCGTTAAAGATGGCGTAGATGATCCGGTCCACGCTGGCCACGTTGACGAAGCAGACCATCGGCCGGGTGCG
>DATLWV010000162.1:0-4790 GCA_035576145.1 Terriglobia bacterium
TCGCCACCGTGAAGGGCACGGCGCGGAGCATGGGGCTGGAGGTTGTCGCCTGATGGCGAGGGGTCAAAAGACCCCGTGAGTAACAAGGAGGACAAAGCAGGTGGGAAAGAAATACGAAGCCAGCAGGAAGATGGTGGACAAGCCCGCCTATCCGCTCCCGGAAGCCATGCCGCTGATTAAGAAAGCGGCGTTTGCCAAGTTCGACGAATCGGTTGAAGTCGCAATGAACCTGGGCGTGGACCCGAAGCATGCCGACCAGATGGTGCGCGGGACGGTGGTGCTGCCGCACGGTCTCGGCAAAACAACACGGGTGATTGTCATCGCTTCCGGCGAAAAGGTCCGCGAGGCTCGCGAAGCAGGCGCCGACGAAGTGGGTGCTGAAGACCTGGTGCAGAAGATTCAGGGTGGATGGATGGAATTTGACGCGGTTGTGGCAACGCCCGACATGATGAAGTCCGTGGGCCGGCTGGGAAAGGTGCTGGGCCCTCGCGGACTGATGCCGAATCCCAAGACCGGTACGGTTACCCTGGACGTAACGAAGGCTGTCAACGAACTGAAGGCCGGCAAGGTGGAGTTTCGTGTCGACAAGACCGGCATCATCCACTGCGCAGTCGGGAAAGTTTCATTTGACGCCGAGAAGCTTACTGACAATGCAAGGGCCCTGATTAACAGCGTGTTGAGGGCAAAACCGGCGACGGCCAAAGGGCGCTACGTGAAGAACATCGTTATCTCATCAACTATGGGACCCGCCGTGCCGATCGACCTGGACTCAGTAGACGCCGCGTAACGGGTTTTTGACTAAGTTAAGAGGAGTGCAATGAAGCGGGAAGAAAAACATCAACAGGCAAAAGACCTTCATGAAGAGCTGAAGAACGCCCGCACGGTCTTCCTGACGGGATTCGAAGGTTTGACAGTGGCGCAGGATACTGACCTTCGGCGCCAGATTTCCAGGACCGGCGCCCGGTACAAGGTGGTAAAGAACAGCCTGATTGAGCGGGCTGCTGCCGGCACCGAGGCCGAGCCGACAGCGCAGAAGCTGCGCGGCACCACTTCGCTCGCATATACAGCGACAGACCCCGTTTCCCTGGCCAAGGTCATTGTGGACTATGCCAAGGAGAATCCCGCGCTGGTGTTTAAGGCCGGGATGGTGGAAGGGCGAGTGGTCTCCATGGCGGAGGTGGAAGCGCTTGCAGCCCTGCCCTCACGTGAGGAGCTGTTTGCCAAAGCGTTGTTTGTGATCAAGTCGCCGGCCCAGCAGCTTGCCACCGCGATCTCTGCTGTGGCCCGCGATCTGGCGCGAGTGATTCAACAGGCAGTGAAGGAAGAAAAGTTCCAGGCATCCGGCGGTAACTAGGTTCGGCAAAGAAAGGGCTTCCCTTTCGCTGGATCAGAGGAAAGTCAGGATATTTCAGGAGGATAAATACTACGATGTCCGAAAAAGTTGCAAAAATTGTCGAGGAAGTTAAAGGGCTGACGCTGCTCGAAGCCTCAGAGCTGGTGAAGACGCTCGAAGAAGTGCTGGGAGTCTCCGCTGCCGCGGCCGCCCCAGTGATGGTGGCTGGAGCAGCAGGAGCCGGAGCAGCGGCGGCGCCTGCCGAAGAAAAGACCGAATTCAATGTGGTCCTTACCGCCGTCGGCTCCAACAAGATCAACGTGATTAAGGCGGTTCGTGAAGTCACAAGCCTCGGGCTGAAGGAAGCCAAGGATCTGGTGGATGGTGCTCCCAAACCGATCAAGGAAGGGGTTTCCAAGGAAGAGGCGGAAACCATTAAGAAGAAGTTTACTGAAGCTGGTGCGACCGTAGAAGTGAAATAGTTCCCTCCGGGCCAGGGGAACGCGGTGGGCTGGGCCCGGTCGCCGGTGTTTTCAATTTGAAAACCCTAAAGACTGGTATTGGCGATAGCAAGGTCTCAATTCAAAAGAACTATGGCGGGGGTGCCGAGGTTCGCATGAAAGAGATTCGGCATCCTGCAGCCCCTCTCATGCATCGAATAAGAAGAGTGCATGTGTCTCCATTGATTCGTAGCCCTTTAA
The DNA here is from genome assembly GCA_035576145.1 of Terriglobia bacterium. Taxonomy (GTDB): domain Bacteria; phylum Acidobacteriota; class Terriglobia; order UBA7540; family UBA7540; genus SCRD01. Next base: position 2,035 of record DATLWV010000162.1, read on the forward strand.
AATCAAAGCAAGGAGCATAACGAATGCCAAACGGCGTTAACGGTGTTCTGCCGCGTCGGATCGATTTTTCAAAGATTCCGTCTGTCATCCAGATTCCCAATCTTATTGAAGTCCAGAAGCGTTCTTATGATCGTTTTCTGCAAATGGACGCTCTTCCCTCCGAGCGCGACGACCTCGGACTCCAGGCGGTCTTTAATTCGGTTTTTCCCATCACCGACTTTCGCGGTGTTGCGCAGCTGGATTTTGTTGACTATTCCATCGGCGACTGGGAATGCAAGTGCGGAAGCCTCCGCGGTCTGCACCACCTTCGCCGCACCTGTAAACAGTGCGGCTATACCGTGGTGACGGACCCCTTCAAGGCCGGTGAAGTGCTGTGCCAGAAGTGCGGAACGTTCAACAAGAACGAAGTCGATTTTTGCCACAAGTGCGGTGACCCTGTAACCCTCCAGTTGAAGTACGACGTCACCGAGTGCCAGGAACGCGGCATGACTTTTGCCGCTCCCCTCAAGGTGACCATCCGCCTGACCCTCTACGACAAAGAGAGCGAAGCCGGCCCGCGCAACATCCTTGACATCAAGGAACAGGAAGTCTATTTCGGCGAGATCCCGCTGATGACCGACAACGGGACCTTCATCATCAACGGAACGGAGCGCGTTATCGTCAGCCAGCTCCACCGCTCGCCCGGCGTTTTCTTTGAGTCGAATGCCGCCCGCAGCTACTTCCTGGGCAAGCTCATTCCCTACCGCGGGTCATGGGTGGAGTTTGAGTACGACACCAAGAACATCCTTTATGTCCGGATCGACCGCAAGCGCAAAATTCTGGGAACCATCTTTCTGCGCGCCCTGGGCCTGAAAGACAACTCCGACATTATCAGGACGTTCTACCGGGTTGAAAATATCGGCCTCAAAGACCGCAAGCTCCTTTGGGAGGTCTCAGAAGGTCTCCTGGGGATGAGGCTCTCAAAGGCCGTCGAGCATGGCCGGTCGCATGAAACCATTGTCGCCTCAGGAAAACGCATAACCGCCTCGGTGCTGAAAGAGCTTCAGAAATCCAAGATTTCCCACGTGGAAATCACCCAGCACGATCTGGAAGGAGCCTGTGCCGCCGAGGACATCATCGACCCGTCAACCGGCGAAATTCTGCTGGAAGCCAACAATGAAGTTACTCCCTCCGTGCTGAATACGGCCATTGACGGCGGAATCGAGGAAATGCGTGTCTTCTTCCCGGAACGCGACGAGATCGGGCCGGTCATCAGCCAGACGCTGCGGCGTGATTCCATCAAGAGCGTTCAGGAAGCTCTGATCGAAATGTATCGCAAGCTCCGCCCCGGCGACCCTCCGACGCTCGACACCGCGACGGCGCTCTTTACCGGGATGTTCTTCGATCCGCGCAAGTACGACTTTTCCAGAGTGGGACGGCTGAAGTTCAACATCAAACTGGGCTATTACAGCAAGCTCAAGGTCCGGATGGACGACAAGGCCACCCAGTTTGAACTCGAAGACGCCCGGAACCTTCCCGCCTCCAATTTCTACGTTGTTGTGGATGAGGAAAAGATGTACGTGCGGAAGCGCGAAGGCAACACCTGCACTGAGGTTGAGCGCGGCTGCGAAGGGACCCTGGCCACCGAGCATTCTGAGACCGCGCCTGTCCAGCTTCCCCTGGACAAGCGCACTCTGGACCCCGAGGACTTCTACGCAACCATCCGCTACCTGATGAAGCTGCAGAAGAATCCCGGCGGCAAATTCGAAGTGGATGACATCGACCACCTGGGCAACCGGCGCGTGCGCGCGGTGGGCGAACTGCTTGAGAACCAGTTCCGCCTGGGCCTGGTGCGCATGGAGCGGGCCATCAAGGAAAAGATGTCCGTCTACCAGGAAATGTCCACGGCCATGCCCCACGACCTGATCAACGCCAAGCCTGTGATGGCGGCCATTCGCGAGTTCTTCGGTTCGTCGCAGCTGTCGCAGTTCATGGACCAGACCAACCCGCTTTCGGAAATCACCCATAAGCGGCGGTTGTCGGCACTGGGACCCGGCGGACTTTCGCGTGAGCGCGCCGGATTTGAGGTCCGCGACGTTCACACCACGCACTACGGGCGCATCTGCCCCATCGAGACCCCCGAAGGTCCCAACATCGGGCTGATTTCTTCACTTTCCTGCTACGCGCGCATCAACGAATACGGGTTTATCGAAAGCCCCTATCGCAAGGTGCGTGACGGAAGAGTGGTGGATTACGTCACCATCACCCACGGCGGCGACGGCCCCTGGAAAGTGGGCGAGCACGTTGAACACGAAGAAGTCGAAAAGCTCAACAGCGAACTGCGCTCAAAGAAGCGCAAGGCGGTGGAATTTGAGCCTTATTCGTTCTACCTGTCAGCCTGGGAAGAAGACAACTATGTGGTGGCCCAGGCCAACGTCCCTATCGACGAAAAGGGGCGCATCGCCAACGAACTGGTCAACGCGCGGCAGACCGGCAACTTTGTCCTCGTGCGGCGCGAGAGCGTGGATTACGTTGACGTCAGCCCCAAACAGCTGGTCAGCGTGGCGGCTTCGCTGATTCCCTTCCTCGAGAATGACGACGCCAACCGCGCTTTGATGGGTTCCAACATGCAGCGGCAGTCCGTTCCCCTGCTCCGCGCCCAGTCGCCGCTGGTCGGCACCGGCATGGAAGAAGTGACGGCCCGCGATTCCGGCGCGGTGGTCATCTGCAAGCGCGACGGTGTGGTTGACAGCGTTGACAGCGAACGCATCATCGTC
>DATLWV010000163.1:0-16113 GCA_035576145.1 Terriglobia bacterium
TGGTTTAATGTGCGGTCGACCTGGTTCAAGTCCATGGGAAAAGAACGTCTGAGGGGTTGGAATCCGAACGATTGGGTAAGTCTGGCACCTTACGGGCTCAACCAGCAGCACCCGAACGCCTACAGGGACATCCTGGAAACCATTTGGGAGAACCGCGACAGCCTGCGCTACGCCTGGCGCATCCTCAACGACGGCTGCTGCGACGGCTGCGCACTGGGCACCAACGGGATGCGCGACTGGACCATGAGCGGCATCCACCTGTGCTCCATCCGGCTGCGGCTGCTTCGCCTGAACACCATGCCGGCGATGGACTGGCGGCTATTGGAAGACGTGGAGCCACTGCAGAACAAGAGCGAGCAGGATTTGCGGCGGCTGGGGCGGTTGTCCGTGCCCATGGTGCGGCAGCGAGGCGAGAAGGGGTTCCGCCGTGTCACCTGGGACGAGGCCATCGGGCTGATTGCCGGCAAGCTGCGCCAGACGGATCCGCGCGGCCTGGCCTGGTACCTCACTTCCCGCGGCCTCACCAATGAGGCCTATTACGCGCACCAGAAAGTGGCGCGCTTTATCGGCACCAACCACATCGACACCAGCGCGCGCATCTGCCACGCCCCCAGCACGACGGCGCTGAACGCCACGGTTGGCTGCGCCGCCACCACCTGCAGCTACAGGGACTGGATTGGCAGCGACCTCGTGGTTTTTGTGGGCACCAACGTGGCCAACAATCAGCCGGTGGCCACCAAGTACCTCTACTACGCCAAGAAGACGGGCACCAAAATTTTCATGGTGAATCCGTATCTCGAGCCCGGCATGGAGCGCTACTGGGTACCGTCGGTTACGGAAAGCGCGCTGTTTGGAACGCGCATCGCCGACGATTTCTTCCAGGTGCTGCCCGGCGGTGATATTGCCTTTTTCTACGGCGTTCTCAAGCACCTGATTGAGAACAACTGGGTGAACCACGACTTCATCGACGAGCGCACCACAGGCTGGCGCGCGGTTGAAAAGAAGACACGCAGCCTGCGCTGGGAGGAATTGGAGCGCGGATCGGGACTCACCAGGGCGGACATGCTGCGTTTTGCCGAGGCCTTTGGAAAGGCCCGTAGCGCTGTCATTGTGTGGAGCATGGGCATTACCCACCATCGCTACGGCAGCGACAACGTGCGTGCCATCGTCAACCTGCAACTTGCCCGTGGCAACGTGGGAAGGCCTTACACCGGCCTGATGCCCATCCGGGGGCACAGCGGCGTGCAGGGCGGCGCCGAAATGGGCGCCATGCCGTCAGCCTACGTGATGGGTTTTCCTGTGAATGAGGAGAATTCCTGGCGATTTGCCCGGCAGGACTTCTGGGGCTTCCGGCCGCCCGCATGGAAGGGCATGGGCGCTGCGGAAATGATTCTGGGCGCCGAGCGGGGGGAAATCGATATGCTGTGGCAGAGCGGCGGGAATTTTATCGATACGCTGCCGGAACCTGAACGCGTTTACAGCGCGCTGGCCCGCCTGCGCCTGCGTGTGCATCAGGACATTGTGGTGAACCCGACCATGCTGGTTGATCCCGGAGAGACCGTTGTGCTGCTGCCGGCGCGCAACCGCTACGAACAGCGTGGCGGCGGCACCGAAACCAGCACCGAGCGGCGCGTTATCTTCAGCCCGGAAATTCCAGGACCGCGCCCAGGCGAGGCTCGCGACGAATGGGAAATACCCGTTCTGCTGGCGCGTCACCTGGACCCGGAGGGCGCTGCAAAAGCGTTCCCTTGGAAAGATGCTGGCGACATTCGGACTGAAATCGAACGGGTTTGCCCGACCTATCGAGACATCGAACAGCTGAAAAAGAAAGGCGACAGCTTCCAGTACGGCGGGCCGCGGCTGCTGGCCGAGAGCTTCGGGACGCCGAGCGGCAAAGGTTATTTCTCCGTTGTCGAAATACCCCAGGAACGGGTCCCCAAGGGAAAGTTCCTGCTGAGTACACGGCGCGGAAAGCAATTCAACAGCATTGTGCAGGGTGACGTCGATCCAGTCACTGGCGCGCGCCGCGAAGATGTCCTGATGGCCGCTGAAGACGCAGCACGTCTGGCGCTGCGGGCGGGCGATACGGTGGTCTTGCGCAATGAGTATGGCCGGTTTCGCGGGCGGGTGAAGATTGACCGCGTCAAGCCCGGAAGCCTTCAGGTCCACTGGCCGGAAGGCAACGTGCTGGTCGCATCCGACCGGCTGGACGAGAGCGGCGTGCCGGATTACAACGCGGTGGTGGAAGTTTCACGAAGATAGACAATGCTAGGCTAGCGAAAGGGAGGATTCCCGGCGGCAGGCACCTTAACCCTCCCCGAGGGGAGCAGTACCCCCCAAGCCCAGCCGCTGCCGCACAAAATTTACGAGGTCGTCGGTAAGTTCATTGGGGCGGATCAATTGGAAGGATGGCTTGCTGGCGAGCAGGTCGGAATCGACACCAGCCCAGGATCCGATCACCTTTTCAGACCCTATCCTGATCAGGGCGTCTGCCCAGATCAGATATTTCATGGCCGACGTCTTGAAATCATTTTGCGAAGGGTCGACGACAAACAGGTAAAGCGCAGGATTGATATGCCCCAGGATGCTGTTGCTCTCGATCATCACCCATTCTTCGCGGCGCAAAGTGCGCAGCAACGCCGGAAAGGCTCGATGAAGCTGCCCCTGGCGAACTCGCAACCACAGCGACCTCCGGGCGCCCGCCTGGAGAAACCGCCGCGTATCACCGGTTCCTTTCCGCTCACGCTCTTCGGTGAGGACAAATCCGTGCTCGCCCGGGTCGCAGGAGCAGGGTTCGCCGTCGAGAGAGCAGACGCCGTGTCCGTATTGCGTGATTTTCACAGCAGCCCATTCCGGCGGCCGTACGCGCCGGATCAGTTCCGCCATGACCGATGTCTTACCGATGTTGCGGGAGTGTCCCCCGACAATAACCGAGGTCATAAAAAGGGCCACTTGGGACTCGCCAACGGTTCAAAGCACAATGGAATGGCGGCGGGCGCGCTACACTTTCTGTTTCGCCTCTCTAGGTTCCTCGGAAATGTTTGCGGACTCGGGAACAGGCATGTGGCATTGACCGTCAAAGTATCCTCCCGGCTCGATAAGCAGCGAAGGCGTATGAATGTCTCCCAACACAATTCCGTTCGCTTTGATTTCAATCTTCTCAGAGGCGCGGATTGTTCCCTTGACTTTTCCGGCTATGCTGATGAACCTGGCCCGAATCTCCCCTTCCACTTCACCCTGGTCGGCCAGAACCACTACCCCGGCACATTCAACCTCGCCCTTGACGTGCGTGTTGACTCGAACCATTCCGGAAGAAACAGTCAACTTGCCTGCGAACTCAATACCCGGCTCGAGCAGCCCGACCAGTTCCTGGTCACCCAGTGGGTCCGCCGACCGCGCTCGGAACAGTTCACCAATCTTCAACGCCATGAGTTCCTCCATTCATACTCAGATTCATTGGATTCAATGGATTCCAAAATAGTAATGCCTGAATATATAACAGGCATTATGCGCGCATTATCCAATCGTATATGCGACTAAGATCGTCTGGAGAAAAATAACTGATCTCAATTTTCCCCCGGCGGTCACTTCCCACAACTTTTACCCGCGTTCCGAGGGCACGTTCTAATTCCAGCACGGCTGCCCGGAGATTCGGATCTGTTCTTGGGGCCGGCTTTGGGTCCTGCTTTTCCTGTCCACGCGTTCGAGCGGCAACGAGGTTCTCGAGATTCCTCACCGAAAGGCCTTTTTCAATCACCTTCTCTGCCAGCTTTGTTAAAGCATCAGGCGAGCTCACTGCGAGCAACGCCCGGGCGTGTCCGGCAGAAATCTTGTCCTCCATCAGTAGAGTCTGTACGGAAGGAGGGAGTCCCAGTAGGCGCAGCGTATTGGTCACTGTCGAACGGTTAACACCCAGCCGCTCGGCAATCTGTTCGTGTGTCAATCGGAACTGCTGCTGGAGGCGCTCGTAGGCCCTTGCAATTTCCATAGGATTGAGCGATTCGCGCAAAAGGTTTTCTGCAAGTGCGAGCTCAAGCGCCTGGGCATCGTCGATTTCCCGGATAACGGCCGATATCTTCTCAAGACCGGCCTTACCTGCTGCCCTCCAACGACGCTCGCCGGCAACCAACTGATAGCGTTCCCCGGCCGGGCGAATCAGTATTGGCTGGATCAGGCCGCTGGCTCGGATAGAATTGGCAAGCTCGTCCAGCGCGTCAGCCGGAAGTTGAGTACGCGGCTGTAAGGGATTGGGATCAATGAGGCTTAGCGGGACCTGTTCAAGCCCCGCAGCAGAAGGCGGTGCCTCAGTTTCCCGCAACAGGGCGTTCAATCCTCGCCCCAACGCCTTTCTGGTCATGGCTTATAACCTCTTGTGCAAGTTTTATATAACTTTCCGACCCCCGACAATCAGGATCGTACAAAAGTACAGGCTTGCCGTGGCTTGGCGCCTCTGCCAGACGGACGTTTCTGGGTATCATGGTCTCAAACACCTGGTCACCAAAAAAGTCCTTTAGGTCGTCTCGAACCTGATGCGATAGATTTGTTCTCTCATCAAACATAGTCAGCAGGATTCCCTCGATGGCAAGCTTGGGGTTATGGGTCCGCCTAATCCTAATCAGCGTATCAAGCAATTCCGACACCCCCTCGAGGGCGAAGTACTCACATTGAATCGGGACAAGAACTGAATCGGCTGCCACCAGAGCATTGAGGGTGAGCAAGTCGAGGGCAGGCGGGCAATCGAGCAAAGTATAATTATACCGATCTCGAATGGGGGCCAGCCTTTCGCGGAGAAACTGCTCTCTTCCAGGTCTCGAAACAAGCTCGACGTTGGCACCGACCAGATTCTTGTCAGCGGGGACCAACTGGATGCCCTCCGCCGGTCCGGGGAGGAGTAGGTCCGTGAGCGGGGCGTCGAGTATCAAAGAGTGATACAGGGAACGCCGCGAGGGGTCCTTTGGAAATCCAAACCCGCTGGTCGTATTCCCCTGTGGGTCACAATCGATGACGAGCGTCCACATGTCCTGGGCGGCTAGAGCCGCGGCCAGATTGATGGCAGTAGTCGTTTTGCCGACACCACCCTTCTGATTGGCAATTGCAATCACGCGTCCCATGGCCAATTCATCTCAATGCAAGAGGAACTGAAGCTATCAGACCGGGACTTCCAAAGCAAGCGAAATTCTTATGTTTCACGTGAAACATGACTAAAATCGCTCTGACATGACCTTATATATTCAAGAAAATAAGATAGAAAACAGAGTAAGCTTTACGCTCGTAGACCTGTCAGGATAAACCTCTCATGACTGAGGGGAATCGCTAGAGGAATCTGCCATTCCAGGTCGGGGTTCGCTTCCATGATTCCGCGAATCTGCTGTCCTCCAACCCATAAGCACAGGCGGCCACTACTTTTCAGTAGCACCGTGGCCTTCGGAACCAGTGATTCTAAAGCTCCCACCGCCCGGACCGTAATAAGATCAAATAACAGTGGCTTTTGAATGTGTGCAAACTCCTCGAGCCTCTGACCGAGAACTTGAACCGAACTCATGACGCATCCCCTTGCAACTTCTTTTAGGAAAACCCTCTTCTTAGAGACAGGCTCAAGAAGGACTACCTCAAGGTTGGGTGCAATAAGCTTGGCCGCCAGGCCGGGGAAACCCGCACCACTCCCAACGTCCAGCAGGCGTCCAGTCAGCGGAACGGCCTTCGAAATGAAGAAGCTCTCTCCAAAGTGTCTTGTGACGCACTTTTGGGGATCCTCAATAGCGGTCAGATTGATCTTGCGGTTCCATCGGAGCAGAAGGTCGAGGTAGAGAAGAAGCTTATCAATCGTTTCCTCTGAAATGGAAATGTCAAAGGGGACAAGCAACTCGCGTACGGTGTTTCTATCAACCATCACAAGGTATTGTAGGTTATGCGAAGAACTCTGGCAAATTGCCCGAATGGCGGCGTCAAAGCCCGAATTTCAGCCATTTGCACGTCTGGTGTATCGTCAATGGGAGGCCAATGTTTCACGTGAAACAGTCGGCTTTCGAACACGCCAACGGCGGGGTTGCCAAAATGAACAGAGCCTATTTAGCTAGCCTCTGTTCATTCCCAATCCTCGCCCTCAGGTTTACGGAAAGATCGCAGCAATCAATCGGTATCTGCTGCGAACGCGTTCGCAGCATCAACCGGCACAGCCTCTCCGGAGGCCGCGAGCGACCAGTCGCTGCTTGAATTAGCGAAACCGCACTCGGGACAGGATGGTTTGGGGTAGCGCGTCTGGCAGTGTGGGCAGACGACCCCTCCCTGAAAGGTGTCAAACGCCTTCCGGCACTGGCCGCAGAGCCAATAAAGTCCCAAGGTCGGCACCGTCCTGCAGGATGCACACGCAAAACCCTTACACCGAGGCGCATTGGCGACTCGCGGGATCGCCTGACCCTGGGGCACCCCTCCCTGGCAATAGATCAGGATAAAGGCAGAAACAGGGGCATTCCAAACTGATTGGGTCCAGTAGGAGTACATGAACAGGCCTACGACGCCTACCATCCCGAAGCCGCCATTAAACTCCTGGCGTGCCCCACCCAGAACCAGAGCAGAGAGCGCAAAATCTGTCCCCCATTCAGCGGGTAAACCTGCAACAAGTTGAAACCAAGCAACACTCCACTAATAAAAGCAAGTGTCACCAGAAAGGTGCGAATGTCGGGGACCTGGCGCCACCACCCAAAAACCGTGTTCATTATCAACAGCCCTATCAGAACCGGCATTTAAGACCACGTTCATCTAGGGGGCTGCGGTGATGCTCCAGAGAGTTGCCCCTGGCCGTTGTGGAGGTTGCACATAGATAATCCCCCCCCAGCGGCCTCAAGACGATTCGATTGGCCCTTCCTCCTACCTGCCGGCAGGCAAGCACATGGCCGAACTCGTGCAGCATCACGATCACGAACAGGGCCAGGTATTCCAAAATGTTCCAGGCGATTAACGAATACATCCCGGCTCGGGAGTCGATTTCAAATAGTGCAACCAGATACCACGACCAGTGCAGAAAAACATCAATCCCTTTATAATTAAGAAGATGGAGCGAAGTTTTCTGGGTGTTAGCGAACTCTGTGCCTCCTTATCGACTTCCTCATTCCTCTATAGCAGCCGTATTTCGCGTAACTGGAGGCAGTAAACCGGAACCAAGTGGTATTTTCCCAAAGAAACTACCACACATGGTGAAGACAGCCTGTCCGCTAGAAATGTGGTTCTCCTGCCACAAACTCATTGGTTGCAGCAAGGTCTTGCGGAATTGCGCACAAAGCGCCATATTGCCCGGCTGAGGTCGAGGAGACAGCTTCCGACGATAAGATACTACCTGTCACAATGTGGGAAGGAAATTTTGCGATCATCGGCGCTGATTCGATCGGGTTGCGGCATGATGCCTCGTCGAAAATTTCCACACTCGAACCCGTTCGCGCCGTGTTAACCTACTCCGATCGAGGTAAAAGCATGGGATCATCAGTCTTGACGCCAGCCAAGCCGGATTTGCCCGGTCACTCTGGCCCGCCACCAGGAAGGGGCAATGACGGCCGAGGTGGGGGTGAGGGCCCGGGCGGGCAAGGGAGCCGGGGCCCATCGAACTCGCCCCTTCCTCTGGGCGCCTACCGGATTGCCATCTGGATTGCCATCGTTTCGATCTCGATGCTCTTCCTGGCGCTGACGGCAGTCATGGTGGTGCGAGCTGTGGAATCCAACAACTGGATCCATACGGCCGTCCCTCCTTTGCTTTATTTGAATACCCTGGTCCTCATCATCAGCAGTTTTACGTTTGAGCTTTCGAAAAGGGCATTGAAAACGGACGCTTCGGTGCAATTTGTCCGTTGGCTGTATATCACAACCGGGCTTGGGGTCACCTTCATCGTGGGGCAACTGGTCGCCTGGAGGGAACTGGCGGCACAGGGTATCTACATTACCACGAGCCCCAGCAGTTCCTTCCTGTACGTTCTTACCGCCGCGCATGGCTTGCATTTGCTGGGCGGAATTCTCGCGCTGTTGCACCTTGTCCTTCGCAGGCGCAAGATCGTCATAAATACCCAAAAACGCATTGCGGTCGATATCACAGCCATCTACTGGCACTTTATGGATGGCTTGTGGATTTACCTGCTCATCCTGCTGGCGGTAAAGCTATAATCCCGCGCCGCGTGGGCACATTCCCTCCAATTCCGGCAGACGATACCAAGTGAGGGATGGAGTGCCACAAATCGACAGAAAAGTGGTAGAATAGGCAACTTCGATCTCAGGCCAGAACATGTGCTCTCAGCCCTGAGGATGGGGTTATTGTTGTTTACTGGGTCTGAGGGGGCGCCTGGGCATGCATGCCGCGGGCTGATGTGACGGGGAACATTTAAAATTCTGCCAGTTCCGCAATGCGCTGGAGTAGGTTTTTGTACCAGGAGCGGAAAAGTTAGTTTGCTTCAACGAATTTCTGCGCGCGCCTGGGGAATTCATTTGTTTGCAATATCATCCGCAGCCTGGACTCTCCGCCACGACGGCAACAACGAGCCGCAAGGCTTTCCGACACTTTTCCGAGCATCGGGAGCGTGAAAGTTTTCGCGGCCGGCCGATAGGCTGTGCGCATGAATTAAGGGGCCAGGCAGAGTTGAAAGATGATTAATTCAGAAGAAAATATGATTAAAGACCCGGCACCTGACAGGGCGACCAGTGGCTTCCGGGGAATTCTTGTTGGCAGGCTCAGTGATTACTGGGTGCTGACCAAACCTGAAGTTAATTTCCTGGTGGTCATCAGCACGCTCGCGGGATACTACGTTGCCCTGCGCGGCCGTCTGGACTTTTTCGTGTTGATGAATGCGCTGATGGGGACGCTGATGGTCGCCAGCGGCACCGGAACCCTGAACCAATACATTGAGCGCAAGTCGGACGCGTCCATGCGGCGGACAGCGCGCCGGCCCTTACCAGCCGGGCGCATCAGACCAGTGGAAGCATTAGTCTTCGGAATCCTGCTGGCCATTGGTGGGGGCTTGCTTCTATGGTTTGAGGTCAACCCGCTGGCAAGCGTTCTCGCTTTGCTGACGCTCACCACATATCTTCTCATTTACACACCGCTCAAGAAGAGGACTGCCCTCTGCACTCTGATTGGCGCTTTTCCAGGAGCCATGCCTCCGCTGATTGGATGGGCTGCGGCACGGGGAAGCTTGAGCGGCGATTCCCTGGTTCTCTATTCCATACTCTTCCTCTGGCAGTTTCCTCATTTTCTCGCGATCGCATGGATGTATCGCGAAGATTATTCGCGCGCGGGACTGCGCATGCTCCCGCCCGAAGATCCGGATGGCCGCCTGACCAGCTTCCAGATCATTGCCTTCCTTGTCGCCCTGATTGTGGTAAGCGTGGTACCAACGCTGATCGGCCAGGTGGGGAAGGTCTATTTGTTCGGCGCTACTATCATGGGTGCTTATTTTCTACTTCACGGCGTGCGCATGGCCCGGAGCCGGACCAACACGCTGGCAAGGCGCCTGTTGATGGCATCCGTCCTCTACCTCCCGCTCGTGTTCGGCCTGATGATGTTCGATAAGATTCACCACTGATCGGCATGGTCTCCTATTTTCCGGCAATTGAAGCTTGCCTCAACACTCTCAGCACAATTCTGCTGGCCGTGGGGTACGTCCTCATCCGAAGAAAGCAAGTTCAGGCCCATAAGGCGTGCATGGTATCGGCTTTCATTGCATCTGCCGCCTTCCTGGTCTTCTACCTGGCTGGTCACTACCTCCGCGGCATAGTTTACTTTCAGGGTCATGGAGCAATCCGAACCTTTTATCTTGCCCTGCTGGGGACGCATACCGTCCTGGCAGCCGTGATTGTTCCGCTTGTCCTCATCACGCTCTACCGCGCCTGGCGCGGACGCTTCGACCTTCACAAACGGATAGCCCGCTGGACGCTGCCCATCTGGCTCTATGTGTCCGTCACTGGCGTAGTGGTCTACTGGATGCTCTACCATCTCTACCCACCCGCCTAATTTGCCACGGCCAGCAGTTTTGAAAACCAGGTGCTCATCCGCATGGTTCGGGAATCGTTACACAAGCCGCGGTCTGCTTATGTACTTCGCATGGAAATGCGTTTTGTGATTCAATAGTTGATTGCGGCGGGCAGAGATGGGGCGAAAGGCGCCGCAGGTCTCGAAATCATCTTCCGGAATCAAATGACTCTCTGAGGCGAATCATCATGAGTACCTTAATGACGTGGACCCTGGTCTTTCACATTCTGGGCATCGTATTCTGGCTGGGAAGCCTGCTGGTAGTCACACATGTTCTGGCCTCTGATGCCGAATCGGAGTCTGCGGAGGTCCACGAAGTTCTGAGCCGGCTGGAAGCGAAGCTGTTCAACGGCATTGCACATCCGGGGGCGATTATCGCCGTAATTTCCGGCGCCATACTGATTTCCACGAACACAAATTATTACCTTCACGCCGCCTGGCTCCACGTCAAACTGTTTCTGGTGGTGATCATCATCGTGCTGGACGCTGTCACGTACGTTCGCGCCAAAGCCTTCCACGCCGGCAGGATCACGCTGCAGCGAAAAGAATGCATGATGCTGCATGGCGGCATCGCACTTGTATTTATCGGGATTCTGATCATGGTCCTGATAAAGCCTTTTTGAGAGTCACGATTCATTGACGAGTAGTACTTATCGTTTTCAATCCAGGAGGAACCTTTGGCAGCAACAAAAGTTACGGTCCGCAGCAACGGCTCAATTCGTATCGAGGGAGATTTCGAAATCGTCGATTCTGAAGGCGGGGTGTTTGACCTTGCCGGCCGCACTACGATCGGCCTATGCCGGTGCGGGCATTCGGAAAACAAGCCCTTCTGCGACGGCTCGCACAAGAAGGTAGGATTCCAATCTGAAATAAAGGCCCGCGCGCTGCCGCCTCCGGTGCCAAAACCACCAACAACTTAACTTTGGGGCGCAGGGCGCTGCCGCGAGCTCCGCTGAACGGCCATATTACGTCCTGCCTGCATGTTGCCCCATTCTATTTCCCTACAGGCAAGTCGTGCATAGCCGTCTTTTCCCAAGCCTCGAGGATTCCACCCACCGTCCAGGCCTGGGCGATACATCCGCGTGGCAGGAACGGAGGGTCGGCATCATAAATCTCGCCGACCGTGCCGAGGCCCTGGGCATGGATTTGGTGAACCACGGGCGCGAGAAATGAAGCTGCGACAGATGGATCGTTGTGGACCCGGAGATGCGCTTTTGCAAACGGCCCAATCAGCCATCCCCAGACAGTCCCTTGGTGGTAAGCGCCGTCGCGATCTTCCTGATTGCCGGCGTAAGTGCCCTTGTAGTGGGGATCATCGGGCGCCAGGGTCCTGAGTCCCGGGGAGGCCTGCAAGTAACGGCCTACTGCGTCAACAATGGCCCGTTGCCGTTCAGGATCAAACGGACTCTCCGGTAATGCCACTGTAAAAATCTGGTTGGGCCTCAGTGAAGCGTCATTGCCCTCGGGCCCGTCCAGAACGTCAAAGCAGTATCCCTTTGAAGCGTTCCAGAACCGCTCAAACCCTTTCGTCGCGTCTTCCGCAGCCCGGTGGAAATCGTCCGCCGGGTTCCCGAGTTCATCCGCAAACTCCTTCATCGCCACCAGTGCATTCAGCCACAGGGCATTGATCTCCACCGGCTTGCCAATCCGCGGCGTCACTACCTGGTCTCCGACTTTGGCATCCATCCAGGTCAGTTGCAGACCCACCTGTCCCGCGTAGAGCAGCCCGTCGTTCCTGTCAAGATGAATGTTGTAGCGGGTGCCGCGCATGTGGGCGGCGATCATGTCGCAGAGCACCGGGAATACTTGCTTGAGAAACTCCTTGTCGCGCGTATGGCTCCAGTAGGAGCGTACGGCGTTGAAATACCAGAGGGCCGCGTCCACGGTGTTGAAGTCAGGCTTCTCGCCCGATTCCAGAAAGCGGTTGGGAAGCATGCCGCCGTCTACAAACCCAGACCACGCCAGCAGGATGTTGCGGGCCACTTCGGCTCGTCCGGTAGCGAGCGTCAAGCCCGGGAGGGCAACCATGGTGTCGCGCCCCCAGTCGCTGAACCAGTGGTAACCGGCAATCACCGTATAGCCGTCTTTCTCTTTCACCTTTCTCTTGACAACAAACTGGTCCGCAGCCAGCGCGAGCTGATCAATCCAGGCTGGAACCGGAACGCCGCGATGCACATCATGGAACTGCCTCATGAGCGTCTTCCCACGCTCATCAAACCGATCGAGTGCCGAGCGGGCATCCAAGTCTGGGCTCGCATCGGTACTGACAGCCATCAGGACCGAACCGCCCGGCTTGAGTTCAACCTCAAAGGTTCCCGCGTGGAGATGGTCTTCCTGATGGTTCATACCGCGAAGAGCTTCGGCAGAGAGCTCAAAAGCACGATACCACTGATGGCAGGGCTGCACATTGCTCGCAGAACTGAGCACATAGAATGGAGTTGCCCCATAAAAAGCGTTGATGCACAAGCCGCGTTCCACCTGGCTGATACCCATCCGCCAGTTGCCTGCGCGCGTTAGATTGTGGAAGTCGCGATAGTTAACCAACGCCTTGATGCTCAGCCGTGCGCCTTCGCTGGCCCGCTCCAGGCAGTAGCAGATGTAAGTGGTGTTCGCGCCATATTCCATCCAGACTTTCTTGCTCAGCAGGGCATCGGCGCACGCGTACGTCCACACGGGACTCATACCCTCGAGATGAAATTCCTCAATCCGCCGGTAACCCTGGGGTTCGATGACGCCGCTCCGCCAGCGATTGGTTGCCAGCGGATAGGGCCTGCCATCGTATTCAACCACCTCGTCGAACTTCGACACCAGCAGAGTACGTCCTAGCGGAGGATGTAGAGCGGCAATCAGCAGCCCGTGATACCGCCGCGTGAGCTGCCCGCCCACCGTGCCTGACGAAAACCCGCCCAGCCCGTTGGTGACTAGCCACTCGCGCGATTCCGCCGAAGCAACATCACCGCAGAGTTCCCGGCCAAAGCTGATGAGAGGCGTGCACGTCGTCCCGTTGGGATCATCCATCAGTGCACCTGTCGGAATTCCGCCGCAGCGCGGGTAGTCCTGCGCCGTGGCTCTCCCCACAAGGCTCAACCTTAACCCCGCAAGGGCTAGCGGTCAATTACTGGAACGAGTCAGTTCCAAATCCCCGTTAAATGGCTTTCACTTGATGTAGAGTTCGGGGTTCAGCGCTGAATTGCTTACGCTTCAGCAACCCACGCCGCTCTGTTGCAGCAGCTTGGCCACAAGCCCGGTCCAACCCGTCTGGTGGCTGGCTCCGATGCCTGCGCCGTTGTCACCATGGAAGTATTCATTGAACAGGATCAGGTCGCGCCAGTGAGGATCGGTCTGGAACATTTCAGTTCCTCCATAGACCGGCCGTCGCCCGCCTGCTCCTCGCAGAAAGATCCGGCACAGCCTCTGCGAGATCATCCGCGCCACTTCCCAAAGAGTCACCATGTTTCCTGAGCCTGTTGGGCATTCCACCATGAAATCGTCGCCGTAATAGTAGTGATACTTTTGCAACGATTCGATGACCAGGAAGTTTACAGGAAACCACACCGGTCCGCGCCAGTTGCTGTTGCCGCCAAAAAGCCCCGTCATGGACTCAGCCGGCTCGTAGTCCACCGTGTGGGTATTGCCTTCCATTTCCAGTGAATAAGGATGCGCCTCGTGATACTTCGAGAGCGCACGAATCCCGTAGGGCGAGAGGAACTCTTTTTCGTCCAGCATGTATTTCAGCACCCGTTGTAGCCGCTCGCGCATTGGTATTGAGAGCAGGCGCCGGACGCCCTGCTCAGACCTCCGGCTGGTATCCATCAAGTTGGCCATGTTGGGGTGAAAGTCAATGAACCACTGCATCCTTGCCTTAAAACCCGGAAATCGATTCACAATTTCCGGCTCCAGCGACTGCACCGCAAACAGCGGGATCAGACCCACCATCGATCGGACTTTCATGAAGACGTGGCGCGAATCAGGCATGTGCAGCACGTCATAGTAGAAGCCGTCCTCTTCATCCCACAGCTCGATGCCTTCGCCGCCACGGTTGTTCATGGCGTCCACGATGTAAACAAAGTGTTCGAAGAATTTGCTTGCCACGTCTTCATACGCAGAATCTTCCTTGGCAAGCTCAAAAGCGATGACCAGCATGGTCAGGCTGTACATGGCCATCCAGCTGGTTCCGTCAGATTGTTCGATCAATCCACCCATCGGCAGCGGTTTGGAGCGGTCGAAAATACCGATGTTGTCGAGCCCAAGGAAGCCACCTTCAAACAAGTTGTTTCCCTGCGGGTCTTTCCGGTTCACCCACCAGGTGAAATAGAGCATCAGTTTGTGGAATACCCGCTCCAGGAAATTCCGGTCGCCCTTGCCACGTCGTTTCTTCTCGATCTTGTAAACGCGCCACGCCGCCCAGGCATGCACGGGCGGATTCACGTCGCCAAACGCCCATTCGTACGCCGGGAGCTGGCCATTCGGGTGCATGTACCATTCGCGCAGCAGAAGGATCAGTTGCTGTTTGGCGAAATCCGGGTCCACCAGCGCCAGCGTGATACAGTGGAACGCCAGGTCCCAAGCCGCGTACCACGGATATTCCCACTTGTCGGGAATCGAGATCACATCGTTGTTGTAAAGATGCACCCACTCGCGGTTGCGACCCTGCCAGCGCTCCGCTGGAGGAGCCGGGTACGCCGGATCACCTTCCAACCACGTCCGCACATCGTAGTGGTAGTACTGCTTGCTCCACAGCATTCCGGCGAATGCCTGGCGCATCACTTTCTTTGCGTCGTCAGTAAGGCCGTCAGGCACAATCGTCCGATAGTACTCGTCGGCTTCCGTGATGCGCTGTTCGAACATGCTGGTGAACGAGTCTCCCAGCATTCCAGGCAAGGGCTGAATATTAGTGAACCGCAGCCGAATCTCCGCACTTTTACCCGGGTCAATCGTCAGGTGGTAGTGCGCCGAGCCTTTGGTACCCTCACTCGAATTCGCGGCGAACTGGTCGCCATGGACGATCACGTTGTTGATACCGTCTTTCACACAGGGCGTCAGGTTCTCCACTCCGAACAGCCGCTGCATATTGGTTTCGTTCTCGGTGAACAGCAGGTTGGGGGCGCCATCGCAAATCAGCCATCGCGTCCCGTAGTATTCGTGTTCCGCTTTCATGACGGCAGTGCCACTGATGCTCTGGTCTTTTGACACTTTGGGGCGATGATCTCCTCGCCCCCACGACCACCGGTTGCGAAACCAGACGGTGGGCAGAAGATCCAGTTCCGCCGCTTCCGGCCCGCGATTCCACGCCGTCACCCTGATTAGAATGTCCTCTTCCGTAGCCTTGGCGTATTCCACGAAAATGTCAAAGTAACGGTTTTTATCGAAAACCCCTGTATCCAGCAGTTCGAACTCAGGGTCCCTCCGCCCGCGCCTGCGGTTCTCTTCAACCAGTTGGGTGTAGGGAAACTCCGCCTGAGGATACTTGTAAAGAAACTTCATGTAGGAATGCGTTGGAGTGGAGTCGAGATAAAAATAGTATTCCTTAACGTCTTCACCGTGGTTGCCTTCATTTCCTGTCAAACCAAACAACCGTTCTTTCAGGATGGGATCACGGCCGTTCCAGAACGCAAACGCCAAACAGACGTATTGATGGCGGTCGCAGATACCGCCGATGCCGTCTTCCCCCCAGCGATAAGCCCGGCTGCGCGCATGGTCATGCGGCAGGTATTCCCACGCCGTACCGTTGGCGCTGTAATCCTCGCGCACCGTGCCCCATTCCCGCTCCGAGAGATACGGCCCCCAGCGATTCCAGTAGCGCTCCCTCTTACTTGATTCTTCGATTCGCTGTTCTTCTGCTGTCATACGGGGATTGTATCGTATGTCGTAAAGTTCACCCTTTAATGTTGCAGCGCTCACATTGACGCTGGCCTTAGAGGGTGCTACAAGGAATAGATAAGACAAAACGTGAGTAGCGCCTGAAGGAGTTGACGATGAAAAGACGAGATTTCCTGAAGAAAGGAACCGCGGCTGCGGCGGGCCTCGCGGCCTCACAAAGTTTACTCGAGCCGCTTGCGGCAGGCGAATCCGGGGTGCCCGCAGGAAGAACCATTCCCCGCCGCCCG
>DATLWV010000164.1:0-37376 GCA_035576145.1 Terriglobia bacterium
AGCTCCGGGGCAATTCGAAGGTAGAGGTTCATATCCAGCGTGTTGTGATGGGTCACAAAAGGACGCGCCATGGCGCCGCCCGCCATCGGCTGCATCATCGGCGTCTCAACTTCGACGTAGCCGTGCGATTCCAGGAACTCCCGCAGTGCCTTGATCAGCCGCGATCGCCACTCAAAAACGCGCCGGGCGTCTTCATTAACCATCAGGTCCAGATATCGCTGGCGGTAGCGGATTTCGACGTCGGTAAGCCCGTGCCACTTTTCAGGCAGCGGCAGAAGGGCCTTGGCAAGAAAATGGAGATGCTCCGCGTGCACCGTAAGCTCGCCGGTGCGGGTGCGGAACAGGTAGCCTTCCACGCCAATCACATCGCCCAGGTCGAGCAACTTGTAAAGCTCAAAATCGCGTTCGCCAACCGCGTCCTGCCGGACGTAGATCTGCAGCCGAACTCCTTCCCCCTGGAGGTGCGCAAAGCCGGCCTTTCCGTGAGGCCGGATGGTCATGACTCGGCCGGCAACCCTTACGGCAACCTTGTTCGCTTCAAGATCCTCGGCCGTCTGGGCAGAATACTGGTCCAGAATCTGAGGAATTGTGTGACTGAAGTCAAACTTTCTCGGGTACGGCTCAAAACCCAGGCCGATAATGGCTTTCAGTTTTTTCTCACGCTGCAGGACCAGGTCCTGGTTCTCATTGCTTGATATTGACAATTTAGTTAACTCCCAAATCTAGGCCATTGATCCCTTGAGGAGAGAACCCACGGGGAAAACGACCCTTGACAGCAACGGCAACAAAAAACATGGGTTAACTTTACGGTCGTAAGGCGGCTAGCCCACTTCTTGAATGCCTTGACCCCACTAACATAACGGAATCTGAAAAGACGCATTATAGGTATGAGCATAAAAGGGTGTCAAGGATAGCCGCTTACGGCCCGGGGACCGCCCTTCGAAAATGACCATTAACTTAGGAATCAATAGTCACTTAAATATATTTCGAACCTAAAATAAAGTTCCCGGGATAGGCTACTTTAATCTTGCAAAGTCCCGCCTGTTAGCCTATAGTTAGGGACGCTTATGGTGTGGATTTTCGAAATCGGGATCCTAACTGTGGTCGCCCTGGTACTGCGGCGAGCCCTCCATATGGGGAAATCTCCAGTCTCCCCAAAAGCATTTCCACGGTTTCGAAGACCCACCAATAACCCTTTATGCCTGCCCCTGGTTTCAGAAATCGACGCCCATACTTCAATACTGGGCGTAGTGCTGAACGACGCCATGGACGAACTGGCTTCCGGAAATCTTGAGATTGCCCGCAGCATGCTCAGCGTGTTTAGCAGCGAGCGGGAGCGGCTGGTTGAACTTGTTATCAATCTGCAGAACCTCTCCCTCAAGTATCTCCCAACCGTCCAGTACTCCGTCGAAGCAAGAAGCCTTGATCCCAAATCCTTCCGGTCACAACCGATGACCGAATTCCTTAATCGCCACGGAGTCCTGGAGCAGTTTGTCTTTCGCTCGAAGCTGCGGTTCCAGTTGCAACTGCGCCTGCTGCGGCGGGCAACTGCGATGCTCAACGAGAGCTTTGAGGAAGCCATCCGCAAGCCAGGGATGGGCACTGGGGCATTCAATGAAACCCTGGCCCGGCTTGACCTGTATTTCCATGATCTCGACCTGCTGGCCAAGGAAACCATTCTGGGCTTCAGTGCGGAACTCGCCACTCTTCCCGACGACGTACTGGAAGATTTGACCGTTGAAGTCTCAGCCCTGAGTCAGCGCAACACCGTGCTTAGTCCTCTCACTTCTACAGGCCGGCGGTAAGCCGGAAGCCCATTCACGAAAGACCCTTCCCCGAAAGACACTCTTGATGCCTTGTTGCGCCCGGCGTCCCCTGGCAACGGGGAAGCTACTGGAGAGCCGTTAAGCAATCCAGGTTGCCGGACGGGAGCCTTTACGGCAATTCCTACCCGTAGAAAATCTCTGCCGTCCTGATCAATTCCTGATCAACAAACTTCAACTTGGTCATCGCCTCCTTGAGAGGAATTTCTTCGATCTTGTTCCCCTTCAGGCAGACCATGGTCCCATATTTGCCTTCATCGATCAGGTCAACGGCTTTCACGCCGTAACGTGTACCGAGCACTCGATCAAAAGCCGTCGGGGACCCTCCCCGCTGGATGTGGCCAAGGACGGTAACGCGGGTCTCATACCCCGTCCGCTTTTCAATTTCGTTGGCGATAACTTCCCCAACTCCACCCAGGTGCACGTGGCCAAACTGGTCAAGCTTCTGGTCTTTCGTCACAACATCTTCCACGCCTGCCAGCTTAAAACCTTCCGCTACCACAACAATCGAAAACAGCCGGCCTCTCGCGTGCCGCTTCTGGATGATGTCGCATATTTCATCAATGGACAAGGGCTGCTCGGGAATCAGGATGCAGTCAGCGCCACCGGCGAGACCTCCTGTCACCGCGATCCAGCCCGTGTGCCGGCCCATGACTTCAACAACCATTACCCGCTGGTGCGACTCAGCAGTGGTGTGAAGGCGATCGATAGCTTCCGTAACAATCGAAACAGCAGTGTCAAAACCAAAAGTCTGGTCAGTCCCCTCGACATCATTGTCAATCGTTTTGGGCACTCCAACGACTTTCGTCCCTTCCGCAGCAAGTTGTCGCGCAACTCCCAAGGTATCCTCGCCGCCGATCGCAATCAGGTAATCGAGGCTGAACTTTTCCATGTTGGCCAGCAGCGCTTTCTTGTCTTCTTCTTTCTTCAGCGGGTTCGTCCTGGAGGTTCCCAGAATTGTTCCGCCACGCGGCAGAATTCCCGAAACCCTCATCAGGTCAAGAGGCTCGATGGTACCCTTCACAAGGCCCAACCACCCGTTCTTGATTCCGTACACTTCATATCCCAGCATAAGGGCGCGGCGAACCACGGCGCGAATCACCGCGTTCAGTCCGGGGCAATCTCCGCCTCCCGTTAAAATTCCGATTCTTCCATGACCGTCTGTAGCCATTTCGCGTGTGTCTCCTAATAAGAGTATGCGGGTGGTGGGCGGCAAATGACCACGCGTGCCTGGCCATAGCGCCCGGCCTCCCGCTGAAAAAGAACCTAGGGCTAAAACATTCGAATCTATCAGGAAAACGACGCCCCGGTCAAATGATACGTCGGTGCCTTGGGGCAATGGAACAGGCACCGCAAGGAGCATTGCTGAAACAGACTAACCCACAAAGTACGCCCGTGCCATGAACAATGCGCCCAAGACAATCAGGAGGGCATTAGCAGCAACAAAAAGAAACCTCCTGAACCGCCTGTGCGCACCTGCTCCCCAGGCCATCAGCCATACGGATAAGAAAGAAGCGCCGTAGTAACCGATTAAGCTACCCACGAAGAACGGTACAATCTGCCAGTAACCTTCCACCCGGCCTTCAGCAATAATCGGGCCGGCGATGGCCAGCCAGTAAACCCAGGTCCCCGGAGCACTGGCCTCCACAAGGGTTGCAACAGTCAGGCTCCCGTAGGTCAGCTTCCAGGAGCACTCTTTCTTCTGCTTGCCTGTCCCGCGATCTCCCCACAACAGATATGCTCCAAACCCTGCCATCGCTGCGCCGCCAGCATACGCCGTGTAATGGGCGATGCCGGGGGGAATGATTTGATAAAAAAAGTAGGCGACGAGAAAGAAGGCCGCATCAACAAGAGCAGGAGGGCCAACCAGAACCCAGGCAGCGCGCGCCCAGTGTTTGAGCGACATCTGGGTCAGCGCAATCAGATGCAGTGGAGTAGGAACCAAACCTCCCACGAAGCCCATCCCGAATCCCAACAGGAACAACTGCATATCACCCTCGCAGAACCTTATCATGGAGTAGCACAGAAACAGGAGTGAGGTCTCCGCAGCCGGTCGGTAGCCTGCACTTGGCGTAGACAGGCAGGCGAGAACCACAACAGTTTCCTATAAAGCAATTGAAGTTGAGGGGACTAAACAAGGACAAGGTCAGGATGATAGATACTCCCTGAAACGTGACGCGCCACGGCAATCAGGCGATGCTCCGGGTTCAGGATTTTTATCAGAGAAACCTCCTGGACGCGTCCCGTGCCCCGCCCAAAGCGCTCCGTTTGGGCCAGTTCAAACTTATGACCGTGCCGAACACTCTTTTCGTCCCGGCCTCGCACAATCAGTTCCGGGCAATCAGGCAGGAGCGCCTCGAGCGGAACGAGGCAGCCTTCCACTCTTTCCTCACCGACGGCATCCTCCAGCGCTTCCAGTGTCACTGACTGCCCAAGCGTAAACTCAGCCACGGCCGTCCGCCGCAAACCTTCCAGATGTGCCCCGCAACCGAGCCTTTGCCCAATATCGTGGGCAAGCGAGCGGACATAAGTGCCCCCGGAACACTCCACAGCCATGCGAGCGCGGATTCCGTCGAATGACAGTAATTCCAGCGCGTAAACCTCTACCTCCACCGGCTCAAGTTCGACCGGCTTGTTCTGTCGCGCCAGTTCGTAGGCCCGCGTTCCGCCGACCCGTTTGGCAGAATACGGAGGCGGCGTTTGCATCAGCCTTCCCGTAAATTCCCGAAACAGCTTTTCGAGTGCCTCTGCCTCAACAGAAACGATAGCCTCTTCAAACGTCGGCGTTCCGGTGCCATCATAAGTGTCCGTGGAAACCCCGAGCCGCATGGTGCCTTCGTATGCTTTTCGGGATTTAAGGTAGAACTGGGCAAAGCGTGTCGCCTTACCCACGGAAAGTGGCAGCACACCGGTGGCAAAAGGGTCCAGCGTTCCGAAGTGCCCGATCTGGCGAATCCCCACCAACCGCCGCACGCGGGCCACGACGTCGTGGGACGTCATGCCCGAGGGCTTGTCGATGATCAAAACGCCAGCAATTTGCTGATCCATGAAAAAATCAAAACCGCACGCGCAGTGTATTCCTCGAATCCACCGCGCGACGCCGGGCTACGGCTGGAGTCTCCTCAATGCTTATTGGTTCTTATTCGCCTGGTTGAGCAGGGATTCAATCCTGTCGATGTCCTCGGCGCTGTGATCCAATACGAAAATAAGTTCCGGAACACGCCGCAGCCTCAGACGCAGGCTGAGTTCATGCCGAAGATAGCCAGTGGCGGATCGAAGCCCTTCCAGCGTGCCTTCCTGCGCTTCCTTTTCGCCCTTCACAGAAACCCGGATGTACGCAGACCGCAAATCAGGTCGCAGATCAACTTGAGTGACTGTAGCAAAGCCGATGCGAGGGTCCTTCAGTTCCAGCTCGATCATCTCGGTCACTTCTTCGCGGATCTGGTCCTGCAGTCTCGCCTGGCGCCGTCCAGGAACAGTCATGGCAAACCCTTGCACACGCCGCTTTACACACGGCCGGCCCTAAAAGAATTCAATATCGTGCCGGGAAACATCCTCTCCCAGGATATTTTCGGATTCGCGAAGGACATCCCGCAAAACAGCGTCCAGAAGCTGCTGACTGTCGGATATAGATACAACGCCGAGGGTTGCAACCTGCCAGACATCACGGTGGTCCAGTTCCGCCACAGCAACATTAAATCTGGACCGGAGGCGGTCGCGGACCTTGCGCAGGACCGCACGCTTCTCCTTCAGTGAGTGTGAATACGGCAGATGAATCTCGAGGGTAAGAAGGCCGACTGGCATTCTGGCCCATCACCTCGTCAGGCTATGGCGGGCTCCATCACGCGCTCGACGATGTAAGCTTCGAGCACATCCCCGACTTTGATGTCATTAAAGTTCTCAACCGAGATACCGCATTCCGTGCCAAACTTCACCTCAGGCACGTCTTCCTTAAAGCGCCGGACGGACCGCACGCGGCCTTCATGGACCACGACGTTGTCCCGCAACACACGGATCCGGGACTCCCGCGTCACCTTCCCTTCCTGCACGTAACATCCGGCAATCGTTCCAACCTTGGAAATACGGAAAGTGTCGCGCACCTCCGCCCGACCCTGTGAAATCTCCTTGAATACGGCCGATAGAAGCCCGGACATGGCCTTCTTGATTTCTTCCACCACCTCGTAAATAACCGTGTGAAGGCGAATATCGACCTTCTCGAGCTGCGCCAGGTCATTCGCCTTGCGCTCGGGCCTCACGTTGAACCCGACAATTACGGCATTGGAGGCAGAGGCCAGCAGAACGTCCGTTTCCGTGACGGCTCCGACACCCGCATGGATGACCTTGGTCTTGACTTTTTCGTTGCCAAGTTTCCCAAGCGTATCAGCGAGGACTTCGACCGACCCTTGAACGTCCGCCTTGATGATCAGCGCCAGTTCCTTCACCTCACCCGCCGCCATCTGCTCATGCAACTGTTCCAGGGTAAGCCGCGCGGTCTTCGCCAGCGCTGCCTCGCGCAGCTTGGTTTGCCGGTGCGTGGCAATCTGGCGCGCCTTGGCCGTGTCATCAATGGACTGTAGACGGTCGCCGGCCTGCGGAACGTCTTCCAGTCCCAGAATTTCCACCGGCGTGCTCGGCGGAGCCTCAATGACCGGCTGCCCACGGTCATTGAACATGGCGCGAATCCTTCCGTAAATGGCGCCGACGATAAATGAATCACCCACACGCAGCGTTCCGTTCTGCACAATCACCGTCGCCACCGGCCCGCGGCCCTTGTCCAGCTTGGCTTCAAGGACCGTTCCGGAAGCCAAGCGTCCAGGATTGGCCTTCAGCGCCTGCATATCGGCCACCAGCAGAATCATTTCCAGCAAAAGATCCAGGTTCTTGCGCTGCTTTGCAGAAACTTCCACCGTAACAGTATCGCCACCCCAGTCCTCCGGGCTAAGCCCGCGGTCAGCCAGTTGTTTCTTCACCCGGTCCGGCATGGCGTCGGGTTTATCAATCTTGTTGATGGCCACCACAATGGGAACCTGAGCGGCGCGCGCATGGTTGATGGCTTCCAGCGTCTGGGGCATCACACCGTCATCAGCGGCAACCACCAGCACGACAATATCCGTAACCTTGGCTCCGCGGGCACGCATCAAGGTGAAAGCTTCGTGGCCCGGTGTATCCAGGAAGACGACTTTTCGGCCTTGCGTCTCAACCTGGTAAGCGCCGATGTGCTGCGTGATGCCGCCTGCTTCACCGGAAGCGACCTTCGTCTCACGGATGGCGTCCAGCAGCGAGGTCTTGCCATGGTCAACGTGCCCCATCACGGTAACAACGGGAGCACGGGGCAGAAGGTCTTCCTTGCGGTCCTCTTCCTCGTCTTCTCGAAAGACTTCTTCTTCAAAGCTGATGACTTTGACTTCCGCACCAAAGTTCCGAGATATCTCGGCGGCGGTTTCGCTGTCGAGCGTCTGGTTGATCGTGGCAAAGATGCCCTTCTCCAGCAGCCTCTTCAGCACATCCTTGGCGCGGACTTCCAGCTTCTCTGAAAGTTCTTTGATGCTTACCCCTTCCGTAATGGTGATTGTCCGCGTAATCTGGATTTCTTCCGGCGCCGCTGGCTGGGCTGGAGGAGCAGCGTGCCGTTCCATTTTCGGCACCACAATCTTCTTCCGTGCCGTGGGTCTCGCTGTCCCTGCAACGCCGGCAGCAGGCCGCGCGGTCGGGTGCATCGGGCGTGGCTCGCCAGGACGGCGCAAACCATGCGTACGTGTCGGCACAGCCTTCGGCAATCCGGCAGTGGGATAGATCGGCTGCTTTGAGGCCGGGAGCTTCGAAGCGCGGGCAGGCTTGGCGTGCCTGGCTTCGGCAACAGGCGGAGCAACCTCAGGCGCTTTGGCAGGTATTTTTGCCACAAGCGGAGGCGAAGGTTTGGCCCTTTGAGCGACCGGTACCGAAGCTCTTGCCGCCGGCCGGACAATTCCCGCCCGGGGAGGAACACTTTGAACCGGGGGAACTGCCCCGGCAGGACGCTGTGCCGGGCGTTCTTGCGGGACAGCGGGCGCGGCCGGCGCAGCATGTTCTGCCGCAGGGCGGGCAGGGGGCCGGGGTGCGACCGTTTTCCGCGCCGCCGCCTTGATTTCCGCAATCGACTTGGTAAACGACTGGCGGGACACGGGAGGTTCAGCGTGCTTCACAGACTCTCTGGGGGCAGCGGACGTCGAGGCTTTGGTTTTTGAAGGAGCCGGTGCTGCCTTGGCGGGCGCAGGCTTCGCCTCTTTCGGGGCGGCAGCCTCAGCAGGCGTTTCTCCGCCGCGGAAGTACGCACGCACTTTGTCCGCCGCATCATCATCGAGCGAACTGGAGTGCGACTTCTTTTCGGTGATGCCGACCTTCTGAAGACACTCAAGGATCGCCCGGCTCTTTACCTCCAGCTCCCTTGCCAGCTCGTTGATTCGGATACTACCCATTTCACCTCTTTCCGAGAGTCTCTACGCCTTTGCACCTTGGGAAACACGCGCCCAGCACGCATCCCCTGCCATAACCAACCACAATCTTAACCCTTTTCCTCTGTTGCTTCCTCGATCTTCCCTTCCTCGGCAGACTGATCGGGCGCCGCTGTTTCTTCTTCAGCGGTTTCGGCGCCGGCCACCACTTCTTCTGCTTCCTCAGCATACTCGGCGGCGGTTGGTTCCCCACCACCCTCAGCCTCGGCGGGTTCGCTTGCTTCCTCTCCCGGTTCGCCGATTTCAATTACCTGCTCCCCGGTTTCCAATGCGGCTTCTCCAGCTTCAGGGGGCGCCACTTTCTCGAGCGCCGTCGCTTCTTCCTCCAGGGCGGCCTGCTCAATCGCTTCCTGGCCTTTTTCAAAGTATTCAGTAACCACACGGCGGATTCGTTCAATGGTCTTATCGCCGATGCCCTGAATCTGCATCAAGTCCTCAGGCGTCATCTGAGCCAGTTGCTCAACCGTCTCAATATTGGACGTGCGAAGTCTTTCCAGAGTCTTGTCGCCCAACCCTTCCAGGTTCGTAATTGGCGCTCCCCGCAGGGCCATGGCGGCCATCTGCGACTCAATCTCCTGCCGTTTTTCCTCTTCACTCTTGATGTCAATCTGCCAGCCCAGCAGCTTGGCGGCCAGACGAACGTTTTGCCCCTTCTTGCCGATGGCAAGTGAGAGTTGTGAATCGTCGACGATCACTTCCAGATGTCTCTGCTCAATATCAACGATGGATACGTGATTGATCTTGGCAGGGCTCAGGGCGTTGGCGGCAAAAGCGACCGGGTCTTCGTTGTATTCGATGATGTCGATCTTTTCACCGCGCAGTTCACGAATCACCGACTGCACGCGCATGCCCTTCATTCCAACGCAGGCGCCCACGCAGTCCACGTCCGGATCGCGCGAGTATACGGCCACTTTGGTGCGCTCGCCGGCCTCGCGGGCAATGGCCTTGATCACAACGGTGCCGTCGTAAATCTCCGGCACTTCCATCTCAAAGAGCTTCCGCACCAGGTTGGAATCGGCCCGCGAAGCAATCACCTGCGGGCCGCGGGCGGCCCGGTCTACCAGGGTAATCACGGCACGAACGCGGTCGCCGATCTGGTATGCCTCCAGCTTCGACTGCTCGCGGCGCGGCATGCGGGCTTCCGTCCGCCCCAGGTCAAGGATCACATCGGGACCCTCCATGCGTTTCACCGTGCAGTTGATGAGCTCGCCGATTCGCTGGCTGTATTCCGCATAAACCGTGTCCCGTTCGGCCTCGCGAACCTTCTGGAAAATCACCTGCTTGGCCGTCTGCGCCGCAATACGGCCCAGCACGTCCGTGGCCTTGGGAATTCTCACTTCGGATTCAACAGTTGCCTCAGGATTCAGCTTGAGAGCTTCGGCCAGCGAAATTTCATGGTCCGGGTCGGCAACCTGGTCCACAACTTTCTTGACGGCGCACACTTCCACGTGGCCGGTTTCCTTGTTGAAGCGCGACTCCAGGTCTTCCACGGTCTTGTAGTACTTTCGCGTCGCCACAAGGATGGCATCTTCAACGGCAGCCACTACAATCTCGGGATCGATACCCTTTTCCCGGCTCAACTGGTCAATTGTCTGAAAAAGAAGACTGGTCGTCACAATTTTCCTCCAGCTTGCCTGCCCCACGCCAGTTCAAAGCCCGGCCAGAGCACAACCGAGCCACCGAAGCAACTCATTACTCCACTAAAGCTCAGGGAGCAGCCTGGCTTTCGAAATACTTGAAAGCTCAAACTCCGCAACCCTTTCGTTATCCAGGCCCAACTTGACTCGGCCATCGTCGAATCCCACCAGCCTGCCTTCAAAAACTTTCTGCTCCTCAAGTGGCTCACGCAGCACGATCCTTACCCTGCGCCCCGTGAAGTGCTGGTACTCCCGCGGTTTCACCAGCTTCCGGTCCAGGCCGGGTGACGAAACCTCCAGCAGGTAACTACCCGGGAACGGGTCTTCCACATCAAGGATAGCACTCATTTGCTCGCTGACGAGCGCACAATCCGCGTGTGTAACTCCTCCAGGCTTGTCAATATAGACCCGGAGCAGCGGGTTCGACCGTCCCCCCTTGAGCTCCACATCAATAAGCGTCAATCCTTCGCCGACGGCCACGCGCTCGGCGATGGCTTCGATCTTTTCCAGATCAACGATCATTCTTAAGGTGCGGGTGGATTCACCGTCCGTTGAGGGCCCGGCAGCCCGAAAAAGGGGCAGTCCTTCCCCAACAAAAAAGTGGGCTTGCGCCCACCGCAACCACTCTCCAATAAAGTATAGACCCTCGACCACTTCAGCGCAAGCGACCGCAATGAAACGGTGACGTCAAGCTGCTTAAATAAAGAATTGCTTGACGGAACCGCATCCAGCAACCGGTAAGAACGCATTTTGGGTCGTGCTATCATCGTTTGCCGATGGCAGTTTTCGCAATCCGATTAGCGTCCCTCCCAGACTCCATGATCTCGAGGTGGTAAATGATGATCGACGAGTTCCAATGGTCCAAGGATGAAAAACGAGTTGCCAGGAAAGCATTCGATGCTGCATTTACAAAAGAATGCCGCGCCATCCGTGCAAGAGTCCAGCAGATGCTAAAAGACGAAGGCGATATCCGCCAGATATGGAGAATACACGACTACCTTTCGGAGCAGCGCCGCGAGACAGACCGGAAATACGTCTACCGGTACTCAAGGCTGCTCAGGGTGTTTGCCACGCTGCTCACTGAAGGGTGGCTGGACGAGTCCGATCTCAACGGCCTCAGTACCGACAAGATTACAAAAGTCAGGGAGCTCGCCAGTTACGTCTGAGGCGGAACGAAGGGGCCGCGATGCAGTGTGCGGCGGTTAGAGCTGAAAATGCATAGGGGCGCCGAGGCTCGATGTCACCAAATTGGACCCGTGCGCTTCCACCACTTTTCCATCCACAAACTTTTTTCTTGAAGGAGCCAACGGTGAAACGAAGAAAAGGCATTGATCGCCGGGAATTTCTGCAAGGGTCCGCGGCACTGCTGGGCACCAGTTCGTTCCATCCGTCAGGTGGTGGCATTGCGCGGGCGTACAGCCAGAAATCGAAGCCCGACGCCATCATCGATAACGGCCGGCTCAGCATGAATTTCACTCTCGGTGCAAACAGGAAGGTCTGGATTCTGGTACCGCACGAAGCAGGATTTCAGGAAAAGCTTGCCAGCAAGGAGCTCGCACGCGGCCTTCGCAAGCTGGGACTTATTCGACCGCCGATTGAGGCCGCCGGTTTAGGTGTAGAACCGGGCGCCGAAGATATCGTTTTCACGCAGTACGCAAACAAGGGGTCGTTCAAAGATCCCGAAGCTTATGAAATCCGCCGGGAGACCTCGAATGGAGATGGCTCCAGAATCCGCTTGATAGGTGCCACACCGCAGGCCGTCCTCTACGCGGTCTTCGATTTCCTTGAAAGGCAGGGAGCGTTCTTCGGTCTTGACGGAGACAACTATCCGTTGCAGCCTGCGCAGGAATTGAACCTGCCCATCTTCAACAGTCCGTGGCTGGCCCAGCCGCGCTTCAAGACGCGAGGGTTGCTGCCTTGGCCGGACTTCTTGAATTGCATCACGGTCTACAACCGCGAGGAATATCGAGCTTACCTTGAAGCCATGCTACGGATGCGTTTCAACACTCTTGGCATTCACGTTTATTCGGGCGCAAACCAGTGGACCGAATCGTTCCTGTCGTTTGAATACGGCGGAGCCGGGCATCTGGCTTACACGGACACAACAGCCACCAACCGCTGGGGCTATATTCCCGAGAGGACCTCCAATTACGGCATGGGGGCGCCCGATTACTTTGCCGGAGAGGTCTTCGGCTCAGAAGCCACAACAAGGGCCACCAACTGCTGGGAAGATGCCAGGTTCGCACAGCAATTGTGGGGCAAGGCCTTCGAGTACGCGAAGACGCTCGGCATCCGGACCGGCGTCGGCTTTGAACCTTACCAGATACCGGATGAGATCTTTCGCGCAGCCCCGCCCGAGGCGCATTACAAGAGCAAGAACCCGAAGGCGCCCGGCCCCCGCATTGATCCCGAATCCGTGGCGGCACGCGACATTCTGGAGGCCCGGCTAGGAAATCTGCTGGAAGCTTATCCCACCGTCGATTACGTCTGGCTGTGGGAAGACGAAGCCATGAACTGGGCGAGCCAGAAGGAAAACGTTCCGCTCTCAGTTACGCCTTACAGGCAGGCTTACGACTTCCTCAGGCGGCATGCCCCTCAAAAGCGGCTGGTCATTTCCGGTTGGGGAGGCGTGGTCCGCCACTTCGCCCAGTTCCATCAGCAACTGCCAATGGACGTAATTTTCACTTCGCTAAGCGACAACCTCGGCTGGGACCCCGTCAGCGAGGAATATGGAAAGCTTGGCGAGCGCGAACGCTGGCCGATTCCCTGGTTGGAAGACGACCCGGCAATGTGGCTTCCGCAATTCCACGTTCATCGGGGAGCAGAAGACCTGGACCTCGCCGAGCACTACGGATGCCAGGGCGTGCTGGGCATTCACTGGCGGAACCGAATGATGAACGCTGATGCGGGATTCCAGGCCAAGGCCTCGTGGGACCGGACCCTGAAGCCCGCTCAGTTTTTCCAATCGTTCGCAGCTGCGCAGGCGGAGGGTCTTCGCGCAACGGAATTGGCAGACATCCTGACGAAGGTTGACCGGGACCGGTTGATCTTGAATTCCTTTACGGGAAAGATTGAGAACGGCCATCACCAGATTCATGCCTACTCGGGTGATTACAGCGAGGCGTTCGAATTCTGGGCCGGCTACGAACCGCCGGAAGAAGTGCGAGTTTCGCAGGCCAAGGTGGCGCAACAACTCAGAGCGTTGACGGACGTGGCATCGGGCCCGGCTGAACGTGAACGGCTGGATTACCTGGCCAGCTACGTTGAATTTCTTGTTCCCTACTCGGAATCGTGGGTGCTTGCGTCTCGACTTCATCAGGTTTTGCAGGAAGCGCAGAAATTGAAACAAGGCGGCGAAGCCGCCGAGGCAAAACAAAAAGTTTTGAACCAGGGAGTACCGCTCTGGCAAGAGCTTGCCCCGCGGGTACGTGAAGCCTTGTTGATTTACCAGCAGATGGTGGGCGAACGGAACGAGCAGGGCGCGCTGGCTTCCGTACACAACAAGTTTGAGAGACTGGCGCTTTTCCGCCTGCGCCTTTCCATGAAAGAGTTCCTCGGCAGGCTGCCGGCAGATGTCGAAAAACAGTTCCAGGATGTGCGCAGGAAAGATGCCTCGGCCCGCCCACGCGTGTTCGTCCCCACGCGGCCTTCTGCCTTAGCCCCGGGAGAGAAAGTGCGAATCTTTGCAGTAGCGCCGGGCGGCGACTACGCGCCTCGGCTCAAACTGTACGTACGACGCGCTGACTCGGAGGGATGGCAGTCCTTTCCAATGGAACTGGCTGGCCGCAGGACGTTTGTGAAAGAGATCGAGGCAAGCAAGGGGGACTCGCCGCTGCTGGAATACTACGTCGAAGCAGCTTTTGACGGAGTTGAGGGTGCGCACCAGCTGACCGCTCCAGCAGGAGCGCGGAATTATTGCTATTCCATTACGGTGCTATGAGAAGCGGAAGTTCACCGTATAAACCCCAACCCCGGGCCAGGATGGCGGTAGATAGCTGCAAGATCCCGTGATGGGCCGTTTTCCCTGAGGCAGCCCCTCGAAGCTCATCGACCGATACCATCGGGCCATGGGGAAGCCAACGGCCTGGAAGTCCGTACGGCCGATCAAGAAGGCAATTTGGTGTGGCCGTCAAAGTGGCGACCGGGTATAATCCAGTGCCCCGGAGGTGGTGATGAAGAATAAGCGGAACCTGCTGCTGATCGCCCTGTTGCTTTCAACCATTGCACTTCCTGTCTGTGGGCAGGAATATAAAGAGGAGTCGACTCGACTGGCCCAGTTGCTCAATTGGCATGCAGGCAGCGTGGTGGCGGAAATCGGCGCCGGCGCGGGCGAGATGATGCTCGACGCAGCCAAGCGCGTGGGCCCCGCCGGCCACATTTATTCGACGGAAGTGAGCACCGAGAAGCTCGCGCACTTGAAGGAACTGGCTGCCGGAGAAAATGACCATAACATTACGGTGCTTGAAGGCTCGCAGGACGGAACGAACCTCCCGCCCGAGTGCTGCGACTCAATTTACATGCGGCGTGTTTATCACCACTTTACCGAGCCGCAAAAAATGGATGCCAGCCTTTTCCAGTCGCTCAAGCCCGGCGGCATGCTGGCCGTGATCGACTTTCCTCCGCGTTCGTCACTGCCGGCCGTGGAAGGCGTCCCCGCCAACCGGGGCGGGCACGGCATGCCGAAAAAGATCCTCATCCAGGAACTGACCGCCGCCGGATTCCAGATGGTCTCCGAGCCCGCCGACTGGCCCAATGACAATTACTGCGTCATTTTTCGCAAGCCCGAGAATTGACGGTCCGCGCCAGCGGCGACTGTACCCTTGTCATTTGCAATGGAAGGGGGCCAAGTAATGGGAGAGAGCAGGAACGCAAGACGCCTGGAAAAGCTTGTTGCAGCACCTGCAAACCTGGCCGGACTGGTTGAATACCAGGAGGACGCGGTGGTCAGCCGAATTGTCATCGGTAAAACTGCTGGCACAGTGACCTTGTTTGCATTCGATGAGGGACAGACCCTGAGTGAACATACAACTCCCTACGACGCCCTGGTGTGTGCACTCGACGGGAAAGCAGAGTTGGCCGTTTCCGGCAAGCCCCATTTGCTGCAGGCGGGCGATGCCATCATTCTGCCCGCAAACGAACCTCATTCCGTCGGGGCGCTGATGAAATTCAAGATACTCCTGGTCATGATACGGTCATGAAAGCCTTGGAGTCAGTTCACAAAGGCGGCCACCGGTAGAGAGAAGCCATAGAAGCAGTGTGATTTCCCGCCAGCCGAAAAGCATGAAGGTGTGCAGCAGATCCATCCAATTGGGTGAATCCCGAAGCTCAATTATCCAGGTGCTTGCTTGAGCGGCTGGATGCGACCCTATGGCACGCGGCTGGAGTGTCGAGTGATATCTTTCCTGGCCGCAAAGAGAGATTCGGTCTGCGTAGGAGCCGCAAACCGAAATTTCCTCAAGGACCGCGCTAATCACTTTATCGGGACAGCGTGTTCTTTAACGTAGGTCTCGATCCGCGGATCCAGGTCGGCACCGGCCGCTCCTGCTGGAATGTAGTGGAACACTTCAGCGTACTCAACGCCGTACTTCCTGCCCAGTTCGCGGTTACGCCTCAAAACAAATTCCTTGATGTAGTTTCGGTCGGCGGTGTCATCATCATTGCCCAGCAGGGGCAGGCGCAGATTTCGTTTAGCCAGGCTTGCCCTCAGGCGTGAACCGAGGTGCCCGGCCGGCCCTTGCGCCGTATTGGCTCTGTTCGCTTCTATCTTCTTGTCGACCTGCGCGCTGATATCCACCACTCGGGTGATCTCCGGCCGCCGCGCGAAATAGTATTTATCCTGGACCTGTTTTGGTGCAAGGCCTGCCGCGAATTGCTCGGGGTAGTCGTGCGCGCGGCCCGCCATCCAGCAGGCCGCTTCCACAGCTTTGGCCAGCATGTAGTGGTCAGGATTCTCTTCATCGTGGGCCCAGGGATCCCAGCCGATCACGGTATCCGCCTTGACCAGCCGGATGATAAGAATCAGGCGGCAGATCAACTCGTTCAGCGAAATATCGGCCATGCGGTGGTTACTGTAGTTCAGGTCAAAGCGGTCTTTGCAGCCCAGGGCCTGCGCTGCCTCCGCATTGTCACGCTCGTTGCGGAGCACGTTTTCGCCAATCGTTCCCGGTGTGCCGAGCCCCGGCGAATCTCCCATGTCATCGTTTGTGGCGCGTACCAGGTAACCCGTATAACCCTCTTCGATGAGCTTGGCCACCGTGCCCCCCGCGATTTGTGGGATATCGTCCGCGTGCGCCTCAATTGCAAGAAGAACTTTCCCGTTGTGTGGCTGGCCCGTCACCGGGCGTTCAAGATAGGGTTCCTGCGCCGACTGTGGCTCAGATGGCTGCGTAGGCCCCGCCATCGGAGCCAGCGCGCTTCCAACGATCAGGTTGCCAAAGAATTTGCGTCGTAGCATGGGGCCAATTATACTCCCGTCGGGTTAGCGAATTGCAAGCGTCGAACGCATTCCAAGAAATGGGGGCACGGGACACCGGCCACAAGATGGAGCTATTCTAGGCAGGCCGATAATACCGGTTTCAGGGGAGGCCTTATGGACTACACCTACCAGGACATCGCGAAGATGATCGATCATTCCCTGCTGAATCCCACGCTGACAGAAAAAGAGCTTGAGCAGGGATGCCGGCTGGCGCTCGAGTACGACTGTGCGAGCGTTTGCATCATGCCTTACGCTCTGCGCCGTTGCGCTGAAGTTCTGCAAGAGAGCACCGTGAAGACCAGCACCACCATCGGCTTTCCGCATGGAGGGCACACCACCGCAGTCAAGGTTGCCGAAGCCGGGCGCGCGCTCGACGATGGCGGACAGGAACTCGACATGGTGGTGAACATCAGCAAAGTCTTGAGCGAGGACTGGGACTTTGTGCAGCGGGACATCCAGGCCGTCATCGAGGTTACGCACGGCCGAGGGCAGAAGGTGAAAGTTATCTTCGAGAACTGCTATTTGCAGGACCGCCACAAGATCAGGCTCTGCGAGATTTGCGGCGAGCTGGGCGCCGACTGGGTGAAGACTTCAACCGGGTATGGCAC
The DNA here is from genome assembly GCA_035576145.1 of Terriglobia bacterium. Classification (GTDB taxonomy): domain Bacteria; phylum Acidobacteriota; class Terriglobia; order UBA7540; family UBA7540; genus SCRD01. The sequence goes on from DATLWV010000164.1 coordinate 17,035, forward strand.
GGGCGGCGCTACTATCGAAGACCTCAAACTGATGCGGCAGCACTCCCCGGCGCACGTGCAGGTTAAAGCCGCTGGAGGTGTTCGCACCCTTGACAAGCTCCTTGAGGTTCGAGCCCTCAGCGTCTCGCGCGTGGGCGCAAGCCGCACCGCCGAAATTCTGGACGAGTGCCGGCAACGACTTGCCTGAATGGCTGTCCAGCAAGGTAACCTCGCCGCTACGGGTCTCAGCCGTGGCCGGGGCCTTTTAGATACCTCTTGACGGGGAATAGCAGCAATGCTATTCTACCTACCGACTGGTCGGTATCTGCCATCAGAGCCTTATCAGCACGGCACGGCCAGACATTTTCTTTGGGGATTGCTCGTTTATGTCCAAGACTTTTTCAGGTTCCGAAATCTTGTTGGAAAGCCTAGTGCGCCAGAAAGTGGAGGTCATTTTTGGACTTCCGGGCGGCGCCATCCTGCCGCTTTATGACGCTATGTACAGCGCGGGAATCCACCATCTTCTGGTCCGCCACGAACAGGCGGCAGCTTTTGCGGCAGATGGCTACGCGCGCGTGACAGGAAAGCCGGGTGTTTGCCTGGCCACTTCCGGTCCCGGCGCCACCAACATGATCACGGCACTCACTTCATCCATGATGGATTCCATCCCGGTGGTTGCGCTTACCGGCCAGGTTCCCGCCAACCTGATCGGGAAAGACGCTTTTCAGGAAGCCGACACCGTCGGGATCGCGCTGCCCATCACCAAGCGCGCCTTCCTGGTGAAGAACGCCGCCGACATTCCCAATGTGATCCAGCAGGCGTTTGAGATTGCGGCTTCAGGCCGGCCGGGCCCGGTGCTGGTTGATTTGCCCAAAAGCGTGCTGATTGAAAAGACCGAGCCAAGCTATCCGCCCACCAGGGAGACGCACCGCGTTCATAAGCCGGGGGAGTGGACCCGGGAGCAGATGCAACAGGCCTGTGAGATGATCGAGTCCAGCCAGCAGCCGGTGCTTTATGTAGGAGGAGGAGTGATTTCCGCCAACGCCTCGGACCTACTGCGCGAGCTTGCCGAACTCACGCACATCCCGGTAACAACCACACTGATGGGGATGGGTGCCTTCCCTTCACAGCACCCGCTGTCGCTGGGCATGCTGGGCATGCACGGTTCCTACGCCACCAACACCGCAGTAACCAACAGCGACCTGCTGATTGCCGTGGGAGCGCGGTTTGACGACCGCGTCACGGGGCGCATCAGCGGCTTTGCCACCAACGCCAAGAAGATCCATTTTGACGTGGACCCCTCTGAGATCAACAAGAACGTCAATGTTGACCTGGCGCTGGTGGGTGACGCGCGGGAAACGCTGCAGAACCTGATTAACGAACTGAAAAAATCCGGGCACAAAGCGGCGACGGCTGAGCGCAAGCATTGGCTGAAGCGGATTGATTCCTGGAGGGCCGAGCACCCGCTGGCCTACGACAAGTACACCAACATTGTGAAGCCGCAGTACGTGATTGAATCCATTGCCGAGCTTGCTGACGAAGACGCCATCGTCGCCGTGGACGTGGGCCAGCACCAGATGTGGACCGCGCAGTTTTACAACTTCCGCTCTCCCCGCTCCTGGCTCTCGTCGAGCGGCCTGGGCACCATGGGCTATGGGTTCCCGGCGGCGCTGGGCGCGCAGATGGCCTTTCCCAACCGCCAGGTGATCGCCTTTGTGGGCGACGGCGGTTTCCAGATGACGCTGAACGACCTGGCCACCATGGTGCAGTACCGGGTTCCGGTAAAGATCGTTGTGATCAACAACCGGTCACTTGGCATGGTGAGGCAGTGGCAGGAAATCTTCTTTGAAAAACGCTACTGCGACATCGACTTGAACTTTTCACCCGACTTCGCCAAGCTGGCTGAATCCTATGGTATCCGCGGCGCCCGCGTCGAACATCGGGCGGACGTGAAAGAGGCCATCCGCGACTTCCTGAGCGACCGCGAGCCGCGCCTGATCGACTTCTGGGTGGACCCGGCCGAAAACTGCTATCCCATTGTTCCCCCGGGGGCCAGCATTGCCGAGATGGTGGTGGAACCGCCGCGCATGCTGGTTGAAGAGGAAGTACTGGACGACCTGTGGGCGATGTAGAGGGCGGCTGATAGCGCCCACGCTGTCATGCTGAGCCCGGCGAAGCACCTGCTGTACATGTTTGAAATCGAGCAAAGCAGATCCTTCGTCGTCCCGCAAGTGCGGGACTCCTCAGGATGACAGGCGTGAAGCACAGAGTTATAAAACGAACGCCGCGCTACAACTGGCTCATCAAAGACGCTATACTTGTAGATTCTGGGGTTCCTTATGCAATGGCTGTTGACGCTTGAAAGTGACCGCGATCCCATCGTGCTCTGCCGGCTGATGAACATCTTCCGCCGGAAGGGGTTGGAGATTGAAACCATGGCCCTGGGCGCAAAGGCGGAGTCCTACTCCCTGATGGCGCTGGTAGACAGTCCGGAGTCAGAGGTTGACCACATTTTCCACTTCCTCCGCCGCACCGATGGCGTGCGCGCCGTTACGTTCTATCAGCATGAACCTGCGCGGGATGCAACCTTTATCTTTTTCGAGTCGGCTGAAAGTTCGGAGAATCTCAAGCGCATCCAGGAGGCTTTTCCGGGGAGCAAGGTTGTTTTTGCCAGTCACGGCAAGTATCTTGTGGAGGTCCCGTCAGGGGCTTCTCTGGGGACGCAGACCGGGATGGACGCTCCGTCCTTCCTCCCGCTTTCACGCGTCAGAACAAGCCAGCAGCATCGAAAGATGGAACTGGTGGGCGCAGCATCCAATTAGAAGATCCTGCAGTCCGGGTTTGACAATGGATACCGCGGCGTCATAAGGGACGCATCCCGCAACAACCAAATTGTGGCTAGGTAGCTGACAGGCGGGTTACTGCACTCAGCAATCAGAACTTGAAAATTCCAACCTTAAAAGGAACAGGTGACGTTATGGCGAAAGCATATTATGAAAACGACGGCGACGTAAAACATCTCGCGGGCAAGACCGTCGCCGTAATCGGATATGGCAGCCAGGGACACGCCCACGCACTAAATCTGCGTGACAGCGGACTGAAGGTGATCGTAGGCCTGCCGGCCGCGAGCCAGTCCCGCGCCAAGGCCCAGGCGCAGAAACTGGAAGTCTACGACCCCGCGGAAGCGGCCAAACGCGGCGACCTGATCGCCATGCTGGTTCCCGATCCGCCTATGGCCAAGCTTTACAAGGAAGCCATTGAACCCAACCTTTCCGCCGGCAACTCGCTTTTGTTTGCTCACGGATTCAACATCCACTACAAGTTTGTCCAGCCGCCGAAGGACGTGGATGTCATCATGATCGCTCCAAAGTGCCCCGGCCACCGACTGCGGGAACTGTTTACGGAAGGCATCGGCGTTCCGGCGCTGCTTGCCGTGGAGCAGGACCCCTCCGGCAAAGCCGAGCAGACGGCGCTGGCCTATGCCAAAGGGCTCGGAAGCCTCAAGGCAGGCGTCATCCGCACAACCTTTAAGGAAGAAACCGAGACCGATCTTTTCGGCGAACAGACTGTTCTTTGCGGTGGCGTTTCTGCGCTCATCAACTCTGGTTTTGAAACACTGGTCAAGGCCGGATACCAGCCGGAGATCGCCTACTTCGAGTGCCTGCATGAATTGAAGCTGATTGTTGACCTGATCTACCAGGGCGGCATCAAGTATATGCGCTATTCAGTTAGTGACACAGCGGAATACGGTGATTACACGCGCGGCCCTCGGGTGATTGACGACCACGTCCGCGAATCGATGAAGAAAGTCCTAGAAGAAATCCAGAACGGCAAGTTCGCCAAAGAGTGGATGGACGAAAACGCGGCGGGCCGGAAAGAGTTCAATTCTATGCGTGCGGAAGCTTCAGCACGCCTGATCGAAAAGGTGGGGAGCGAACTGCGCAAGATGATGCCGTGGATCCAAACCGCCAAGGAAGAGGCCACGGCCGCCCAGGCCCAGGCACGTACCTAACAGGTTGTTGAAAAAACCAAACGTCATGCTGATCCCGTGAAGCGGGAGATGCATCTGCTGTACCTTACTGGATATGAATAAAACATATCCTTTGCGGAGTTTGCCCTGAGCCCCTTCTCCCACCATGCGGGATCAGGGCCGTTCGCAAGTTGAGGGCGAACCGGGTCAGGATGACTTGACGCATCGAGTTTATTCAACAGCCCGCGAGATGCAAAACCTTCAACTTTAGCAACGAACACTGCGTTACAATGAGGTCTCCTTCGTCCATGGCACACTGAGAGGATTTCCATGAAAAAAGTGGCAGAGGCTGTTGCCGCACCCTCATCCGCGGCGAAAAAATCGCGGGATGAAATCAAAAAGTTGGCCCTGATCGGCGCCGGCAAGCTTGGCGAGGGACTGCTCGCCGCTATGCTGCAATCGCAGGTGATTCCCACCGGCCGTGTGGAATGTACGGTGGCTCACCAGCCGCGCGCGGACTACCTTTGCTCCAAGTACGGCGTGAGGGCCCACACCGATAACACGCAGGCCGTAAAGGACGCCAGCCTGGTGCTGATTGCGCTAAAGCCTCAGCAGGTGAAAGCCTTCCTGGAGGAGGTCCGCAAGTCGCTCCCGAAGGATGCGTTGATTGTCTCCGCCGCGGCCTCCGTTACAACGGCCCTGATCGAGCGTGAACTGGGCTATCCGGCGCGCGTGATCCGCGCTATGCCGAATACGCCTTGCCTCATCCGGCAAGGGATGACGGCGCTGGCCAGCGGGAAGCACGCCACGGGTCACGATATGGAAGTTGCACATAATATTTTTTCCGCCATGGGGCGCACCGTGGCCGTGGATGAAAAGCACATGGACGCCATCACGGCGCTCTCGGCCTCCGGCCCTGCTTATGTCTACATGATTATTGAATCGCTGGCCGAAGCCGGAGTGAAGCTGGGTGTACCTCGCGACCTTTCAACTGAGCTTGCCGCCCAAACTCTGCTGGGATCCTCCGCCATGGTGCTCCACACGGGCGAACATCCCGCCAAGCTGAAAGACGTGGTCACAACGCCCGCCGGCTGCACCATCGACGGGTTGATGGAACTGGAAGAAGGCCGCCTGCGGGTGACGCTGATCAAGGCAGTAGTCCGGGCCGCCGCCCGCGCCCGCCAGCTTGTGGAAAACAATAACACCTAAGCGGCGACAGGCTCGCATCGCTCATGCGTTATGCCCCGGCCCTTAGTCCCCACTCTTCGGCGCGTCCAGCAGTTCTCCGCGAAGCACCGTGACGGCCTGCCCGGCCAGCTTGACCCGGTCGCCTTGCACCCGCACACGGACGACCCCACCGCGCGGCGAAGCCTGATAGGCCACGAACTCGCGCCGCTGCAGGCGCTTTTCCCAATGCGGACCCAACGCGCAGTGAGCTGACCCCGTCACCGGATCTTCATCGATACCTGAACCTGGAGCGAAGAACCTGGAAACAAAATCGAATTGCGGCGAGCTTGACCGACTGGTGACGATGACGCCGCGCGCCTCAATCAGGCGCAGGAGGGTGTTGTTGGGCCTGACGTTCCGCACGTCGCCCTCGGACTCCAATTCCAAGAGATAGTCAAACTTGTTCTTCCCCACGTACCGCGCTTCAACCCCTAGTGCCTCGATAAGTCCGGGCGGCGGATTCGCAGCCTCGACGCGCACGGCAGGAAAATCAAGCTCGATCCAGTCACCCTTGAGTTCGGCTGTCAACAATCCACTCTGCGTTCGAAAGCGAGCCTGTTGATTTGGCGCAAGGTGGCCTTCATCCCACAGTACGTGGGCGCTGGCGAGCGTGGCGTGTCCGCAAAGCGCTACTTCCACGGACGGAGTAAACCAGCGCAGGCTGAACTCACCCTTTAGTGGATACAGGAAGGCCGTTTCAGACAGGTTCATTTCCCGCGCTACATTTTGCATCCACTCTTCGTCAGCCGCTTCTTTCAGTATGCAGACTGCCGCGGGATTTCCAGCAAAGGGCTTTCCGGTGAAAGCGTCAACATGGGTGATCTTCTGTCTCATCTCATTTTCCCCTCGCGCACCAACATTGGCAGCGACACCAAAGCGCTGCATAAGTCGACCACCGCCCGCCGACGAATGGGCATGCGTGGGCAAATGCCGGCCATGGTCTCCATTTCAGTATATGCCCGGAATGGTTAGGGGATGAACTCGTGTGGGGGGTTCCAAACTTTAGCCGGGCGGCAGATACTCATTCCAGCGGCGGCAGGCTGACGTCCTCGTCTACATAGGCAATCACGGGCGTACCCACCGGAATTTCATATTTCTTGCCCATCGTCAGTAGCAGGCCGGTAAGCCCGAAGGCGGCGGTTACGGCAGCCATTGCCGTCTTATTCCGTTTGCCGACCCCAGCCTGTTCTCCTCGCACCAGGATTTTGGCCTCGCCGGCCTTAATGAAGTCCACGCGAACCCGCAGGCTTTTTGGCCGCCGATGTTCTTTCTCGGATTTCTTGCCCTCGATGACGGTTCCCAGCACTCGGGTACCCTTTCGCGCCACCACGGCATTGCCAACGCGGAGGTCCTCTGCCAAAGCCAGTTCAATGGGCTCGCCCACAACGGCCGCTTTCCCCGTGACCCTCTGCGCCAACGCCAACTTCACTTCCGTGCCTTCCTTCAGCATAACCATGGAAGGGGCGGCGGACTGGCTTTCAGGTGCTGTCTGCTGCTGGAGATCGACGACACCCTGCTGTGCCCGCGACCCTGCGTGGGGCCCGGCAGCACCGGCCAGAAACAACCCAAGCACCGCGACTTCTACAAGGCATTTCATGGAATTTCTCCTCCTAAAGGAATCTAAAGACCGGGCGATGTTTTGCCGGCGGGAAGCGGCGCGGACTTTTCTTCAGAGACAGGAGTCTGTTCCAGTCCCGCTTGACCCAACCGCGGCTCCAGACTCGCTTTAAGTTTGCCCATGGCCTTTTCGACACCACCTTTTCCTCTGAGACCTCCGCCTTCGGCCACACTCTCTTTCCACAACAACTTACCGGAAAGGTCATAGGCCTCGAGGTCAATTTTCACCCACTTGGTGAGTGGGCGGTCCACGGTGAGAAGAAGAACGCTGGAAGCGCCTGCGTCGCGTGCAATGTTGACCAGCGTGGCAACGGGAATAAGGTCTGACGTTTCAATTCGCTTGCGAATGGGATCCTCGGCGATCCGCACTCGATGGGCTTCAAGATATTCGACGACGTCAGCAACCGCCTGATGGAAAACCTCAGGCTTGCTGTATTTCATGTGCCGCGGCGTGCGATAAGCCGAAAAATAGACAGCGGCGGGTTTGGGCGGGGCTGGTTCAGATTGAGCCAGTCCCGCTGCGTTTGGGCCCAGGCATATCACCGCCATCAGCGCCAGCCAGAGTGGAAGGATTTTCATGGAAGCCTCCCCAGGAAGGACGGGGCGAACGCTCCTCCGGTTGAACTCTGGCAGGCAGCATGAGCGTGCCTCCGGCGCCTCAGCTATCACCATGCTCAGCCACTGGCGGCTTAGGTGTCGGTGACCTGAATCACATCCGCCTGTGGAAGGCCTTGTTAGTGCGTTGTGGTCGTTATCCGATTAGGGGGGTGCCCATGAGGAGGGTCAAGGCCAGTGCAGGCCGGACCTTCTGGAACTCCCGTCTAGCCCGTGCTTTTCATGCCGAAGGCGATTCCACCCACGGTAATCTGGAGCAGCCGCACAAGCTCCGGCGAGGGCTGGAGTTCGCGGCGCCATTTTTCAAGGAAGCGGATCTGGAGGAAGTTGAGCGGGTCCACATACGGGTTGCGCAAGCGGATGGATTCCTGCAGGACGGGCTGGCTTTCCAGCAACTGCTTTGATTCGGTAATTTCCAGCACGCACCGGACGGTGCGCTGGTACTCCTCTTCGATACGGACCGAGATCTGCTGTCGCAGGCTCGCAGGACGGCACAGGGCGTCATAACGGCGGGCGATGTAGAGGTCCGTCTTGGCCAGCGACGCCTCGGCATTGTCAATGATGACGGCGAAGAAGGGCCAGTGGCGGTACATCTGCCGCAGCAGATCGAGCCCGTCAGATCGGTGGACCGACAGGAAATTCTCCAGCCCGTAGCCAAGGCCGTACCAGGCCGGGATAAAATGCCGCGACTGCGTCCAGGCAAAAACCCAGGGAATGGCGCGAAGCTGGCTAAGGTCACGGGTGTTGGAGCGCCGGCTGGGCCGCGAACCCAGGCGAAGATTTTCAATCAGGTCGATCGGAGTCGCCTGGCGGAAGAATTCGATGAATCCGGGGGTTTCATAAACAAGGTTGCGGTAGAACTGGCGGCTGGCGGAAGCAATCTCCTGCGAGTGCTCTTCCCAGGAGGCAGCCTGGCTTTCGCGCGGGGGATGCTTCGGCGACATCATGTGAGTGTCCAGGACTGAAGTAACCAGTTGCTCCATGTTCCGCTCGGCAATCTCCGGATTTGCGTATTTCAGCGAAATCACTTCGCCCTGCTCTGTGATGCGCATGCGGCCGCCCGGGGCCGCGTAGGGCTGCGCCTGGACGCTGCGGTGTGATTGCCCACCGCCGCGACCGATGGTCCCGCCTTTGCCGTGGAACAACCCCAGGCGGATTTTGTGTTTTTCCGCCACTTCCCACAGGCGTTTCTGGGCGCGGAACAGCGCCCAGTTCGCTGCAAAGTATCCGCCGTCTTTGACCGAATCGGAATAGCCCAGCATCACTTCCTGGAAGTTGCCGCGCGAGCGCAGGAGGCGGCGGTAATGGCGGTCTTTGAGGAGCTGCTCCAGGATGCCGGGTCCGGCTTCCAGGTCGTCAACGGTTTCAAAAAGCGGGATGGCGTCAAAACTTGATTGAAGCCCGCCGTCGTCCTGCGGTTTAACCAGCCCTGCCTGCCAGCCCAGCAGAACAACGTCCCAGATGTTGGCGGCGCTGCTGGTCATGCTGAGGATGTAGCGGTGAGATGCTTTCTCTCCGTTGCTCGACTGGATATCGCGGAGCGTCTCAAACTCTTCCAGGGTTCGTCGGGCGGCATCCGAAAGTCTTACCCGGCGAGGTTGTTTCTCAAGCAACGTCTGGATTGACCGAATTCGCAATTCTTCGGGTGCGGTCTCGAGGCGCGCCGCGCGCAGGAGCTCGTCCGCTGCTGCGCGCACGTGCGAAGAGTGCTGGCGGAAGTCCAGGCTGACCGAATGGAAACCGAACACCTGAACTGCTGTGCGAAGGCGTCCTGGCTCCAGGCGGGCCACGCGCGGGCTGGGATGCTCCTGCAGCAGCCGTTCAACCAGTTCAACATCGCGCTCGAACTCGTCCGCGTCGGCGTAAGCTCCTCGTGTCCTCTCGACGGTGCGCTCCAGCCGCCAGCTCATGATGCGGATCTTGCGCCGGTAAAATTCATGGGGCTGGTCAATGTCTTCAAAGATGCGGGTGGCCGGGAAGCGCTGCATGTCGCGCTCGATTTCCTCGCGCACCTTCCGTTCGAGCACCCGCCGCGAACAGGGAAAGGAAATCACGCTGAGGAATTCATCCAGCCTGCGGCGATAGTAGTCGAGAATGCTGTGGCGAAGTCGTTCTGCGGCTTTCAGACTGGTTTCAGCCGTCACATTGGGATTGCCGTCGCGGTCCGTTCCCACCCATGAGCCAAACCGGATGCAGGGTCGCTCGCCCATCAGGCGCGGCGCATAACGGCCCATCTCCTGCACAAAATGCTCCCAGAAAATGCCGGCCAGGTCATAAATGGTCCGCTCCAGAAACACCAGCGAATTCTCGACTTCAACTTCCGGAGTCATGGGGCGTTCGCGGGTTTCTTCTGTGAGCCACAAGGCCTCGATCCACGGGTCAACGGATTTTTCAATCGAGTGCTCCGACGATCCGCCCAGAGCTTCTAGCGAGCGGCCGATGCGCAGCACATGATTGAAGACACTGCGCCGCTTGGCCTCGGTGGGATGTGCTGTCAGGACAGGCTCAATCCGCATGGAACGCAGCAGGCGTGTAAAATCAGCAACGGGAACATTCTGCTTCGCCATCCGGTTGAAGGTGCCGCGCAGTGACATCGGGGCGCCGACTTCTCCGGATTCATACTGGCGAAGGCGCCGGATGCGCTGCCTCTCTTCGCAGAGATTGACCAGGTGAAAAAACAGGCTGAAGGCGTGAGCGACGTCAGCGGCACGCTGCAGAGACAGGCTGCGCACTTCCCGGTCACTGGCGGCCAGCAGTTCGGGGTCGGAGGTCTGGCGCAGTTGTTTTGAGAGCCGTCGCAGCGTCTCGATCGCCTCAAACGTCTTGCGGCCGCTCTGCTCCTGGATCAGCGCCCCCAGGCGCGTAGTTAATAACCGGACTTCCTTGCGAAGATTTTCATCCATATGCGCTCGTCACACTTCCCGGTATTCAAATTGAAGCAGGGACGGCCAGCACGCTCTCCAGCGCCTTTCGCAAAGCACCCATGTTGGCATCCACACGAAATCGCTGGCGGGATTGTTCTGCTTCAGACCGGTGGCGAATCACGTAATCCGTATCTTTCAACTGATGCCCCGTCAGGACGGCGATGATGTCCGCGCGGCGCTCGATTTTTCCTGCACGCACCAGCTTGCGGATGCCAGCAACCGTGGCCGCGGAAGCGGGCTCGCATCCCACGCCGTCCTCGGCCAGCGCCGCCTTGCCTTGAAATATCTCTTCGTCAGTTACCGACTCGCAGAAGCCCCCGGTCCACTCGAGCACCCGACGGGCCTTTTTCCAGTTGGCGGGGCGGCCGATGCGAATTGCCGTTGCTTCGGTGTCAGGTTTCTCCACCGGAATCAGGTCCGGCGAACCGGCCTGGAGAGTGCGGAAAAACGGGTTCGCGCCGGCGGCCTGGATCACCGCCACCTTCGGCACCTTCTCGATAAATCCCATCTCCTTCAATTCCCGCAGGCCTTTGCCGATGGCCGAAGCGTTCCCAAGGTTTCCGCCGGGCACCACAATATAGTCAGGCGGCCTCCAGGCGCGCTGTTCCATCATCTCGGCCACGATGGTCTTCTGTCCCTCAATGCGGAACGGATTGATGGAATTCACCAGATAAAAATCCATTTCCGCCGCCACCTGGCGCAGCAACTTGAAGGCTTCATCAAAGGTGTCACCGATCTCGATGACCACGGCCCCGAAATCCAGTGCCTGGGCAAGCTTGGCGGCTGAGATCTGGCGGTAAGGAACGAAAAGCATCGCTTTCATTCCCGCTCGCCCTGCGTAGGCCGCCATCGAGGAGGATGTGTTTCCCGTGGATGCGCAGGCCACCATTCGGACGCCCAGTGAGGCGGCGCGCGTCATGCAGGCGGTCATGCCCAGGTCTTTGAACGACCCGGTGGGATTAATGCCCTGGTGCTTGATGGTGAGATGCACAGGCCCGGCCCACCAGCCGGCGCGCCGCGTTCCAACCAGCGGCGTCGATCCCTCGGAGAGTGAAATGACGCGATCGTCCTGCCCGACGAAAGGAAGAAGTTCACGGAAGCGCCACACGCCGCTGCGGTCAATAGGCTCGCCGCTCAGCCGCCGCTGGTGCCAGGCGGTCCTCAGGGCTTCGGGGTCCGTAATGTCAAATTCGTACTTAACCTCGAGCAGGCCACCGCACCAGGCACACTGGTGCGTTTCTTTCCTGGAGTCTTGCCTGCGGCCACAGGCTTCTTCAATACATTGCAGGTAAGTAAGTGCCATGCGACTTTCGGAGACGGGACTCAATGCCGGGCCGGACTCCGATCCAGACGCGCCCGCCCGCTCCCGCTAAAGATGAAATTCCTCGTGGATTGCCTTTACCGCGTCCTTCATGTCCGAGGACTTGATGGCGAACGAGATGCTCAGCTCCGAAGAGCCCTGGGCAATCGCGATAACGTTGATGCCTTTCCTGCCGAGCGCCCCAAAGGCACGCCCCGAGATTCCTGGGGTGCCTTTCATATTTTCCCCTACAGTTACAACGATGGCGACGTTGGGCATCACTTCCAGCTCGCCTACGTAATCGTGCAGCATTTCAAGTTCAAAAACCTTTTCAAGTTCCGACTTCACTCGCGGCAGGTCTGCCTGGTGGATGGCAAAGCACAACACATTGTCGGCAGAGGACTGCGTGACCATCAGCGTGGAGACGCCTTCCAGGTAAAGGCAATTGAACACGCGGGCAGCAAGCTGCGGAAAGGTAATTGCATTCCTGCCGCTCAGGGTGATCAGCACCGCCTCTTTCACGGACGTAATTGCCTTGATGCCGGCCTGACCGTTCTTTGCAGAAGGCACGATACATGTTCCCGGGCATGACGGATTGAAGCTGTTCTTTATCCAGACCGGGATCTTCTTTTGCATCACCGGCAGAATCGTTTTGGGATGCAGCACTTTGGCGCCGAAGTAGGAGAGTTCAATAGCTTCCCGGTAGGAGATTTCTGGAAGGATTCGCGCCTCCGGCACCAGGCGAGGGTCGGCCGTCATTACTCCGTCCACGTCGGTCCAGATCCAGACCTCGTCTGCGTCCAGCGCCGCGCCCAGAATCGTGGCACTGAAATCAGAACCGCCGCGCCCAAGAGTGGTGCAAACGCCTTCCCTGGTGGCCCCGCGGAAACCTGTGACTACGGGAAGGATGCCGCTTTTCAGAAGTGGTCCGAGCCTCTCCTGTGTTTTGGCCGCGGTTTCCTCAAACAGCGGGCTGGCGTTGCCGAAATTGTCGTCGGTCACAATGCACTGGATGGCATCCACGGGCTCGGATTTCCGCCCGCGCGACCGCAGGACGGCCGACACCAGCGTGGCCGACATCACTTCACCCAGGCTCGAAAGCGTATCCATGCCTCGGGGCGTGATCTCGCGAAGCAGCGTGAATCCCGAGCAAAGATCCTCAAAATGCTTCACCTGTTCAGCCAGCCGGGGAAGCACGCTTGCCTGCTCGGCCGCGGAGAGCAGTTGGTCTGCCACCTCGCGATGCCGGCGCGCAAGCTCCTGGCGCGAACCTTTCCAGGGCTCTTCCTGGCCCTGGCTGGCCTGGGTGGCGGCGCGGATCAGCATGTTCGTGGCCCCGCCCATCGCGGACACCACGCCCACCACGTCAGCATGTTTGGAATGCTCTTCCAGAATTTCCGCCACACCCTGCATGCGGTCCGGGCTGCCGACGGAAGTGCCGCCGAATTTCATGACAATCAGCGGCCGTTTATTCTTGCCTGAATTCTCTTTCCCTTTCACCATCTCTTCACCTGCAGACAAACAGAGGGACGCTCAGCCGTTCGAGCGGAGCCTCACGAGCCTCCGCCCACTAGCGAGTCTTCGATTTCGTAGTGATGGCAGCTTTGGGTTGCGAGGCTTTGGCCGCATCCTGCACGGCTTGCAGAAACACCTTGGCTGGCAATGACAGGTACCGGTCACGGCGGTAAATCAAGCCGAGTTCCCGATATAACTTCTGGCCTTCCAGCGGAATCAATCTCAGCACGCCGGCGGCCACTTCCGGCTCCGCGTAGGCGCGATTGATCAATGAAATGCCCAAGCCGGCGCCAACAAACTTTTTCTGCGTCTCAACACTCGCCAGCTCCATCGAAATCTGAAGGTGGTCGCGAAAGTCCCGCAGCAGGCGGTCAATCACCACGCGCGTGTGGCCGGTCTTGGGCAGAATCAGGGGATGCTGGGCCACCTCTTCTACGGTCACGCTCTTGTTCTTGGCCAGCGGATGATCCTTGGGAACCACCACCTGAACCTCATCGCGGAACACTGGAATCACTTCAATATTGTTCGCGCTCTGAGGCAAAGTCACGATACCCAGATCGACGGCGCCTTCCTGCACCTTCTGCAAAATCTTGTGGCTGAAGTTGCGATAGATGCTGATCTGCACCAGCGGATAAAGCTGGCGGAAATGCGCAAAGGTCTGAGGCAGAACGTAAAGGCAGGTGGCCTCATTGGCGCCAATGTAAAGCTTTCCGCGCGGCGTCTGGTTGAGTTCAGCAATCGCCTGGAGAGCCTCTTTCTGCAAGGCCAGGAGTTGCTCCGCATAGCGCAGCAGGATTTCACCCGCAGGCGTCAACTGTACCTTCTTTCCGCTGCGGTCAAAAAGCTTTTCCCCGCACTCCTGCTCCAGCAAGCGCACCTGGGCGCTGATCGCCGGCTGCGTGCGGTAAATCTTCTCCGCCGCCCGGGAAAAGCTCTGCAACTTAGCGACCTGTATGAAACTCGCTAGCTGGTCGTAGTCCATGGCTCCATGCACTCAGTGGTTACAAATCCCACATTTTACTTCATCTTGGACCGTGTGTGCGAGGCAAAATGGAAATCGAGCGGTGAGTCTCGTTCGGAGCTTGTCGAGTCTCTGCCTGTTTAATGTAGCGAATTAGAATTGCGGGATTAAGATTCGGATCGTTGGTTCCTAGCCTGGTGGCCCCGTTTGTCAGGAAGAACTGCTGAGGGGCAAGGAGTCGACATTCTTAGTCTGCGGGTAATAGGCGGGAGATCCTGCGGGAACTTGCGAGGATATTGGAGGATCGATTCCCTGCCCCCCTCATGCATCCTGACGCTCCCTTTTTACCTATTTAGTTAATGACAGTCAAGGTACGAAGGTACTAGTACTCTAGTACCACGCGCGGGCCTTACTATCAAGTATTGTATTTTCAATAAGTTAACTTGATACAGCTAGCCCACACTTGACTATAATCTCCGCCAAAGTACCATACAAGCAACCGCCGCCGGGGAGTTCATTTCGTGTCGAATTTTGCATGTGAAGATACGCGACAACAGGGGCTGGACGACCAATTGTGGGGGCCGGGAATCGTGTTGAACAACACACGGGGGTATTGGAAGGTAAAGTTCCCGAGCCCCCCTCCCTACATATTGCTGGTGAATATGTCACATTGTTTGAATGGCTGTCAACATATTCTTAAGCCAAGACAATTCTTTTCTGTTGCAAATACAGGCCTTATGAGAAACTTTACCGGGACCGAGCTATGTGTCGGACGAATCTCCGCAACAATTCTTGGGCGCGCGGCGTTGGCATGAAAGAAGCGAGTGAGTTGCGCAACATCCGGGCCGATATTTTGCCGAACCTCAACCAGTGGCAGGGGGATTGCATTTATCCGCAGGCTGAAAGGTTCCACAGGATTTATTGAAACCCGCTCTAGCCGTGCTAAATTGAAGCCAATAGAGCTTAGGATGGCCGAAGAACGTCAGTTGAAATTTGCGTGGATGGACGTGCTGTTGCTGGTCTTTCTGGCCAGCCTTGCCGTGCTTTATCCCGTCTCCGAGATCCACGCTCAGCTTATCCTGCTCGCCATTGGATTCTTCCAGGTTTTCGAACGAAGTTTTATCGGCGTGGCGGGGCCGCGCGGTGAGACGTACAGCATCATCATCAAGATTGGCCTTGCCTCTCTGCTGATTTCGCACACAGGCGGCATCCAGTCAAGTTTTTATCTCATTTATTACGTTCCCGTTGTGACCGCCGCCATGTACTCCGGACCATGGGGGACACTGGGATGGACTGCGCTTTCCTCTGCAGCCTACTGCTCCTTTCTTCTTCCCGCACTCCAGATTTACCGGCTGACTGCGTCGGGCGCCACAGAACTTGCTATCCGCAATCTCTTCTTTTTCCTGGCGGCGATGCTGGTGAACCGTTTTGTGATGGAAAGCCGGCAACAGGCGGAGCGCTATCGGAAGGTGGCCGAGCAACTCAGTGAGACCAACAAGCAGCTTGAACAGGCACAGGCGGAAGCCCGCCGGTCAGAACGGCTGGCCGCCCTGGGGCAGCTGAGCGCCGGGCTCGCGCACGAAATTCGCAATCCACTCGGGGTCATCAAAGGCTCCGCTGAAACTTTGGGACGCAAACTTCCCACGGAAGATCCCGTCGCCAAGGAGCTTGCCGATTATATTTCCAGCGAAGTGAACCGGCTGAATTCACTGGTCAGCCGCTTTCTCAGTTTCGCCAAGCCTCTGGACCTGAAAAAGGAGCCGGAAGACATTTCGAGGATTGTGGAGCACGCGCTCAAAGCCGCGCAGGAACACTGGCCCGCCTCAAGAGTGGAAGTGGAGCGCGCCTACCCGTCGGAGCTTCCTAAAGTTCCCGTCGACGCGGAACTCGCCGAGCAGGTCTTCAAGAATCTTGTTTTCAACGCCTATGAAGCCATGGAACCGGCGGGCGGAAGGCTGCGTGTTGAAGTTTCAAAGGAATTCAGCGACGGCCGGCGCGGCGTGGAAGTTGCTTTTTCCGACACCGGTCCCGGAGTTCCGCCGGACCTTCGCGAGCAGATTTTCAATCCTTTCTTTACCACCAAGAGCAGCGGCGTGGGGTTGGGACTCTCAATTGTTTCAAAAATTGTGGACGACCACGGCGGGTGGATTCGCGTGGAACCTGTTCCGGGAGAGGGCGCCTGCTTCCGCGTGTTTCTCCCGGCGGAGTAGCGAGTTGAGGCCCGCTATGAAGGGCCGCGGGCTGGCGGCAGTTAAAATCAAGTGATTCTGTAATGACAACCATTCTGATTGTCGAAGACGAACCGAAAATGCTCCGCCTGCTGGAGCTGAACCTGGCCGACGACGGCTATACAACCCGTACGGCCAGTACCGCCGAAAACGGGCTGAAAATCCTGGCGAGCGACAGGATCGACCTGGTGCTAAGTGACGTGAAGCTGCCGGGGATGAACGGCCTGGAATTTCTGCAGGCGGTTAAGCGCGCCAATGCTGCAATTCCCGTGGTGATGATGACCGCTTACGGCACGGTTGAAACCGCCGTTGAGGCAATGAAAGACGGCGCCAGCGATTTCGTGCTAAAACCGTTTTCCATCGAAGAGATCAAGCTGATCGTCCGCAAAGAACTGGAAGTGAGGCGGCTGCATGAAGAAAACCGCCAGCTTAAGGAGGCTCTCGGCCGGCGCTACCAGTTTGACAACATCGTTGCGAACAGCCCTGGGATGCAGGAAGTACTGGCTACGGTGGAGCAGGTGGCGCCCACCAATGCCACGGTGTTGCTGGGCGGCGAAAGCGGCGTGGGCAAGGACATGATTGCGCGCGCCATCCACCAGCACTCGCGCCGCGTGAACGGGCCGTTCATCAAGATCAACTGTACGGCTATTCCGGAAAACCTGCTGGAAAGCGAACTTTTCGGGTATGAGAAAGGCGCCTTCACCGGGGCCACCACAGCAAAGCCCGGCAAGTTCGAACTGGCCGACAAGGGCACCATCTTCCTGGACGAAATTGGTGACATGCCGGGCAGCCTGCAGGTAAAGCTGCTTCGCGTGCTGCAGGAGCGCGAGTTTGAACGGCTGGGCGGCACCCGAACCATCAAGGTGGACGTTCGCGTGGTGGCCGCCACCAACCAGGACCTCCGCGCCGCACTCGAACAGGGAACGTTTCGCGAAGACCTCTATTACCGTCTCAACGTGGTGCCCATCTCCATCCCGCCATTGCGCGAGCATAAGGAAGACATTCCTTACCTCGTTGACCATTTCATCAGGAGCTTCGCGGAAGGCTCCGGCAAAGCGATTGAAGGCATCACGCCCGAAGCCATGAAGCTGCTGGTGGACTTCCATTGGCCGGGAAATGTGCGGGAACTGGAAAACATCATCGAGCGTGCCGTCGTGATGGCCAACGGACCGAGAATCGAAGTTGGAGATATCCGGTTGGATATTGCAAGGCCGTCAGGGACCCGCTCCGGTCTCGATGCTCATACCGTGGCCGCAGACGGTTCCGCGCTGCCATTGCTTCCGGAGGGGCTCACGCTGGAACAGTTTGAAGACAAGCTGATCCAGGAAGCTTTGCAGCGGGCCAGTGGCAACAAGAGCCAAGCCGCGCGCCTTCTGGGCCTTTCGCGCAACGCTCTTCGTTATCGGCTATCCAAAATCGGTGTGCCGGACGAGCCGGAATCCTGACCTTCTTCCAGGCGACGGGCATGAAATCCGGATCTGGCTCTCTACTCCCCACTGGTGGTTGAAATCCACCACATTGGGCTGATATCAGCCGAATTCCATTCGCCAGTCTAAACCTCAAAACCAGACCATTTTTCAAGCCTTTATTTTTCTGACAGTTGCAGAGCCTGTTGCTGAGGCTTTGGCAATCATCGTGCCCATATTGAGGTCGGGCGACGTCCGCCGAAGGAAGCGACTGAGCTCGGAGGTGGTCAATGAGAGCACAAAAGATCAAGTTGATAGCAGGCATCATCGTAGCAGCGCTGGCTCTTTCCGGTCTTCCCTTGTTTGCCCAGGGCCAGACGGAAACATCCACCGGCGTAGCGCGCGTCAGTCTGATCAAAGGCGACGTTTCAATGGAGCGCGGCGACGCAAATGAGTGGGTATCCGTCACGGTAAACACACCACTGGTTCCGGGCGACACGATTGCCACCGGTCCGGGCTCGCACGCCGAAGTGCAGCTTGACTACTCGAACGTGCTGCGGCTGTCGGATAACGCTGAAGTCAAGATCGCCGATCTGACCGATTCGCGCATTCAACTCCAGGTGGCGCGAGGCACGGTGGACCTGGCGGTGTTCGGAAACAATCAGGCGAATTCGGAAGTGGATACGCCGAACGTGGCCGTTGAGCCTCTGCAGGCAGGCACCTACCGCATCGACGTCAACTCCAATGAACTCTCACTCATAACGGTCCGCGAGGGCCAGGCCCAGATTTCCACCCCGCAGGGATCAACAAACCTCAATGCAGGGCAGCAGATCACGGTTGAGGGCGCCCAGAATCCGCAATATCAGATTGTGGATGCGCAACCGCTCGACGCCTGGGACAACTGGAACCGTGACCGTAATGGAATCATCAACAGAGCCCAGAGCTACAGTCATGTGAACCGCTATTATACTGGCGCACAGGATCTGGACACCTACGGACGCTGGACCTATGTACCCGGCTACGACTGGTGCTGGACGCCTTACGTGAACGCGGGCTGGGTACCGTACAGCTATGGCCGCTGGGTCTGGGAACCTTTTTATGGGTGGACGTGGGTTTCCTATGATCCGTGGGGCTGGGCGCCTTATCACTATGGCCGCTGGTTCTTCTATGGCAGCAGCTGGCTCTGGTGGCCTGGTTATGTGACGCCTTATTATCGCCCGCTGTGGGCGCCGGCCTATGTATCCTTCTTCGGCTTCGGTTATGGGCGCTACCACTACTCCTACGGCTATGGATATGGGTACAGGTCAATTGGCTGGTGCCCGCTTGGTCCCCGGGACGAGTTCCATCGGTGGTGGGGACACGGACGGGACCGCTCATTCAACGCGATCAACTTCAATGATCACTATGGCCGGGGTGGCGACCGCGGAAGGGGCGGCGACCGTGGAAGGGGCGGACGGGGCGGCTATGGCGGCTCAAACCTGGCACAGGCAGGAAGCAATTTCCACGTTCGCAGGGCCATTGTCACAATGCCTTCGGACAGGTTCGGACGCGAGGCAGTGCCGCGCAACCATCAGGTTGTGAGCACGACGATGCTGCGGGACGCCAACATTGTTCACGGTACGCTGCCAGTGGTGCCGACTCGTGATAGTCTCAGGGTCACCAACCGGGCAGCAAATGTCTCGGCAGCGACCAG
This sequence comes from Terriglobia bacterium, assembly GCA_035576145.1. Classification (GTDB taxonomy): domain Bacteria; phylum Acidobacteriota; class Terriglobia; order UBA7540; family UBA7540; genus SCRD01. The sequence goes on from DATLWV010000164.1 coordinate 36,470, forward strand.
GAACCGCGCCAACAACACCCAATTCTTTACGCGGCGGACGGTGGCAGCGCCCAACAGCAGCCACTCCTTCAACAACCAGACGGCTTCCATCCGCCGGATGGTGGAAACCCACAACGTCCGGGCGCCTGGCGCAAACCGGCAGGCAAGCAACAACGGAGCAAATCGCGGATTCCAGATGTCGCGGCCGACCGGCCCACAGAACCAGGGCAATGCGGCGCGGCAGAATCCCGCTCCGGTCATTCGTGGAAACCAGCAGGGGCGGCAGAACGGCGGACCCGGCAACGGGAGCAACGCTCAGGCAAGCCAGTCCAGCTTCCGTCACTTTGGGACTGGCGCACCCGCCGTGCAATCACGCGGCAACCAGGGGCGCCAGAACTCCGCCCCGGTGGTCCGGGAAAATCCACAACAGCGGCAGAATGTGAACACTGGTAATGGGCGCAACGCACAGCCGAGCCAGTCCAACTTCCGCCACTTCGGTACCGGCGCGCCCACTGAGCAGGCACGCGGCAACCAGGGACGCCAGAATTCCGCTCCGGTAGTCCGGGAAAATCCACAAACGCGGCAGAACGTTGCTCCCCGCTCAGGACAACCTCAGACTAACTTCCGGCGTTTTTCTGGCGCGGCTCCCGCGGCGTCAGGTGAGACTCCAAGCCGGAGTCCGCAGGGGTTCAGCCAGGGGCGGAATTCGGCGGCGCCCAGCCAACCCGGCAACAACGGCTTCAGGCGCTTTACTCCGCAGCAGGCCCCGCAGTCTGCTCCGCAGAACCAGGGGCGATTCAATAACAACTCCCGGGCGGCGCCCCAGAGCAGCGACGGAAACTCTGCCGGATGGAACCAATTCAGGCCGCAAACACAAGCCCCACAGCAGAGTGGCGGTGGTGGTTTTAATAACGGCGGGGCACGGACG
>DATLWV010000165.1:0-6910 GCA_035576145.1 Terriglobia bacterium
GCAAACCATCCGCTGCAGTACGCAATCCCGGCAGCGCTCCATGGACCGCAGGATCACCTGCAGGAAACGGTGAACAAGCTACGCCGCCGGCGCGACCTGGTGATGGAATGGAGCGAAAAGACCAGGAGGGCAAGTTGCGTGAGCCCGCGTGGGGCGTTCTATGCTTTTCCACGGTTGGATATTCCCGAGAGCGATGACGACTTTGTGCGCGGCCTGCTGGCGGAGGAACACGTCCTGGTGGTGAACGGCGGAGGTTTTGGCCAGGCCCCTGGGACGCGGCACATCCGCATCGTGTTCCTGCCGCCCGAGGAGATTCTTGAGCCGGCGCTTGGCAAGATCACGGCCTACCTTGAAAAGCACTGGCCGTGAGATTCGCACTTATGCCTATCCGGACGGGCTGTTCCGGGGCGGTACAAGGCCCGGCTGAAGCAACAAGGGGTTGAAAACAGGCCTGTTCTGGAGATCAGTGTTTTGTCTCCGTTTGCTTGTTCAGTCGCGCAGGCCTTGAACAAGCAGACGGAGACCAGCAATTGCGGTCCCGGCCTTATCGCGATATTCTTATCACAACCGAGTTCAGTTCAGCGGAATTCCGGTCAAGGTAATCTCGCTTGCAGGGTTATCGTGGGAGACATTGAATCCAGAAACGAAGAGCGGGCGGCGCCGCAGGAATTTCCTAACCAATTCTGCCCGGTGTGCGGAAAGCGGCTGGAATCGAGCCATTGCAAGATGGTCTGTTCCCGGTGCGGTTATTTCATGTCCTGCTCGGAGTTCGAGTAGATTTGTCCCACGCATGGAACACGGTGCTCGGGAGGGGGCCTGTTGACTCACGGTGGCCGGGGCCCAGGCCGACAATCTGAGGAGGCGCAAAATGGCACTGCACGTTGTTGCGAAGGAAGTGGATGGAGTGACGGTACTGTCGCTGATGGGTCGCGTGACGCTGGGCGAAGAAAGCGGCCAGTTGCGAAACAAGATTAAGGAACTCCTGAAGGACGGGAAGAAGCGCCTGGTGCTTGACCTTGGCGGAGTCGACTACATTGACAGCGCGGGTCTCGGCACTCTGGTGGCCGCGTACACCTCCGCCCGCAATGAAGGCGGCGAGATTCGCCTGGCCAGTGTCACCAAGCGGTTCGGCGAATTGCTCAACATCACCAAGCTGGTGACGATTTTCAGCGTCCATGACGACGTGGCGGCCGCGGTGAAGTCTTTCCGCTAGTTGTTTGGATGGCGCCGGTGTCGTAACACTGAAGAGAGTGTAACGCCCCATTGCTCGTCACCCTGATCCCGCCACGCGGGAGAAGGGTCTCTGCATTCCTTTTCCGCGAAATACGGGGATGCTTCGCTTCACTCAGCATGACGGCGGGAGTCGCATGTGCTTCGCCCATCTGCGACGCGCTACCCTAGAGGCCTGCGGGATTATCCATCCAATAGACCGTCAAGCCTGACAACAGCTTGGGATAGAAGTCCGTCGACTTCTGCGGCAGCGGCAGGCCCGCGTAGGCGTTGTCGCACACGGCCTGGATGGGTGTCGCGTTCATCAGGAAAGCCACCTGGGCCTGCCCGGCGTTCACCTCTTCGATGGCCTGGTCAAATTCCCTTACGTAGCGCAGGTGCTTCTGCTCGCGGACGGCCTGGCGGTCAATCTGCATCACCTTTTCAAGCACCAGCCCGTGAAGCAGTACGACGTCCAGTTGCCGTAACGTTTCGGGGAACTCGCCGAGCGCCCCGGCCAGGTCGGCATCCTTTCGCAGGCTCAGCAGCGCCGCATGCTTCGGCCCCACATAGGCTGCGATTGTCGGCCGTTTGCCCCCGGCCTTCTCCAGCGCTTGGCGAATGGTCTGCGCGTCCTGTGCCGCGTTCCCGCTGCAGGCAATGTTTTCAACCTCAAAGTATGGACCGGCCTGGGAGCAAAGCTTTTCCCAGTCAAAGTCCTTCAAACTGTGCACCACGCGATGCGTGGGCAGGATCAGCAGCCCGTCGCTTTCGAGCGGCACAAACGTGGCCATAATGTAGTTTGCCCGATCGTCTTCCGGCGCTTCCTCCCGGCGCGCGCGGGCATACGCCAGTGAAGTTTCATAGCGGTGGTGGCCGTCGGCAATCACCAGTTTCCGGGACTTCATGGCGTCAATCACGCGCCCCAGAGTTTGCGGGTCTGACACGCGCCACATTGAATGCGTGCTCTGGTAATCGTCGGTCACCTGCTGCCACGGTTTGGTCCTGGTCTCTTTCCGCAGCAGCTTTTCGATTTCGCCCTTGGGATCGCTGTAGAGCATAAAGATCTGGCCGAAGTTGCACCGCGTGGCTTTCAGCAGTTCCATGCGGTCCGCCTTGGGGCCGGACAGCGTCTCCTCATGCCGGTGGACAACGCCCGCGGAATATTCTTCCAGGCGCAGCAGCGCCACAAATCCCCGCCGCTGCTTGCGGTTCGATGGGTCGCCGGGAACGGCGAATTCCTGCACGTAGGGATAGATGGCCGGCTCGCCTTCTGACACCAGCGTGCGCTGCTCAATCCAGTTTTCGAGTTCCGCGGCCGCCTCGCTGTAAATGGTCTGCTTGCTGCCCGGAGTGGCCTGCCGCAGAATCAGCCGCACAAAGTTAAAGGGGCTCGCGGCATAGTAGCGGGCGCGCATTTCGGGCGAGATCTTGTCATACGGTTGCGTTACAACCTTTTGCAGGTCCACCGTCGTTTGATTGTAGTGAAGCGCGCGAAAAGGATAAATCTCAGCCATACAGCCAGCCCCTTTCTGTTGTGAAGAAAAGGGCTATTCTAGCACAGGCGCCGGAACCCCTGCGAAGGCTTGCCGATTGCGCGTCACACCGTGAAGGCGGCTCAGCCCGTAGTAATACTCTGCCGGATCAGTTAGTCACCATGCATCAATGAAGTGCCGCATACATTCCACACTGCGGAACGTATGCGCCACGCGGGGTGAGTGTGGCTACCAGCTTGCGCCAGGCGCTGAAAACCCAGCTCCTCATTGCATCAACAAGCGTTGAGGTGTATGTTACGGGTCAATGGGCAGGTTAAACAATCGGCTTCAGATGGCTCGTATATTCCTCTGCTCTCCTGCGATGATTAGGATTAGGGGGGGCTTCATCCTTTTGGCAGCGCTCGGCATGTGTGGGTACTACTTGTACGACTTCTTGCACCTTGAGCGCGCCGGTTCTAGCCGGGTCATCACTCAGCAAGCCCAGGGGAACTTCAAGATAGACGTAAGGTTGACAAATCTAACATACGACACAGCAGCACACCTCTTAAGAGCGACGGTGCAGCTTGAAGTAAAAGCGACGCAACACCCTCTGGAAATCGAATCGGTTGTCCTGAATCTACAAAAGAACCCGGACGGGAGTTATGACTGGTTGCCGTTTGAGAAGACGGATCTCGAGACATTCGAGACGGTGGACAATCCCAAGGCTCCTCACCTTTCTTTCGCCCAGGCAAGGCTTAATGACTTAACCCTATTGTCAGAGCCCGGCAGGCGCGAAATCTGGTATCCATTCGACGCTTCCCGCGTAGAGTTAGTTCCAAGAGCCTGTGTCAACCTTGGAGCGGAATCGTGCGCCAATGCGACAACTGCTCAAATTAAGTCCGTCACTCTAGATTGTAATGACCCTGGATTTGTACTTTCAGGTCCTGAGATTTCAGGAAATAAAATTACCTTTCGAATGGTAAGACGGCCTTTTGTACATTTCACGAGCATTGTATTTCTTGTGGTTGCAATTCTGTTCTTCGTGTTTCTTCTCGTGCCGCCAGGTAGAAATCCACCCGCCGATGTCAACAACTTACTTGCCAGGTCGCTTGGATTCATCGGCGCCCTCTGGGGGATTAGGGCCTTAATCGTACCTTCGACCGTGACCATATTTCCGACGGTTGTCGACTTTTCAATCCTAACTTTGTTTGGCTTTGTATTTGCGTTGATTATATATCGGGTTAATAAGCTTTATAGTAAGGAGGGTGGCCTATGAGGCGATTGGGATTAGTATGCGGCCTTCTGGTGTTATGCGCACCCCTCGGTGCGCAGGACAAGCCGATGTCCCACAAGACTCTGGAAGCGTCAAAATTGCCGAGCCAGATCACAGGTGCTTTGAAGACAGGCACCTTTGTCCTCAATATTTCTAAAAATGAATACTATTTGAAGACAGAGGAAGGGATCGATCTTATGGCAGGGTCTGCAGGACCGAGGGTCAGAGTCGACCTACAGATAGGGAAATACATGGGCAAACCGGCTTATGTCTCCATTGATGTAGCTGAAAAGAATGCAGATGCGACAAGTGTGCTGAAGGAGTTTCAGTTTCTCGCTGACCTTAAGACTAAGGACCCTATGCTAACGCTGTGTCACGGGAAAAGAGTGTGTGTTAAGACTTGCACGAACTCCGTGGGTCACGAATTTTGTTGTAAGTGGAAGTGTCTCCAGTAGCGGGATGCGTCCACATAGATTTTCATGCGGACTTGATCAGTCTTTTTCCCGCCAGAGGGATACAACCTGCGAGCCCATACGGCTTCCCTGCATATCCCCTCCGACCGCTCACGCCGCGAGAACCGCGGCTGGCGTAGAAGCCTGCCACGTAGTGCCTGCAATTTCGAGGAGATTATAAGGGCTGCGCACCTTACCAGCGGAAGACCGCGCTGCTCGCATTTCGAAGGATTGTTTTCTAGCGCCATTTTTCTGCATTTTGCGCTTTTTCGGCTCCTTTAGCATAGAGGATATCCACTCCGCTCCCAAGGCCACTGATCAGATTCTGGTCCAAGTTATTTATCAACTCCAAGAAGCTTGCTCCAATGTCTATCCCCATAATAGAGGCAGATCCATGAGGGCGACTGGCGGCCCATCTTTTTCTAAGATTATCGAGTGCAGGGCTGGTTCCAAAAACTTTTGTGTCCTCGATTCCGACTACATGTCCATAGGAACTGAATATTGGGCTACCGGAGAATCCGTTGCGAATCGGGCACTGGAAAAGAATCGTATTTGTTGGCTTGGGACCAAAAAATTGATGAAAAGGCCCTTTCGCCGACACGATGCCTTGCAGCAAAATTGCTCCTGTAATCGGAAGAGAAGAAATAACAATGATTGGGTCGCCGACATCAATTTCGGCCCAGTTTCCCATTGTGACGTGCGGAAGGCCAGAGGCTGTGATCTTCAGTCTTGCGGTGTCGAAGTTAGCTTGATCATCGGAAACCGTGGCCTCGATAGGCGTAGCCGCGTAGGGTCTTCCTCTTCCGTTATGGAATACAACTACCTTGATCTCGTTTGCATATTTCCTAAAGCCGGACTCTGGGGTAGTGACCACGTGATTCGCAGTCACAATGATGCCGTCAGGAGACACTATAAATCCATTTCCAAGTTCATTCCCCGCATAGACTTGAACTATAGCGTCCCGATTGGCCCGATAGATTTCCTTTCCGGTTTGCACGTGCTGGGCGGTTGCATTGATGCTAAAAGCCCAGATAGCTAAGATGCTTATAGAAACTCTCATGTCAGTCCTCCAGTAGGAGTTTAGGATGATATGCGGAGCTGCGGACGTTGCGCGGCTTGCGCAGAAGCCCGCCTTATGGTTTCTGCGATCCCACGAAGCGAGGGGCTCCTGTTTTCGCTCCGCCACACATAGCGAAGCATCAAGATCTTTCCTTTAACGCGCAGCCCATTTGCCCATGGGCCAACCTATAGTTGGTTACTGCGGCATGACTAGCAGTATAACCCAGATCAGGCCAATTCCTGTGGTAACGGCCCATGGCAGCGTAAAGATGCTCATTGCGAAGGTGATGAGGATGACTACCCGAACGCCCACCCACTTGTCGGACTTGCCGGTCGTATCCGCCGTTCCAGCCTGCGTGGCACTCACGTGGGACCCCACGCCGAGGGAAAAACCGCAGGAGCGACAAAAGGCGTCGCCCTCACCTGTTTCTTTACCGCACTTTGGGCAAAACATTGTACGAGGATGCTAGCAAGAAGAACGACGCAGGTCAATTTGAAGCGCTGGCTGGCACAGCAAGTTCTTTCTACGAGACAAGTGTCGCAGATCGCGCAGGGCTGGACGGTCTGCGCTAGCCACCTCTGCGTTAGCTACTCGCGTCGTTTCCATCAATTAGTTATCTTATGGAAGGAGGGTTTTGGGTGTGGAGGAACTTGCTGTACCATTCGATCCAGTACAAATCGAGCTCTATCGGAAGAGGGACCCTGCCTGCATCTATCACTCAGTTTGGTGGCCGCAGGAATTGAGACGAGGCCGGGAACGAACAGGCGAATTTCCGCTGGTGGTTGTTCGCGAGCACTTTCGTCGGCTGGGCTATACCGTTCTCGCCTCAGAGCCGAGACTGCCGGACGGGCAGGGTTTCATTCTGCTTTCGTTTCCACGCTATCGTGAGAGGCGGCACCCTGCCTACACACAGATGGCCAGTTTGTTGGGTACAGACATCGAAGCTCTCGACGCATTTAACCTGATTTCTGACAAAGCAAAAATCGCTGCGACTGGCAATAGAGGGGGCGGCGACCCCGATTTGTTCGTTTATAGGCCGGACGGCACCGAAAGATTCTTTGTGGAAGTGAAGCACAAAGATAAATTGAACAAAAAACAACTGGTAACCTTCCCGATCATCAGGAAGCAGGGTTGGGAGGTTAAGATAGTTCGAATCGTTGAAGCAAGCAGCGAGGACCTCTGTCTTTGAGGTCCACGATCCTTCCCACAGGCCGACACAGGAGCTGGCCATCGAGATTAAGGACCAACCTCTACGCCAGCCCCGTTCCCAATCCCTTAACAGAGTCGAACAGGCTTGACACAAAAACTACTCGTGCTTCATGTATATCGTGTATTCTGCCGTCGTCGTGTAACCCATTCGCTCGTACACGGGCCTTCCGGCTGCTGATGCGTGCAAGAACGTCCGCTGCTTGAGCCCAGCCGCCAGCGACCGTTCGAGTAC
>DATLWV010000166.1:0-22093 GCA_035576145.1 Terriglobia bacterium
CCCGCGATCGCACCGAGCCGATGAAAATCACCAGGATCGAGGCGGTCACCTTCCGCAGGGACCTCCACATCGGCGGCGGTTCCGGCAGCAAGAACGATGGAGCGGAGTTCATGTGGGTCAGGCTGCATACGGACAAGGGTATCGTCGGGACTGGCGAGACCTACCCGTGGGACAACGGACAGTTCGGCGCGCTCGAGGATTATTCAGATGATCTTAGGCTGATCGGGCGCGACCCTCGGGACATCGAGGGCGTCTGGCGCGACTTCTATTTTCAAATGGCCATGCGAAACGCCGGCGGGGCGGACATGCGAATCCTCAGCGCGCTCAACATGGCCCAGCTCGACATCCTGGGGCAGGCTGCCGGCCTTCCTCTCTACCGCATCCTGGGCGGGAAAACGCGTGAGCGCGTGCGGGTCTACAACACAACCACCGACTACTGGGCCATCAACAATACGAAGATGGGGCCGGACACGATGAAGATTGTCCACTTCCTTCTCGACCGCGGAATCACTGCCATGAAGATCTATCCCTTTCGCGCGCCGGAGAAATACCTTTCCAACGACGCGCTCGAGCAGGGTTTGAAATGGATTCGCGACATCCGCGACGGCGTTGGCAACCGCATGGACATCTGCGTGGACTGCTGGGGGAATTTCGACCTGCCGAGCGCGGAGCGGATCGCCAGGGCGCTTGAACCTTACAACATCATGTACCTCGAAGATGTGATGGTGAACACCAACGCCGACAGCTACGCGGCGCTTGCCGCCAAAACGAGCGTGCCGCTGAACATGAGCGAGACGCTCGCCACCCGCTACGAGTACAGGAGCTTCTTTGAGCGCAAGGCCTGTTCGGTGGCGATGTACGATCTCTGCTGGTGCGGCGGCCCCACGGAAGCGAAAAAGATCGCCGACATGGCCGAGGCCTATTCCATTCCCACTTCGCCCCACACCTGCGGCGGCCCGCTGCTCTTTATCTCGGCCGCGCACGTTTCAACCGCCGTTCCCAATTTCCTGATCATGGAGAGCAACTATTGGAAATGGGCGCACCAGTATCCCTACTTTGTGAATAATGTTCCCGTGCCCGTCGATGGCCACGTCAAAGCGCCGGAAGCGCCGGGGATCGGCGCGGAAATCAAACCGGAGCTGTTCAAGAACGGCGACGCCATTGTCAAGACGATTGCAAGCAGTTGAGGCGCGAAGCTGGCGGCACAGATCTGCCGCAGGCCCGCCCGCCCGCAACTACATCTTGAACCAGTATTTTGTCTGAGCTGTCCAGCTTGAATTGGGATAGCGGCTGTGAAGCAGGTCGAAAGCGGCTTTTGAACGCTCTCCGGTCTTCGGGTCAGTGCAGCCAAACCGGGTGGCTTTCACGGCCAGCGCCAGCGCTTCGGGAACACGAGGGTCGGAAGGATGCGCCCTGCCCCAGGCGATGGCCTCTGCGGCCAGGTAATCGGGCGCCGGGCTCATGTCGAGCAGGCGCTGCCATTCGCGGGCGGCCTCCGCCTGTTCCTTTGCCGTCAGAAACGCCGGCGGCTTCACTTTTCCTCCGGGATAGAGCGTCTGGAGTGCTTGCCCGACTTGCGGCCAATGCGGCATGGTCGAATAACCCGGCTGGCCGATATGGCTGTAGAGGAAAGCAGGAGTACATTGCGGCCCCTCGGTGCCCCACCAGTTCATGCGGTAGTTGTTAATCTGGTCAATCGGCGTGGCGCCATTCCAGTCGGCGCGTCCGTAGGTTTCAACAAACGGCCTGAGGCCGGGAAACCGCAGGGCTGCGAGTACAGCCGCAAACCTGCGTTCTGCCGGAGTCTTCGCCGAATCATAAGAGCGCACGCTGGCACTGAGCTGGGGAACAAGATTTTCAACCGCGGGCCCGAGTGACCGCGCTACGGCGGAATCGCCCAACAGCGCAGCCCGCGTCCAGGCTGCGACCGCGATTTCGCGGCGAAGATTTTCCGCTAATTTCGGGTTGTGGACCGCCCTGGCCAATAATGCGACGGGCAGGAAGCGGTTGAAGACCATGACGGCGTCGTCATCAAGCCGTGCCTCGGAGGGATCGATTCCCCAGGAGCCGGCCGCGGGCATATCTCCGCCTTCGCTGGTATCGGAAACCATGGCGGGAACACGTCCCGCACTGGCGAAAAGCTCGTCGAGGTTCCGGGCAAGCTCGAAGCGCATGGCCAGGTATTGGTTCACGACGGAACGCGGCGGCGAGAGGCCCGATGGGCGGCGGCCATTGATATCCAGACGGGCGAGCCGGCTGCGGACTTCGGCGCCCTTGCCCTGCAGCAGCATCAGCCGCAGCGAATAGAAGGTGACTGAATCGAAGGAGACGGAGCTTGTGGGGACTTTGCCGGCTGCTGCCAGCAATTCGGAACCGTATGGACTTTCAGGCGTGGCCTTCATCAGCGCTGCAACCAGCCAGGCAAGGGAATTGGTCCTCTTCCATTTTTCAAAAGAGTGTGTGTACGCTTCGGGGCCGCCCAGTTGAAGCGTGATCATCCAATCCAGCAGATCGCTCTTGGCCTGCACTTCCCCTGGCGTCATGCTGTGGTCGCCGTCTTTGGCCGGCTCCGGGTGCAGAACGGAGATTTCCACGCGGGGAAACAGCAGCTTGAAATCGATTGCATCCTGCGCCAGGTTCGGATCGCCGGAGACCTTTGTCATGTTATTGGCCAGCTCAATCAGGCGCTGGCGCGGGTGCAGGCGAAATTCAATAAAGCCTCGCAACCGTTCTGCGGCTGCGTAGTACTTTGCATACCGCGGGTCCGAGAGAATGGAATCTACCTGTGCTTCGGCCTGAGCGAGCGCGGCAAGATCAGGCTCCTCTTTTTCCACCATGGTGGCCTTGCGGACGAGCGACCTTGCAACAAGATATGGCGCGATGATGCTCCACGGCGAAGACGTGTCCTGAGAGATGGCGCGGAAGTCTGTCGCCGCCAGGTCGTAGCCGCCGGAGTAGAAGTGCGCCGCGGCAATCTGATAATTACGGTCGGCCTGGGCAACGGCCGGCGCGCCCGGAGGCAACGGAGCCGGAATCGCGTTGCCTCCGCTGCAATTTCCGAAAACCGTTTGCTGCGCCTGGATCCAGTCTTTCACTACGGGACTATCTCCGCCAAACTGCTGCGTCAGCCGCCGGAGTGTGCTGACGGCACTGCGGAATGCGTCCTGCGGACAATTGAGATATTGGTTATAGTAGACTCCCCACGAAGCATGGATAGCCAAATTGCTGTAAATACCTGCCCATGGCTGATAGTTGGAACCATATCCGTACGAGAGGCGGGCGCTTTCCAGAGATTGGCCGGTGGCGGAACCCCACTTTTGAGCCCAATTCGTGTTTCCCTTCGTTTCTTCATCCTGCTGTTTTTGCAGGAAGTCGCCTGACCACATGCCCTGGCCTGCGAGCAGCCGCTGATCGTTGTCCCACAAGGCCGTCTGCTCATCGGGACTGAGAGGCCGGCCTGCCAGGTTGCGATAGGCAACGTAGAGATAAATGGTGCCGTAAGTCGGCTGGATGATTCCCAGGTTTCCCGCCGCAAATTCACCGACGGGCAAATCAGGGTGGACCGTGTTGATGAAAATGATCTGGGGAAAAAACGGGCCGCAGGCGCGCGTCAGGCGTGAGTGGAACAAAGCAACGGCCAGGATGGCGGCGGCGAACAATGCGAGCTTGGCCCTGGTTTTCATGTTCCTCCAACCCCGAGAGACAATTGTCCTGAGGAGCAGGCAATATTTCAGCCTTATCTTTGCCATCGTACGCTCAGACGCTGCCTTCGTCCAGCCGTTCGCGTTGAAGATGTGGGACTTCGGGGGGTGTATGCGCGCGTGGTCAGGAATTTCACCCGGCATTACCGGTCACTTTCCGTCGAGCCAGCCGCTGGAGCGCAGCACAAAGGAGCATATGACTCTGTTCCCCTTTGGCCGCCTTGCTGGAAACAGTAGCAATTGCGGAGGCGTTTGGTCAGGTGTATGCTGGCGGTCGGGTCAGAATTCAAACCAGGAAAATTTCAACTCAGGGAGGCCTGGAAGTCATCAGGTTGAAGCGTAGGAGTGGACCGGGCCAGGTTGCTCGAAGCGCTGAGTTGCGTCTCGAGCGACGCTGCAGCGGGGCCGGGAAGAAAGATCGGCGCGGCAGGTTACACGCTGCTTGCGTATGCCAGACTTCCGTCGGGCGAGCCAGGCCAGGAAAGGAGTCTCTTAATGTCTCTTTCAAAGAAGTGTATTGCGGAATTCCTGGGAACGTTCTGGTTGGTGTTGGCGGGTTGCGGCGCGGCTGTGCTGGATGCAGCCTTTCCCCAGCTTGGCATCGGCTTTTTAGGCGTGGCGTTTGCGTTTGGCCTGGCCCAGTTGACCATGTGTTATGGCATCGGGCACATCTCCGGGGCGCACATCAATCCTGCCGTCTCGGTTGGCCTTGCGGTGGGCAAGCGATTTCCAGCTAAAGAGCTCCTGCCCTATATTGTTGCGCAGGTCGTCGGGGCCATTGCGGCTGCAGGTGTCCTGTATCTGATTGCCAGTGGGAAAGAGGGTTTCAGCTTGAGCGGCGGGTTTGCCTCCAACGGATATGGAGCGCACTCGCCGGGAGGCTATTCGCTGGCCGCCTGCCTTGTCTGCGAATTGGTCATGACTTTTATGTTTGTCCTCATCATTTATGGCGCGACTGACCGCCGCGCCCCCCAGGCGCTGGCCGGAGCCGCAATCGGCTTTGGGCTGGGCCTCATTCATCTGGTCAGCATTCCCGTCACGAACACTTCAGTGAACCCGGCGCGCAGCACCGGGCCTGCCGTCTTCGTAGGCGGATGGGCGACCCACCAGTTGTGGCTGTTCTGGTTGGCTCCCATCATCGGAGGAGCCCTGGCGGGACTGCTCTACCATTCCCTTTTTGAATCGCCGGAGCGGTGAGAGGTGTGGCGGCAAAAGGCCTCCCGCGCCATTGCATGACGATACCGCGCGGGGGTTCACTCACGCTATCGGCCATCTACCACGCAATAACGTCCGGCGTCGGCCGCTGGCCGCTTCCATACGTCAATCCTTAATTGACTTGCCCCTGGTTTCAGTCACCTTTCCAACCCTGCGCCTCTTTTGGCTTGACTATAGTACTCTAGAGTACTATAGTGCTTAATAGTTCTATTTCGGAGGGAGGCTCAATGCAACAAATCGAGATTGATTTCGACGTTTTCAGGGAACTTACGAACCGGCGCAAAACAGAGGACGTAACCTACAATGACGTAATCCGGGGATTGCTCGGACTCCGGAAGGCGCCCAAACCGACCGTAAACGGCGGCAAGCCGTGGGTCGTCTCCAGCACAAGCTTCCCCGTCGGATCCCAACTCACTGTCAGTTACAAGGGGAAGGACTATTCCGGCACTGTAAAGGACGGCAAGCTGGAGCTTGAGGACGGCCGCAGGTTCTCGACGCCATCCGCAGCTGCGGTTCACATTACGGGCCGCAACGTCAACGGGTGGCGTTTCTGGAAATGCAAGTTGCCGGGAGCGTCTCAGTTCGTGCTAATTGAGCGCCTGCGCGGGAAGACCCACTAGTCTTGCGCCCGAAATTCGCTGCCACCCAGTAATCTGTGAGCGAAAAGGTGATACTATTACCCCCATTGCCATGAGGACACGGGCCTCCATAACCCCTTCAAGTCGCGCAATCAAGAAGTACTACGAGCGTGTCGAAGCCCTCGAGCGCCAGCATGTCTTCAACGAAATGAACGTCCGCTCGGCGTTCGAATTCCTCCTGGCAGACACGGTAAAGACCAAGGGTTGGACGCTGGTCCCCGAACTTTCGGCGAAATCGGGCGGCAGCCTTGTCCGGCCCGACGGCACGGTTCGCGACGTGAACAGCCTGCCGCGCGGCTACTGGGAAGCCAAGGACACCCAGGACGACCTTGAGACTGAAATCAGAAAAAAGATCGCTCGCGGCTATCCGCTGTCCAATATCATTTTCGAAGACACGCAAACCGGCGTCCTCTTCCAGAACAAGCAGAAAATTAACGGGCCGTACAACCTGGGCAACGCCAAAGAGCTGGCTGCCCTCCTCAACCAGTTCCTTTCACACACTGAGCCCGATATCGAAAGCTTCGAGGAGGCCGTCGAAGAGTTCAAAGAACGCGTGCCCGATCTCGCCCGCGGCCTGGTGGCAAAAATTCAGGAGGCGCACAAGGACAATACGCGCTTCCAGCAGGCGTTTGAAAAGTTCTTTGAGCTTTGCCGCGGTGCACTGAACCCCAACATCCGCATTGAGGCCGTGGACGAAATGCTCGTCCAGCACCTTCTGACCGAGCGGCTGTTCAGGACGATCTTCAATAATCCGGAGTTCGTCAGGCGCAACGCCATCGCCGCGGAGGTGGAACGGGTAATCGACGCGCTTCTCAGCCACAGTTTTGACCGCAACGAATACCTCAAGGGCCTGAACCGCTTCTATGTGGCCATAGAAAGCGCCGCGCGGACCCTGCCCGATTTCAGCGAGAAGCAGCACTTCCTCAACACCGTCTATGAGCGCTTCTTTCAGGGGTACTCCGTCAAGATCGCGGACACGCACGGCATTGTTTACACGCCGCAGCCTATTGTGGACTTTATGTGCGCCAGCGTTGCCGAGGTACTGGAAAAGGAGTTTGGAACGTCGCTTTCCAGTCCTGACGTTTATGTCATCGATCCCTGCACCGGCACCGGCAACTTCATCGTCAATCTGCTCCGCCGCGTCTCCCATCGGGACCTTCCCCGCGTTTATCGCCAGCAGTTTTTTGCCAATGAGGTGATGCTCCTTCCATATTACATTGCTGCCCTTAACATCGAGCACGCCTACTACGGGCTGACTGGTGAGTATGAACCCTTCGAGGGTCTCTGCTTCGTGGATACGCTCGACCTTGCGGAACACCAGGAGCATCAGATGGGGATCACCTACATCACCGAGACAAACGCCGCGCGAATCGACCGTCAGAAAAAAACCCCAATCACTGTGATCATCGGCAATCCGCCATATAACGTGGGCCAGCAAAACGAAAACGACAACAATAAGAACAGGAAATACAAGATTGTTGACGAACGGATCAGAGAGACATACGCAAAGGCGTCGAAGGCTACGCTAAAGACAAAGCTATATGACCCCTACGTTAAATTCTTCCGTTGGGCTACTGACCGCCTGCAAGGGCGGGACGGAATTGTGTGCCTTGTAAGCAACAATAGCTTCATAGACCAACAAGCTTTCGACGGTATGCAGCAACACCTGCTGAAGGACTTCTCTAGCATCTACCACGTCGACCTGCATGGGAACGTACAGAAGAACCCTAAGTTGAGTGGTACTACCCACAACGTATTCGGAATTAAGGTGGGCGTCGGCATCACATTGGCGGTCCGTCGGACAGAGGGGGCCGGTCCTCGTTTTCACTACTTTAGGGTTCCTGAAACGTGGCGAAAGGAGGAGAAACTGGATTGGCTCTCCACGCAGGGAAGCGCAGCGCATGTGAAGTGGCAGTCCATACCTCCGGGCGAATGGCTGACCGCCGGAAACGTAGAATTCGACGCATTCATTGCCTTGGGCTCGAAGCAAGCTAGGGCAGCCGAGATCGACCCTCAGACTGCTTTCAAATTGTACTCATTAGGCGTCTCCACAAACCGGGACGACGTAGTTTATGGGTTCGATGGAAAATCTCTGAGAAAAAAAGTACAGGACTTCTGCGAGAACTACAATACGGAGGTCGATAGGTACAAGCGCACCGGAAACAGTGCCGATGGTGCTGCACTGGATCGGTTTTTGAACTACGCAAAGGTCAAATGGAGCCGCGACCTAAAGAAGGACCTTCGACGGGGTAGCTACGCCGAGTTCGATGAGAGGTTCATTCGAACCGCCACTTACAGACCGTTCACGAAGCGGTTTCTGTACTTGGCAGACCTAATGAATGATACCCCGGGGCTGTCGAGATCCTTCTTTCCCGACGACCCTGCCGAGGAGAAAAACAGGGCCATCGTAGTCACAAGTTACGGGTCAGAAAAGCCCTTTATGGCTTTAACGGTGAACCGAGTGTCCGACCTGCATTTGGTCGGCGCCGGTTGCGGCTCGGAGATTTTTCCATTCTATGTATATGAGTCTGACGGCGTGACCTACCATGAAAACATCACCGGCTGGACGCTGGAGCATTTCCGCAAACATTACGGCGACGACAAGATCACCAAGTGGGACATCTTCCATTACGTCTACGCCGTGCTGCACCACCCCGAATATCGCTCGAAGTACGCCGAAAACCTGAAACGCGAGTTGCCGCGCATCCCGCTTGTTGGAAGTGGCACGGGCGTCCCGCCCGTGAAAGATCATGGCCAAGATGGCCATGCCACGACAGATCACGGCCAGGATGGCCGTGCCACGTCGACCTTCTGGGCCTTTGCCAACGCAGGCAAAGAACTCGCACACCTTCATGTTGACTACGACAAGCTGGAACCTTACGAACTGGCCTTCAAAGAGAACCGCTCCAAGCCGCTTTCTTACCGCGTGGAAGACAAGATGCGGCTCTCGAAAGATCGCAAATCCCTGAAGGTGAATGACACACTGACTCTGGCGGGCATTCCTCCCGAAACTTTCGAGTACCGCCTGGGCAACCGCTCAGGGCTCGAATGGGTGGTTGACCAGTATCGCGTGAAGGAAGACAAGCGCAGCGGCATCCGCTCCGACCCCAACTGCGCCGACGATCCCGAATACATCGTCCGCCTGGTCGGTCAGGTCATCCACGTAAGCCTGGAAACCGTCCGCATCGTGAAGTCCCTTCCCGCCCTCTAGGCCCGCAGCGTGGCGCTGCGAAAGTCATCGGGCGCTATCGTACTCGCAGCAGTGCGGCACCGATCTGCACTCGTCCGTTGACAATCGAGTGTCCGGCGCGGGATTTGTCCCCTCCACTGTGAGCGGAAGAATACCTTGACACGGGTTTGGCAGGGTGTAAACTCATGCCAAAAAGTTCAGGTGGTTGCAGATGAAAAAATGCCCATACTGCGCGGAGGAAATCCAAGACGATGCGAAGATCTGCAAGTGGTGCCACAGCGATCTCACTGTGAGCCCGCAGGCGTTGACGCCCGTGACAAGTGGAAAGGCGACCGCCAGCCTTATTCTCGGCATCTTCTTCTTTGTTTTCCCGGCGGCGGTTCTCGCGGTTGTCTTCGGGCACTTGTCACGGAGTGAAATCAAACGCAGCGGAGGGCGGCTTACCGGAGCTGGAAGGGCGCTCGCAGGGCTCATCCTCGGCTATGCGGGTGTTTCCGTCATCCCATTACTTATTATTGCTGCCATCGTCATCCCCAACCTGCTGCGTTCGAGGATCGCGGCCAACCAGGCGTCGGCCATTAGGTCACTCAGAACCTACAACGAAGCCGAGGTCAGTTATGCCACCGTCTACAACAAGGGTTACAGCGCAACGCTAGGCGCCCTCGGTCCGCCGGCTGGCGGCGCGGCCCCCACGCCTGATGCTGCCGGACTTGTTGATAGCGTGCTGTCGGGTGGCTCGACGACGGCGAGGGTTGCAGTTAAGTCTGGTTACAGGTTCACTTATTCGCCCGGGCCCGAACAGGGAGGGCGGGTTGCAACCTACCAGATCTGGGCTGACCCCGTCACCCCCAACACAACGGGACAGAACCACTACTACACAGACCAGACAGGAGTGATTCGATATCAAACCGAAACTCACGCTGACGAGAATAGTCCTCCGCTAGCGCGTTGAACGTCCTGATAAGACCACGATGAAAAGGTGCCCCTTCTGCGCAGAAGAAATTCAGGATGAAGCGGTGAAGTGCCGTTTTTGCGGCGCTTTCGTTCATCCGGACCTGATGGCGCTGCCTGCAGAAGCCAGCTTGCCGGCGCCGGCCTTAGCCTTCCCCCAAACCAGCGGCTTGGCCATTGCCAGCCTCGTTCTGGGCATATGCTGGGTTTACTGGATTGGGTCAATCCTGGCCCTCGTTTTTGGGTACGCCGCAAAGAAAGATATACGCAAGGATCCCACACGAGTCTCGGGCAACGGAATGGCTACCGCCGGAATCGTGCTGGGCTGGATAGGCGTTGCCACACTCGTGATCGTGATTATCGTGGTGGTCGTGATGATCTTTCACAATCGTTCGGGGGGCAGTGGGAACTCGCAGTGGTGCTCGCTCAGGGCGGTGCCGGGCGGGCTGTACTTTGCCGCATGATTGTGGACGCAGGATAGCCTAACGGCCGCGGGCCTCTTCGAGGGCCTGGTCGAACGTGACCACTCGGCCGCCATGCTGCTGGCGGTAAGCTTCAGCATCGTCCTTTGAGGCGAAGGCAACCAGCGTGGGCAGGCAGCGGTCATAAACGCGCATCTCCACTCCACTGGGCATGCGATGGAGTGCGGGATCGTGACGCGTGCAGTACTGCACATCACCACCCATGTCGTAATATGCCGAACGCGCAGGAATCAGACGCCCACTGTCGAAGTCGGTGGCGAGTTCCTTGCGCGCTTCTTCCGGGTTGTTGATGATGTGGTGCAGCGCGCAGCCGGGGCAGCAGGCGTAGATGGTTCCGTGCGACGTCTCGATTTGAAATTCCACTTGCTTCATGATTCCGCGCCCGCAGATTTCACACACGGCCGGTTGCTTTGGAGTCTCAAGGCGGTGAATCAGCCAGGCTGCGCCGATGGCAAGAGCAATCATTAAAAGAGTAATGGATAGCCGTTTGCCTCTCATTGTTTGCTCCTTTGCTTATCTCTCATTTTAACATCTTGAGTCTTTGTCACTGAACAACCAGACGGAGACGAAATTTTGCCCTGTCGCATCGGTGGAGAAATATTCTGTATCTTGCTGAAAACATTTGCTGTTATGCTAACTCCCCATCACCGTTGCCCTTTGAATAACGCAATATGCCGCACCTTAACTGGTGCTCCTAAAGCGTCATGAATAGAACTGGCAGAAGAACCAGTACCGCGATGGTGGAAGTGATCACGCCGCCAACAATCGGAGCGGCGATCAGGTCCACTGATTCCTAGCGCGGGTAAGCTAAGCATCCTGTGACGGCGAGGGTTGCGATATCCTGGGGGAACCATCACAATAGGCTTCTTCAGCACCTTGTCTTTTCCTCCCGGTCATTTTATTGACCGCCTGCTCCGACATCCACGCTCTGCCATTCGCCGCGGATGATGGCCTGGCGAATCTCAGCGGGAGTCTTTGAGCGTTGTGTCATCTGTTTGGCAAGGAGAACCTCCTTGATGCAGATGAGTCAACCCGCAGCGTGGTTGGACGCGTAGCAATCCAAAAGACTTTGGTGGCCGGCTCTGTCGCAATAGCAATAACATGGTTGTTGCGCAACCACACCAGGTATCTCCGCGGCATCCTGGTAGGCCCGTTCAACAAGAGGATAACGGTGGTAATACTCTGCCGGGATCAGCTTTGGGAATGGTCTTGCAGCATCGACATTCGCGTAAAACGGGGGGATGACGTTTTGGGATGTGGCCTCCTCTTTTTGTTGGGCTGCTGCAGAGGCAGCAGGTTCAACCGCGGGCTTTCTGATCAGAGTTACCCAACAAATCATCGCGACTGCGGCAAACGCCGACGTAAGGATGAGATAGTTCCAGGTTTTTCCGTCTGGTTTGGGTCTTTTCTTCATTCTGCACCTCGATTTTTAAATCTCTCAGCATCTTGCATCTGAGCTGAATCATCCTTCTGCCTCGGCTTCAGTTGAAGCGCGCAACGTGCCGCGCTTTAACTGGCGCTCCTTAAGCGCCATGAAAAGAACCGGCAGGAGAATCAGCACCGCGATGGTGGAGGTGATCATGCCTCCGACAATCGGAGTGGCGATGGGCTTCATCACGTCCGACCCGGCGCCCGTTTCCCACAGGATGGGAATCAGGCTGGCCAGCACCGCGCATACGGTCATCAGTTTGGGGCGAAGGCGGAGCACCGCGCCGTCCATCGTGGCCTGGTAAATGTCATTGTCGTCGAGCGGTGCGCCGCTGGCCAGTCGCTTATCCAGCGCCTCGTGCAGATAGACCACCATCACCACGCCGGTCTCAACTGCAATGCCGAACAGCGCAATGTAACCCACCCATACCGCCACGCTGAAGTTGTAATGCAGGAGCAACTGCAGGACCAACCCGCCCGTGAGCGCAAAGACAGTCGGCAGGATGAGGATGGCGGCTTCCGACGCGGAGTTGAAGGTCATGTAGAGCAGCAGGAAGATGACGAAGAACACGATGGGCATGATGAGTTCCAGCCTTTTCTTGGCGCGAACCTCAAACTCGTACTCGCCCGACCAGTGGTAGGAAGTACCCTGAGCCAGATGCAGTTTTTGCTGAAGAATAGCGTCAGCCTCCTTGACAAAACTACCGTAGTCGCTGGTGCTCAAATCGACGAAGACGTAGCCGGTCAGCTGCGCATCCTCGTCCCGGATCATAGCCGGGCCGCGTGAGTAGGTGATGCTCGCCACTTCGTTGATGGGAACCTGCGCTCCGGTGGGCGTGGAGAGTAGAACGCGCCCAAGCGCATCCAGATTGTCGCGAAAGTCGTGATTGTAGCGAACATTCACCGGATAGCGCTCGCGCCCCTCGATGTTGACCGCGATATTCTCACCACCGATTCCTGACGTCACGGCGCGCTGCACGTCCGCGACCGTCAGGCCGTAGCGAGCCGCCTGCGGGCGGTCGACCTGGACGTTTACATAGAAGCCTTGAGAAACGCGTTCTGCAAACACCGAACGCACCCCTTCCAGGCCCGAGAGAAGGCTCTCCACACGCTCGCCTGTCTGCTGAATGTCCTCAACGGTCGGCCCCTGGATTTTCAGGCCGACGGGCGTCTTGATGCCGGTGAGTTCCATGTCCAGCCGGTTCTGGATGGGCATTGTCCAGGTGTTGGTGATTCCGGGAAATTGCAGCTTTGCATCCATCTCCTGGACCAGCTTCGAGTAAGTCATTCCCGCGGGCCATTCTGACCGCGGCTTCAGGACGATAGTGGTGTCAAACATGGAGAGCGGGGCGTTGTCGGTTGCGGTGTCAGACCGGCCGACAGCTCCCATAACGGTTCTCACTTCAGGAAACGATTTGATGATCCGGTCCTGCTCCTGCATCAGGCTGGAAGCCTGCGTAATCGAAATGCCCGGATAGGCGGTGGGCATGTAGAGGCTGTCGCCTTCGTAAAAGGGCGGCATGAACTGGCTCCCAATCCGTGTGGCCAGTGGCAGGGTCGCGACCAGGAATACCAGGCTCACCAATACGATTGCCAGGCGGTGACGCAGGCAGAATCTCAGCACGGGCAGATAGAGGAATTGTGTAAAGCGCGACACGGGATTTGCCGACTCCGGCTTCAGCCGCCCGCGAATAAAGATGAGCATCAGGATAGGGATCAAAGTAATCGAGAGTATCGATGAAAAGCTGATGGCGAGAGTTTTGGTCCATGCAAGCGGCCGGAACATGCGGCCTTCCTGCGCTTCCAGCAGAAAGACGGGAAGGAAAGAAACAACAATAATGACCAGCGAAAAGAAGATGGGGGGGCCGACCTGTTTGGCTGCAAACAGAAGAAGCCTGCCGCGTTCCCGGCCGCCGATAGTGCGCGGCGCAGCCTCGCGTGCTTCAGTGACACCCGACCCTGTTGGTTGTTCCCCGTCCGGCGGGTCTGCCGGCTGCGAACTTGCCTCAAGTTCCTGTTGGCGTTCCGAAAGCACGCGATACCCGTTTTCCACCATTACAATGGCGGCGTCTACCAGCACTCCTATGGCTAGCGCCAGGCCGCCGAGCGACATGATGTTAGCCGTTACGTGGAAGTAATACATGGGAATGAAGGAAGCGATAACGGCGATGGGCAGGGTGAGAATCGGGATCAGGGCAGAGCGAAAGTGGAAGAGAAAAATGATGATGACAAGGCTGACGATGATGGCTTCTTCCAGGAGGTCGCGCTGCAAGGTGCGGTTGGATTCGTGGATCAGCTCAGACCGGTCGTATGAGGAAACGATTTCCACACCGGGAGGGAGAGAGGATTTGATCTCAGCAATTTTCTGATTGATCCCGTTGATTACGTTCAGCGCGTTCTGCCCAAAACGCATCACGACGATGCCGCCCACAGTTTCGCCTTCACCGTTCCAGTCGACGGCCCCGCGGCGAATATCGGGCCCGAAGGAAACCGTTCCCAGGTCACTCACCATCACGGGCACGCCGTTGTGAGTCCCCACGGGGATGTTGGAGAGGTCGTCAAGCGATTTGAAGTAGCCGAGACCGCGCACCATGTATTCCGCGCCGCCCATCTCGAGCAGTCGGCCGCCCACCTCGTTGGTACTCTCGCGGACATGTTGGATGACGGTTGAGAGCGGAATGTTAAGGGCCTGGAGCTTGTCCGGATCCAACCGGACCTGGTACTGGCGAACAAACCCCCCAATCGTAGCTACCTCCGCGACGCCGGGAACGGTCTCAAGCTGGTAACGGATATACCACTCCTGCAGGCTGCGAAGGTCGGCGAGATTCTGCTTGTGGCTGTGGTCCACCAGAACGTATTGGTAAACCCACCCGACCCCGGTGGCGTCGGGTCCCAGCACCGGATTAACGCCCGGAGGCAGCCTTCCCTGAAGTTGCTGGAGGTATTCCAGCACGCGTGAGCGGGCCCAGTAGAGATCGGTGCCGTCCTGAAAGATTACGTAGACGTAGGAATCACCGAACATCGTCTGGGCTCGCACGTTCTTTACCTGTGGAGCTGCAAGCATAGTAGTAACGATGGGGTAAGTGACCTGATCTTCAATGAGGTCCGGCGGTTGGCCGGCCCAACCCGTGTGGATGATGACCTGAACGTCGGAAATGTCGGGAAGGGCGTCCAGCGAAATGTTTTTCATCGACCAGATTCCGAATAGAACCATCAGGAACACTCCGGTAAAGACCAGGAAGCGGTTTCGTGCACACCAGTCAATCAGACGGGCTATCACGTTACATCCCTCCTTCCGCGGTGATACTCATTTGCTTTGTGGCCACTGTTTGGCCGTCCTTCTGAGCCATGACCGTCACCTGCCACGTCCCTCCGCTCTGGAGTTGCCCGCGGCCTTCGTAGAAACCGCCTCCCTGATCTGTTAGCGTGAACAAACTTTGCATGGCGGCCATCCCCATTGCCGGCATGGCCGGCATAAAGAACCGGACTCTTACTTCGGCGCCGGTGATCGGTTTGCCGTCGGCTTCGGTCAGCTTGATGCGAACGGTGTTCTGGCCTTTGCGCGGCGGCGAAGGCGAAGTGGTGAATTCAATGTTCGGCTTCGCGGCGGCTTGCTCACCTGCGGCTGGCGGGGGGGGCGCCGCAAATGATCCGAGCGCTGCCTGTAGCTGGCTCTCGGAATCGACCAGGAAGTTTGCCGATGTCACAATTTTCTCTCCCTGCTTCAAACCTTCGAGCACGCTGTAATAGTCTCCTGCTCGTGGCCCCAGGGTTATATCGCGAGGGGCTAGGTAACCCCCTCCGTGATCGATAAAGACGACGTTTCGTGTGCCGGTATGGAAGACTCCGGTGACGGGAATAGCGAGCCGCCGGCCAAGCGGAGCCTTGAGGGTGACGTTAACGAACATGCCGGGCGTGAGCTTCAGGCCCGGATTCTGGAAAACCAGCCGCACCTTGGTGGTTCGTGTATCCATGTTGACCTCCGGATACACGAAATCAACACGCCCGGAGAACGTGCGGCCGGGATAGGCATCCGATGTGACAGTGGCGGGCTGGCCGCGGCGAATCTGGCTGATGTCACTCTGGAATACTTCGGCGTAGACCCAGACCGTGGAAAGGTCGGCAACGGTGTAAAGCCGCGTGGCTGGCTCAACGTAGAGGTTAGGCAGCGCGTTGCGTTCGGTGATGTATCCCGATACGGGGGAATCAATTTCGAGATCGTGCCTGACTTCGCCGGTCTTTTCGAGATGTTCAATCTCGCGCGGTGGAATGTCCCATTGCTGCAGTCGCATGCGCGCGGCGGTGAGCAGTGATTCGGCGCCTGAGGCGACCCCTGGCACAGTGCTCTGCGCCAGCAGTCCGCTGTTCTTCCTGGCCAGCAGATACTCCTGCTCCGTCGTCACCAGTTGCGGGCTGTAGATGGTGAAGAGCGGCTGGCCCTTGCGGACGTACTGATAGGTGGCATCTGCATATACTTTGGTGATCCATCCGGAGAAGCGTGTCTGCACGTAGGCCTGGCGGCGCTCGTCCACCGCCACGTTGCCCACCGCGCGGATTTCGTTTGTGAGTTCCCGCAGTTCGACTTCACCGCTTGTTACGCCGATGCTTTGCAGCCGTTGAGGCGAGAGTTGGACCGGCGCGAGAGTTGCCGGGGCCGGTGCAGGACTGCTTTCAGCCGCGGAGGTTTCACCTGCGGCAGGGGCAGGCATGGTCATTTCTTTCGAGCTGGCAGCTTGGCGTTCCTTCGAAACATAGTTCCATCCGAAAAAAGCCACCGCGGCGGCGAGCAAAATGCTCAGCCCGAGCGTAATCTGGAATGCTTTGCGATAATCCTTCATGGTGAATTCCTCTCTCCCGGATTTCTTCCGTCAGGGAATCTGGATTCCGGTCAACTGCTCAAGCCGGGCCAAAGCTGTTTCATGTTCCGCCAGCGTGTGCCAGTACTCGATGTCAAGGTTGAGTACGTCGAGGAAAGAGCTCAGCAATGTCTCGAAATCCTGTTGGGCTGATTGATAGGCGGCAAGTCCGGCCTGAAAGGTCGCCGTTGCCTGTGGGATCAGGCCTTCGCGATAAATCTTGAGCACCTTGGAGTCGGAGTCGGCCATCAGAAACTGGTCGCGCACTTCGAAATAGGTCTGCTGGACCTGCGCTTCATAGGCACGGCGGGCGCTGTTTAACTGTTCGGCAGCTTCGGCCACCTCCGGCTGCTGCCGCCGGCTGCGGAAGATGGGAAGCGTTACACCGAAGCTGAGCATGTAGCGCTCGGGAAAATTAGCTGCCGTGTGCTGGTACAAATACTTAACGTTGAAGTCGGGATAAAAATCCTTTCGGGCCAGTTCCACCTGCAGGCTGCGGTCCCGCACCATCTCATGCTGGGCGCCGACTTCCGGGTTTCCCGTGCGGACGGCCTCCAGCAAATCATCGGAGCTGAATGGCAGTGGCGTCTCAATAAGTGTCTCCGTGACGATGTCCGATGAAACCTGCGGCCGGTTGAGAAGCTGCTTCAGCTGTGCCTGCAGCGTCTGCATCTGCTGGCGATATTGTGTGGTGTCCCTCAGCAGTTTTGTCTGCTGCAGTTGCGCCTTCAGCATGTCCTGCTGGTTTCCCTGGCCCGTCCGGTAGCGAGCTTCCGCGATCTTCTCGATCTGGTCCAGAAGCCGGACGTCCTTGTTGAGAATGGAAAGTGTCTGCTGAACATAGCCGAGACGGAAATACGCGGCTTTGACTTCTTGCACCACGTTGCGCTGGACAGAGTCGGCTTGTTGGCGGAGCATGTCCGCTTTGCGCCGGGCAATCTCGCCACGCAGGCGAAGCTTCCCGGGGTAGGGAATGCTCTGAGAAACGCCAAACCCGAGGTATGTCATCTCGACCGAATGGAAGCCATCGAAGGGAAGAGGCGTTCCGGCAGCCATATGGTCGACCATCAATTCCGGGTCCGGCAGCGTCGAGACCTGGGACGGTACCTGCGTGGCCGCCTGCCATCCCCGCCTTGCCGCCATGATTTGCGGATTGTTTTGCTCAGCTTCTTTTACCAGTTGCGACAGGGGCGTGGCCGCTTTGGCGGGCTGTGCCTGTGCGGGCTGTTCCCCGGCCTGCACGGCCCTTACCGGGATTGAAACCAGGCACCAGGCGGCAACAAACAGAACAGCAGCAGACACAGCGTTGTTGCGCCGTGGACCCGAACCTTTCCGTTGATGACCGTCCACTCTGCGTGGTTGGAGAATGCTCACTGCTGCCTCCCTTCGGAATAGGCAAGACCTTTCAGGTCGCGGCTGTAGACGGCATCCCATAGCCCGTCGAATAGCTTGCGCGACATAGGCTGCTTGAGTTCAAATTCAAAGGTTTCACGGTATCCCTGCACACGGAAGGAGTAGGGATTGGGATTGGCAATCGTTTCGATGTCAGACCAACGCCAGCTCCGGCTGCCGCGCCCGCCGGTGGTTACGTAATCGATCCCGGCGTTGCGGAAGTGGAGCACCCCGTTGGTACCTCCGCCGAAGGTGCGATGCCGGGCGGGCAGGGAAGCAAAGCCGGAGGTGCCGGGGTCGGGCCGGCCGTTTTCCGCCGGCTTCTGAACACAGCGGGCGAAGGCTCCGGCCACGGCCGGCGGCACAGCATTCGTGAGGCCGAAGTGGAATTCGCGATCGCCCGAAAGGCGCCAGCCTCGGTTCTGGTAAGTTTCCAGGTCAAGGCGATTCTCTGTGAGGTGAAAGCTCTGGATCTCGATATACGACCAGCGCAGTGGCGATCCCTTCTTCGGACGGAATTCAACACCTCGATCATTGATCTCGAGAGTCCCGGAAGTTTTAGTTATCAGGTGGTGCAGCCGCGCAGGCGATTGCCATGCCGCGGCTGACGAAGAATCCGGCTGGGCTTGTGGCGCCGGACGCGCAGCCCGGAGAGCACCCGGAGCTACGTAAAGCAACATTAAGAACAATGCGAGCAATGACAATCTCCGCATTTTGAACCTCCAAAAAAAGCTGAGTGTGGTGAAAAAGAGAAACGGGTAGCGTGGTGGTTTTCACGCTGTGGTGGCGGGTGCTAAATCAGAAAGGAATGATTGACGGTGTAAAGCTCAACGGGAGGTGAGTAACAGTGAATGCTGAACGGGATGTGCGCCGCTCTCATTGCGCCAGGCGATGTGCTCGAATGCGGAAGCGTGGCCAGGACCGCGTAGACGACAGTTGGGGCGGTGACTTCGGTTGACTGCTGAAACTGATTGGCCGGCCCAGGGAGTTCCGGGGTGCAGCAGGCCAGTGCCTGGCTTGCTGAATGGCACGGCATTGAAGCACAGCAATCCATCGAGTTTGTCCCCGCCATCAATGGGCCAAAGCAGCCACCCAAACTGGCAAAGAGGACAGCGCAAACCAACACGACGGGCCTCACCCTCATCATAAGTTTGCATCATAGCACAACTGGAAGAGCGGAACGCTGTGACGCATATCACAATTCGAGAATTTTCAGCTCGCGAACGACTCCTCCCTCGGCGCAACCATTGCCACCCCGTCCCTGGAATCCGGCTGTTTCTAAAAGAGTAGGAAGATCAGGGGCGTGAATAACGCAATATCCACAAGCACCCGGAATTGGTCAATGGTAAGCGAATTCTTTTTGAATCGTATCAAGGCAAAGGCCACGGCACTTAAAAACTCGGAGGTCAGGAGTTGCCAGTGCGGGCGTCCAAATACGGAAACCACGAGGCCAAGGGCAACGGCGGCTGTGACCAGCGAAAGGAGCATGAAGCGTTGCCCCATCCAGACGGTCCACGCATGGGGCAGGCCGAACCGTCGCCCCCGCAGGCGGGTCCATTCTTCGTATTCGATAGCCGCACAATTCATCCAGCAGAGAGCTGTAAACAACAAGTAAGGCGCCACGAGCCTGGTGCTGTTCTCCGTCATTTTCTCCCAGACGGGAAAGCACGTGCCCAGCCCGAACAGGATACCCACCAGCATTTCCTTGGGCAGCCACTCGCGCCGCGGTGATACCAGATGCACGACAAGCAGGTAGACGCCCACGGCGAGCAGGATGACAACGCCATCACTAAAGGTTCTCACGTCTAATTTCGTTAATGATATCCATGCCGCAATCAGGAATCCGGCGCAAAGCGGCAGCAGAAACGCCCACAAATGCCGCCGGTAAAAGAGGTGGCGAGTGGCTTCAGCGCCCTGGGCCGGGGCCTTCAAGGCATCGAGCACCCGGTCCGCGACATAGATGAGCCATACAACCAGGGCCAGAAGAATGGTGGTGCTTGCGCCAAGCCGCACGTGGAACGAGCGCGCAAAGAGCAGTTGCCACAGCACCGCCACCGCGGGCGCATCCAGGCTGAGCACCGTCAGCCACAAAAGCGGCGTTGAATCTGAAACCGCCGCCGCGCCGCGCTCCAGGGGCGTATCCACTTTGCCTGCTTCCTCGCCGTTTCCATTCTTATGTGGCATTACGTTGATTGCCGGTTACTCAAGGTTGTGGATTGGGGCGTGCGGCGCAAAGGATTCTTCCGCGATATTATCGGGCGACTTAACAAACGATGCGCCTCATCTGCTGATCTGCACCGTGCTGGCGGAGCCCTGGTCGGGGAATTTGATCCAGAGAACGTCGCTCGCATCATCGTAATACCAGCGGCGGGAGGCATCTTTCAAATCGGCCTCGCTCCCGACGCGGGCCAGCGCACCGCCGTTGAGCGTAACATTCTGCGGCCGATTTCTCTGCTGATGCACCGCAAACTGCAGGGCACGCGCAGGCGGAGCGTAGCTTCCCTGCCGGGCTGAAACCGTGAGGGTGAGAGCCCCGGGCTTGTCGTTGGCCGTGAGCCGTTCGTGCAGAAAGGCGCCCTTGCGGTAATTGAAGCTGAGCCCGTCATCTTCATAGTACTCGCGGGATGACCGGCCGTTGGGATAGACCTGAAACGTCAGCGGATTGATAGGCGCTTCGCCGGTGTACTGCACAAGCTGCCGCGTGGGAATGATAGCGCCGCCGCGGACAAACAGGGGAATGCTGTTGAGTGGCGCGTCGACCAGGACTTCCTTTGGCCCTGAGTACTCGCGGCCTGTCCAGAAGTCTGACCATTCGCCTTTCGGAAGATATACTGGCTGTTTTGACTTGCCCTCCACCATCACCGGGGCCACCAGCAGGTCATCCCCGAAAAGGAATTCGCCTTCCTGCTCCACGGCCCTGCTATCGTCCGGGTAATCCAGCAGCAAGGCCCGCATCACCGGCAGTCCCGTCTTCGAAGCCTGGTAGAACGTGTTGTAAAGATAAGGAAGCAGCCGGTAACGGAGATTGATGGAATCGCGATTAATCTCGGTCATCCGGTTGCCGTAAGACCACGGCTCCTGATCAGCACTGTCGAGATTCGTGTGCGTCCGGCAATAGGGGTAGAAGATGCCGGCCTGGAGCCAGCGCGCGTATAACTGAGCGCTGGGGCTGCCCGCGAATCCACCAATGTCCGCGCCCGCAAATGTCAGCCCGGAAAGCCCCATGTTCATCAACTCGCGAACGCTGATGCGCAGGTGTTCCCAGGTGGCCGTATTGTCTCCGGTCCAGACGGCGGCATAGCGCTGGCCGCCGGAGTAAGTGTCGCGCGTGAGCACAAAGGGCCGCTCGTTTGGCCGCAGCTTCAGAACCCCCTTCTCAGTGGCCTCCGACATCAGCATGCCGTAAACGTTGTGGACCTTAGCGTGCGGGCTGTGGAGCCCGCGATCGTAGAAAACGGCATCGAGCGGCATGGTCTTGGTGGGAACTTCAAACACCGAGGGCTCATTCATGTCATTCCAGAAGCCGGCCACGCCGTCCTGCACCAGTCCCTTATAGAGCGTACCCCACCAGTCGCGCACTTTTGGAGAAGTGAAGTCCGGGAAGGCGCTTTCACCGGGCCACACTTTGCCGATAAAGATCCTCCCGTCGGGCATGCGGACAAAGTCGTCTCCGGCCAGGCCTTCCTTATAAACCCAGTAGCTGGGATCGGTCTTGATGCCCGGGTCGATAATGACTGCCAGGTGGAACCCCTGCTTGCGCAGGTCGGCGATCATACCGGCGGGATCAGGGAAGCGTTCCTTGTTCCAGGTGAATACTCGATAGCCGTCCATGTAATGGATGTCGAGAAAGATGACATCGCAGGGAATCTGCCGAATGCGGAAGTTGTCCGCGATAAACCGGACCTTCTTTTCGGGATAGTAGCTGTAACGCGACTGGTTGTTGCCGAGCGCCCACATCGGCGGCAGCGGCGTGCGGCCCACGAGTTCCGTGTAATCCTCGATGACCTTCTTCGGATCGGGGCCGTAGAAGAAGTAATAATTCAGCTCTCCGCCTTCAGCGCCAAACGAGTATTCGTTGCGGAACTCGACGCCCATGTCAAACGACGAGCGCCAGGTGTTGTCAAAAAAGACGCCGTAGGCGCGTCCCTGGCGGAGGCCGATGAAAAAAGGGACTGTCTGATAAAGCGGCGTGGTATTCGCTCCCCAGCCGTAAGCGTCCGTGTTCCACATCACAAGGGCC
>DATLWV010000167.1:0-8242 GCA_035576145.1 Terriglobia bacterium
GCGATCATTCTGTTTCGCGTGCTGCAAGGCGCGGGCGGCGGCGGCTTGCAGCCCATGGCGCAGGCGATCCTGGCGGACACTTTCCCGCCTGAAAAGCGGGGCATCGCATTTGCCCTATACGGTGTCACGGTGATTGTCGCGCCAACAGTCGGCCCAACTCTGGGCGGCTGGATCACGGACAATTACACGTGGCGCTGGATTTTCTTTATCAACCTGCCGATCGGCATTTTGACTCTTCTGCTGGTGTTCCGCCTGATTGACGACCCGCCCTGGGCGAAGCGCGCGGCGGGAGCCGGCATCAAGATCGATTACATCGGGGTCGCCCTGCTCACCCTGGGTATCGGCGCACTGCAGGTGATGCTCGACAAGGGGCAGGAAGACGACTGGTTCGGGTCGCATTTTATCCTTACGCTCGCCATTCTCGCCGCTGTAGGCCTTGTTTCACTGGTTATCTGGGAGTGGTATCACAAGGACCCGATTATTGATGTCCGTATGTTCAAGAATTTGAATTTCCTGGGCGCCAACGTGATGATGTTTGCGCTGGGAATCATGCTTTTCTCGAGCCTTGTGATGATGCCTTTGTACCTGCAGACGCTGATGGGTTACACAGCCGAAAGCGCGGGTCTGGTACTCTCAGGTGGCGGCCTCATCTTGTTGTTTTTAATGCCGATTGCCGGCGTGCTCTCGTCCAAAGTTCAAGCCCGTTATCTGATCGCGTTTGGCTGGCTGGTATTATCGCTTGCCATGTACTATTCCACGCAGCACCTCGACCTCGATATCAGTTTCAGGTTCGCCAGCATGCTGCGCGTGATCCAGGTGTTTGGCCTGGGTTTCCTGTTCGTTCCCATCAACCTGGCTTCTTATATCGGAGTGCCGGCTGAGAAGAGCAGTAGTGTGGCGGGCCTGGTGAACTTTATGCGCAACATCGGGAGCAGCATTGGCACGTCGATGGTCACCACCTTGATTGCGCGCCGGGCGCAGTTTCACCAGGTGTTTTTGGTGGCGCACGTTACGCCAGGCCAGCCGACTTTCAGGCAGTCGGTCACGGCATTGGCTGCCCACCTGGCCGCGTCGGGTTTGGACGCCAAACGGGCGACAAGCCAGGCCTCCGGGCGGCTTTATCACCTGCTGATAGGACAGGCAACGACATTGGCTTACATTGACACTTTTTGGGTTCTGGCCGTGGGAGCCGGGATCATGTTCGGTCTCTCGTTCCTCTTGAAGAGGAACGAGCCCGGCG
Organism: Terriglobia bacterium; assembly: GCA_035576145.1. Taxonomy (GTDB): domain Bacteria; phylum Acidobacteriota; class Terriglobia; order UBA7540; family UBA7540; genus SCRD01. The sequence continues at coordinate 1,241 of DATLWV010000167.1, forward strand.
CCGGGGAAGTTGCAGTCGGATAGATGGTTGGTGGGCGGGCGCCACCTTGTTTGCGGTGCGAATGGCCGGACCGCCTGGGATGGCGCAGAGACCAGCGGGCACATAGCTCAATACAGTTGAGGTTACTATGCCGATCCGAGTCATCACATTGGAACGCGAATACGGCAGCGGGGGGGGCGTGATTGCCGAGCAAGTGGCGGCCCGTCTCGGCTGGAAACTCTGGGACCAGTTGTTGACCGAGGAAATCGCCCGGCACCTGGACTGCGACTGCCGCGCAGTTGAGCAGCACGAAGAACGAAGAGACCCGGCCTACTATCGCCTTTTCAAATCTTTCATGCGCGGCAGCAACGAAGGGGTTCAGGTTGCGGCGCGAATGAAGATGGTGGATGCAGACTGCATTCGTGAGGTGGTGAAGAAAATCCTGCCGGGAATTGCCGACTCCGGCAACTGCGTGATCGTAGGGCGCGGGTCGGCCTATTACCTCGGAAACCGCCCTGACGCTTTTCACGTTTTCGTTTACGCGCCTTTTCAACAGAGGGTCCGCCGGCTGCGAGCGACGGGCAAGAGTGAAAAGGAAGCGACCGAGCTTGCCGAGACCGTGGATCGAGATCGTGCTGCGTTCATCAAGCGGTATTTCCAGGTTGAATGGCCTGGCAGGCACCGCTTCCATCTGATGGTCAATTCCGGCATGGGAGACGAAGTGGCGGTTGAAACTATCCTTGGTGCTGTTGCGCGGTGTGCCGAGCATAGGGGTTGATGGAAGATTTCCAAGTCAGCGAGGAATTCGCATGTTTAGTAATCAACAGGCTCAACGTCTTTTATTTCGCATCTCTGCCAGCGTAGTCCTCGCCCTGGGACTGCAGGGAGCAGCTGCAGGGCAGACAACCGGGACGATGGCATCACCCGGCCGGGCCGGGAATCCGTTTCTTGGCAGTGTGCCGACCGGTCAAGCGACTGGCCAGATACTCGACCTTTCGCTGAAAGAGGCATTCGCCCGCGCGTTGAACTACAACCTGGGGATGGTGGAAAGCAATCAGAATATTCGCGCCGCCCATGCCGTCCGACTGCACAATTTGAATGCCTTGCTGCCGGACCTCTCGGCACGGGTTACAGGGTCGATCCAACAGAATAATCTCAAGGCACTCGGCTTCCACCCTAATTTCCCAGGAGTCAATATCCCCACGATCGTCGGGCCGTTCAGCGTGGGTGATGCCCGGGCATACCTGTCACAGGAGATTTTCAGTTGGTCCGACATCAAGAACTTGAAGTCGGCGTCGGAGTCAGAGCGGGCGTCGCAATATTCCTACCGGAGCGACCGCGATCTGGTGATTCTCACAACAGGAAACGCTTATCTGATTGTGATTTCGGACAACGCCAATGTGGATTCGATCCGCGCACAGGTGAAGACTGCTGAAACGCTCTATCAGAACAACATCGACTTGAATAAGCATGGCGTCATCGCCAGCATTGACCTCCTGCGCGCCCAGGTTGAACTGAAGACTCAACAGCAGCGGCTGATTGCCGCAAATAACCAACTGAACATCGACAAGCTGACCCTCGCGCGAGTGATTGGACTGCCGAAAGGCCAGGAATTTCAGCTCACGGATTCAATCCCGTACTCGCCGCTCGAGTCCATGACACTCAATCAGGCGTTACAGCAGTCATACGCAACGCGCCCTGACTACCTGTCTGCCAAAGCACAGGTCAAGGCGGCAAGGCTGGCCCTTCAGGGAGCCGACGCGGAAAATTATCCGTGGTTATCTTCTGAGACGAACTATGGCGATATCGGCAGTCCCAATTTCGCGACCTCGCACGGAACCTTCTCCACCGCTTTAACGCTGAATATCCCCGTCTTCCAGGGAAGCAAGGTGCGGGCAGACAAACTGCAGGCGGACTCCGTGCTGGAGCGGCGCAAAGCCGAACTAGCTGACCTCGATGGCAAGATCGACGATCAGGTTCGGACGGCTTTCTTTAATCTGAAGTCATCCTCCGACCTTGTTGCGGTTGCAAAGAGTAACATCGATCTTGCCGACCAGACCCTGGCCCAGGCGCAAGACCGCTTCAAGGCAGGTGTCGCCGATAATCTCGAGGTGGTCCAGGCCCAGGAGTCCGTCGCGGCGGCGAATCAGTCCTATATTGCCAGTCTCTACACTTTTAATCTGGCCAAACTTTCTCTGGCACAGGCACTTGGAATTGCCGAGCAATCGGCCTTGCAATATCTGGGAGTGAGGTAACAAATCTATGTCAGACGCATTGTCCCAACCTGACGACAGAGCAAGACCCGCAGGCGCTGAGCCGATTGGAACCGGAGTGGGGCCCGGCAGAGCCCCCACGCGACACAGGAAAACGCGCAGGGTCATCTTGTTCGCATTGCTCGGCATTGTGGTCATCGTTCTTTCAGTTCTGCTCTATCGCCACTTTGCCGCCTGGGAGTCGACGGACGACGCCCAGATTGACGGTTATATCTATCCCGTCAGCTCCCGAGTTTCGGGCTATGTGACACGTGTGACTGTGGACGACAACCAGTTTGTGAAGGCCGGAACAGTGCTGGTGCAACTCGATCCAAAAGACTATGACGTAGCTGTGGCCAATGCCAAAGCAACCCTGGCCGATGATCAAGCCAGCGCCGCAGCCCTCTCGACGAATGTTCCCCTCACGTCGGTCAATACTTCGAGCCAGCTCTCCAGTTCTCAGGCGAGCGTAGAGGACGCCAAAGCCGGCGTCGTCGCAGCGCAGCACCAGCTAGCCGCCGCCAGGGCCTCGCTCGAGCAGGCAGTTGCCAACGACTCGAAAGCCCAGGATGATGTGAACCGGTATAAGCCGCTGGCCGCGAAGGACGAAATTCCGCAGCAGCGATATACCCAGGCTGTGGACAGCCAGAAAGCCACGGCTGCCGCGGTGGCCGCTGCCCGCGCCTCCGCCGCAGTTGCGCAACAGGCGGTTACTCAGGCGCGCGCCAGGCTTGCGCAGGCTCAAGCCCAATTACAATATGCCGAAACCCGCCCCCAGCAGATTTCAGTGCAGCGCTCCCGCGCCCGATCGGCGCAGGCGCAAACGGAAAAGGCCGCAGCAGTCCTGCAGCAGGCGCGGCTGAACCTGCAATACACAACCATTGTGGCGCCGGTCAGTGGAATTGTCGGGCAAAGGTCGGTCCAACCGGGCCAGAATGTTTCGCCGGGTCAGCAACTGATGACGATTGTCCCGCTGGATAGTCAGAACATTTGGGTGACAGCTAACTACAAAGAGACGCAACTGAAGTTTATGCGGCCCGGTCAGCACGTTAAGATTTACGTTGACACGTACGGACGCACTTACAACGGCCACGTCCTCAATATCGCCAGCAACACCGGAGCGCGGGCCAGCCTGCTGCCACCAGAAAATGCGACAGGCAACTTTGTCAAGGTCGTTCAGAGAATCCCTGTCAAGATCATGTTCGATAAAGGTCAGGATCCCGAACATCTGCTCAGGCCCGGAATGTCTGTAGAGCCCGACGTAAGAGTCAAATAAGGCCCTCACTTCCCACAGTGGCGCGGACCTCGCATTTTGCGATCCGCGGGCTTTCCAGCCTCGCGTGGCCAGGCCCGTCATCCAACGGTGATGCCTGGCCACACGAAGGCCGCCCGTCCCGACGCAAATCACAAAAGAGGTGCGATCATTGGCCGTCGCCGGAAGAGATTACGAGGAACATTCCCACTCCCTGGCGATTGACGCGCAGCAGCACCTGCCCCTTCGCGCTGCCCGCCAGGCGGTTGAAGTCCGCCACGTTGCGCACCGGCTGCCGGTTGATGCTTTCAATCACGTCGCCCTGCTGAAGATAAGCGGCCGCCGGGCTGTCCGGATCCACTTGCGAGACCGCAACTCCGGTAACATTTTCGGCGACGCCAAGCTGGTTGCGAAGCGCGGGAGTCAGGTTCTGGACCGAGATGCCGCCGAGAACGCCTCCTGATGTTTCATTGCTCTCTCCGGACGCGGTGCCTTCGTTGGCCGGGCGCTCGCCCAGCGTGACTTTCACGCTCGCCGGTTTTCCGTTGCGAAGCACATCCAGGGTAACCGCCGTTCCGGGATTGGTTTCCGTCACCTGGGATGTCAGGCTGCCTGCGCCGGTGACATCCTGCCCGTTGAATTTGCGAATGACGTCGCCATTCTGGAGCCCTGCCTTCGCCGCCGGCCCGTCGGGCGTTACGTTCTGGACCAGCGCGCCGGAGGTATCCGGAACGTCAAATTCCTTGGCCAACCCGGGACTCAGGCTTTGGATAAAGGCTCCGAGGTAGCCGCGCGAAACCTTTCCGGTTTTGACCAGGTCTTCCATCACGTGCCGGACGGTATTCGATGGAATTGCGAATCCGATGCCCAGAAATCCGGCTTCGCCACTCTGGCCCGAGCTGGGAACGATCATGGCGTTGATCCCCACCACCTGGCCTTTGATGTTTACCAGCGGCCCGCCGGAGTTGCCCGGGTTGATGGCGGCATCGGTCTGGATGTAATTGTCGAAATTGTCCTGCACCAGCCCGGAGCGGCCCAGGGCGCTGACGGCGCCGCGAGTCACGGTGAAGTTCAGGCCAAAGGGATTGCCAAAAGCCATCACCGTGTCGCCCACGCGAAGGTCACTGGAATTTCCCCACCTGCCCACGGGCAGGTTGCTGGCGTCAATCTTGAGCACCGCAAGGTCGCTTGAGCGGTCTGAACCCACAATCTTTGCCTTGAACGTTCTCTTGTCTGAGAGCATCACCTCAATGTCCTTAGCCTTGCCCCAGAAAACAACGTGGTCGTTGGTGACGATGTAGCCGTCCGGCGAAAGGATGACGCCCGTCCCCAGCGCGTGCTCTCTTTGCTCCTGCGGGACCGCAAGGCCGGGATCGTTGCCGAAAAACTGCCGCCACATGGGATTCGCAAAGAACGGCGATTGCCGCGCGTGGACCACCTGCGTGGTTCGAATGTTGACCACCGCAGGCAAGACGGCATTGGCAATCTGCTCGTAGGCTTCGTTCAGCTCCTGCAGGCGGTTGATGCCGGGCCCGTCCACTGCCTCGCCGACCGCCAGAATAAAGTTGGGGGAAGTCCGCTGGCCGAAATATACCGCCGAGGTCAGGGCCATGCACACAACACCGATGACGGCCAGGCTCAATCCGAGAAGATTGTTGCGAAGAAACTGCTTTGAAAAACGTTGCATGAAATATTTTCTCCTTTCGTTTAGTTCTTTAGCGGGGCGTTAACAGGTTGCTGAAAAAGGCCAGTCGTCATGCTGATTCCGCGAAGCGGGAGAAGCATCTGTTGAACCTTCCTGAAAATGAATGAAGCAGATCCTTCGCTTCGCTCAAGATGACGTCGCGTGAATATTTTTTCAGTAACCTGTTGGCCGCGTTTGCGCACACTTCTCCCCGCGCATGCCATCACCCTTTTTCCCGGTCCGCGAGCTCAGTGCCGGGTTACAGGTTTGACAAGCTTTCAGAAACTGAGGTGCATTGGCCGGACTGCTCCATCACGGCCAGCGCGCCCCCTTGCGTTGCGTTTGACATCGCCGCTCGGGCGTTAAGGACAAAGGGCCTCCAACCGCCCTCCTGAAGGTTCCTGGGATTGCCAGGTATGACCTCCATTACTACAGTTTCACAGGAATTGCCGACTTGCACGGTGACTTCGAGCGCACGCCGGATGGCAACATTCCCGCTTTGCTGCCAGGTCTCACTGATCAGGACAAAACCGTTGCTCCCCGTTTCCTCATAATTTGATATCCACGTTGCCCTGCGAACTTGCACGGCGCCGGGGGTAAAGAAGAACCCGGCCGTCACAATCGGCGCCTTTTCACGAGCCGGCGGTGCGGACCTTGTGCGTTGTTTATCGTGGTTCTTTTGAATGGTCCTGGCCCGCGCGGGCTTTGGGCTGGGAACTTTCCGCGCAACCTTGTTTCGATGGACTTCGCCGCTCTTGACTGGTTTGGGCACAGAGTTCTGCGCCGCCAGCACAGGGCTAGCCGGCTGCTGCTGCGGTGAAAGCCGTTGCTCAAAGGCTGTGAGGCCATCGAACATCATCGTGTTGGCCAGAATGCCGAGAATCAGGGCAAGGGCTGAAACCGTTGAAAAAACCGGGTTGCGCCGCACCTGCCGCAACCCCAGGCGAACGTCGGAAGCCAGTTCGTCGATGAGCTGCACACCCCAGCTGCGGCGGCACTCTTCTTTAATCTGGTCAAGGTCGCCGAGATCAAATCGCGCCCGGGTTTCTGCTTCCTCCCGTGACAGGCCCCGCCGCATGTGCTTTTCCACCTGGTGTTCCAGATGGGCGCGGAGCTCTCCGTCCAGCTCGGCTTCCATGGCGCTTCGCCGGAACAAGGCCCTCATGCTAAATAGAAAGTCATGGATCATGCTGTACTCCGCTACGCTGTTTCAAGCACCTGGCCGACGGCGGCCGTGAGTTGCCGCCACGCGCTCTCTTCGGCCTCAAGCTGCTTCTTTCCCGCTTTCGTCAGCTCGTAGTACTTGGCGCGCCTGTTATTCTTAGATGCGCCCCAGGCGGCTTTAATCCACCCGCGACGCTCAAGCCGGTGCAGAGCGGGGTAGAGCGACCCCTGCTTGATGCTCAGGACCTCTCTCGAAATCTGTTCAATGCGGTCAGAAATGGCCCAGCCGTGCTGGGGCCCCAGAGCCAGCGTCTTGAGGATCAGCAGGTCGAGAGTTCCTTGCGGCAGATCGATGGTTCGGTTTCCCATAATTTACCCCTTTCACTTCTACAAGACCGATACTACACCTCCTCTTGTCGAAGTGCAAGGGGACAATTTATTGTGTAGCAGGATTTTCAGATAATGCGTTTTGAGTGCGGGACGATCAGGCTGTGCTGATAAACGAGAGCAAATTATGAAGTATGAAGGATCACTGCTGTCCGGTCATTGAATTTTGAATTTTGCCTAAGTTGCATGGAAATATGAGTTTGATCTCCGAACAAGCCGTTTTCGATTTGAATTGTGGATGCGTTTTTGGCCATTCTTTCCGGGTGTTTCGGGAGGGAACGGCC
>DATLWV010000168.1:0-16915 GCA_035576145.1 Terriglobia bacterium
ACGGCCTCGACGCCCGAAAACTTCGGGCTGCGATAGAGAGTCTTCTCAATGCTTCTTGTTGCAAGGTTGAAAACATAGAGTGCGAATTTCCCCGAAGTACCCGACAAACCGGCATCCGCCCTTGCCACCACCAGCCGATTCCCATCAAGAGCGTGTGCTGACCAATAGTCGGGACCTGGTGGTGTAATCATTGCATTATGCAGGGCTCCGGGTCTGATCCAGGCAAGCTCGCCGGCGTCGGAATTCTGCTTCTTTACAAACAGCACGGTTCCGTCATCCAATTCCTCGGCCCCGGCTCTTAACGCGTTCGGCGCGCTGTTCCAGCGAAATGGACTGAGTCCCGATCCGTCCGTTCGCAATGTGTAAAACATGCGTGATTCACTGCCCTGCCCGCCGGCTACAAGAGTTGACTTGGCCGAGACAAGAATTCGGCCGCTGCGCAGAACGGTTTCAACCTGGAAATCTCCCGGACCGAAAGTAATGGGGTGGGCGCCCGCGCCATTCTCTTCAGAAACGTAGATGGCCGAAGTTTGCTGGCTCCCTTTCCCTGCGACCATCGTGAACACAATCTGGTTTCGAGGAATGTAGGCGGCCTGGAAACAATCCGTCGCGCAGTGCGTAAGCTGGCGCTTATTCGAACCGTTGGCGTTCATCTCCCAGATCTGCCATACGGAATTGCGTTCCTTCCTGCCAGCAAAAAGGACCTTTGTCGCATCATAAGAAACTCGCGGATCAGCCGCGGCAAACAATTCCGGAGTCAGGTTGATATGAGAATCGGATGAAGTTCCGGGCACAAGGTGCGCCAGATGGCTTCCCTGAGGAAACCTCTCCGCCAGTGGACCAGATGCAACGGTGGGGGCCTCAACAAAAATGATGGCCGGGAGAGAAGGCTCTCCCGCCGTCCGGGGCTCAGTCAAGATCGTTGTCGGCGCGCCGAGTACAAGCCCTAAGCAGAAAAATTGAATGATGACCCGGATAGTTCGGAAGCATTTCATCAAGCCCAAATCCGTTCTTGCAAAATTAGAGCAATGTCACATCCCGAACCCGTGCCTCCGTGTCCGGGACTGAATTCAACTTGAAACAATAGGCAGAAAACCGCGATGATCTGCTCTTGCTTACGCCCAAGAACGCCGACGAAAAGTTATGATCCTGCAGGGAAAACCTCTCGTCGATGACATCAGGCAGATTTCGCCATGACAAATGTCAATCTCCGCTCTGCTAATTGTTTTATGTGGAAGGGATAGCAGGTTTGTCCTGCAGCGAATTATAAGTGTCTGGAGTGCATCAGCGTCTCGCAGCACCTTCAAGGGCACGAAGGTCCTGGATGACGAGGTGTCGGCCCCGCTTTTCGATCAGCCCATCCTCCCGCAATGCGTGCCAGGTACGGCTGACGGTTTCCGGCGACAATTCCAAAATTTCCGCAATTTCCTGGCTCGTCAGTGGAAGCTTCAGGGAAAGGGAGTTGGAGGAGCGGCCTTCATCAGAGGGAATGAGCGACAGCAGAAAGGTGGCGACCCGCATTCGCGCATCCTTGAAACTCATCTCGGTCATCTGCGACCTGGCCGCGGCGATTTCGCTGACCAGCAGGCGAATCATATCCAGAGAAATATCCGGGTTGGAGCGAAGGAAGGCAAAAAACTGTTCCCGCGGAACCGCGCAGATCTCCGAGTCCTGAAGGACTACCGCAGTCAATGGATAAGTCTCCTGGTTTAAAGCTTCCAGGCCGAAGAGGTCTCCAGGGAATAGAACGCGGGTGATTCGCTCTTTCCCATTCTCCAGAGATTTCACCATTTTGACCAGTCCGGAATTCAACGCAAAGAGATGATTGGCGGCACCGCCTTCAAAGAATAGTATCTGGTTTCTGTGATAGCGCGTGGGACAGAAGATGCAGTTGAAGCGCCTGGCCTGGTCTTCAGAAAGGCTCCGGAATAGCGTACTGGAAAGAACACGGCAATCGGGACAACCTGCTTTCAACGGTTCCTCCCGGGTCCGGGTTGAGTGTTTCTGTCCATTCTCTGGCGAAAGCCCTATTACGATGGAAACTTCATGGTCCAGATTCGCTGCGTAATTCCATTCTTCAAGCCCCTCAGTTCCGGCCGGACTATGAAGACACAACCAGCACTCGGGCTGTGGTCCGGTTTTCAAATCTTCCGGTATTCTATCAGAAATCAAGCCGCCTCAAGGGGGCTGACAGGCGTTGGCCTCATGGAAAAAGCACCCTGCCATTCGCAGAATTGCCAGATGCCTCAGGCGGACGATCAAACTCCTGTCATGCACCATCTGCCTCGCAAACCAAAATCCTACAGAGATTTGGCCAGTCCGCAACCGAGGAACATCCGGCTTGATTTCCAGTCTCGCTTTTGATAGTTTCCCTCTCGTTCCACACCCTGCATCCAGGCCTCGCAAGTCACAGTGTGAGCAGATTTCAAGAACGAAAGGAGACGGCGCGACATGAGAAGCTTCTACCTTGTTTTCGCTCTCGTTTTTGTCATGTGTCCTGCCCTGCTCGTTCAAGCCGTACCCGCCTCGAGTTCATCGAGCGGGGGGCAACAACCGTCAGGGAGTCCGAGCGCTGCTACAACTCAGAGCCCAACTACTCAGCCCGCAACTCAGTCGAAAGTCACGAGCTACACGCTCTCCCATGAACTTTATCAGAAGGCGCATAACCTCGGCCGGATCCGTTTCCGCTTCAGGCTGATCAGCTTCGTCTACGGACTTATCGTGCTCTGGCTGATCCTCCACTGGAAACTCGCACCCAGATACCGCGATTGGGCAGAGAAATTCTCGTCCAGGCGCTTACTGCAGAGCGTCGTGTTCTCGCCTCTGCTGCTTCTGACTATGGCCGTTCTCACCTTGCCGGCAGATCTTTACCAGCACTGGATCTCGCGAGAGTACGGACTTTCGGTGCAGGGATGGGGTTCGTGGAGCTGGGACTGGGTCAAAGGGGGTTTAATCTCCATGGTGATTGGAATCATCCTGATCTGGCTTCTCTACACGGTCATTCGCCGCAGCGCCAAGCGCTGGTGGTTTTATTTCTGGCTGTTCTCTCTGCCGATCTTGCTGTTTGTCCTTTTCATCTCACCGTGGATTTTAGATCCCATGTTCCACAAATTCGAGCCCCTCCAGCAAAAGGATCCCGTCCTAACCGAAAGTCTGGAACGCATGGTGCGGCGTGCTGGAGAGAACATCCCGCCGCAGCGCATGTTTTGGATGGGGGCAGGCGAGAAGACGACTACGCTGAACGCTTACGTCACTGGATTTGGTGCTTCCAAGCGCATCGTAGTGTGGGATACCACGATCGCCAAGATGAATACCCCCCAGATAGTGTTTGTTACCGGCCATGAAATGGGCCATTACGTTCTCAAGCACATCCCTAAACTGCTCACTTTCTTCGCGGCCCTCTTTTTTGTCCTCTTTTATCTCGGCTTTCGATCGATCGGATGGGTGCTGTCTCGTTGGGGGGAAAAGTGGAAGGTCAGAGGTCTGGACGACTGGGCGTCGCTGCCGGCCCTGCTGTTTCTCCTCTCAGTTTTCGTCTTTCTGGCAAGTCCGTTAACGAGCGCCGTCAGCCGTCACTACGAGCATCAGGCCGACCAATACGGCCTGGAAGTCACGCACGGCCTTACGCCTGATTCCGCGCAGGTGGCTGCGCAGGCTTTCCAGATTCTGGGAGAGGTAAACTTGAGTGATCCCGAACCCAATCCGGTGAACGTTTTCTTGTTCTATTCACATCCTCCCGTCCCCGACCGGATTCAGTTCTGCCTGGCATACGATCCCTGGTCGAAGGGCAGGCAGGGGGAGTTCGTGAAGTGAAATGCGGTGCCCCCCATCACGGAATTATTCCACAAGGGCCAGGTCTGCCGCCGTCGGGCATAGGGCTTGGGACGTACTTTTTATCTGATTTTGAGCTTAGGTCATAGGCCTTACCGGATTATTGCCTTGAAGTTGTGCGCTGTTTGGAGCGCCGAAGCTTGTGGCGTGCAAGGGCAGCCGGAGTGGCGGAGGCAGACCACAAGCTGGTTGTCGGCGCCTGACCCAAGGTGACAGCCAAGCATTGGAGCCTGCGGTGGAGCCCATACCATCATCGTCCTTCTTTTTCGCCTGAGCGGATGGTTTGAGGGCCACTGGAAACGCTGTGCCGAGCGGCCGTCCACATGCCCTATCGTTAATAACGTGCGCTCACGGAGAATCCGCGGCTTGACTTGGCTGGAAGGCACAGGTTATCGTAAGTGTTTAAGCTTTAGAGACACGAACTTAACAGGGAGTCAGAGCTTTGAAAAGGACTTACCAACCCAATCGGCGTCGGCGTGCCAAGACACACGGATTCCGCATTCGCATGCGAACCCCAGGAGGGCGCCAGACGCTGAAGCGGCGCCGCCAGAAGGGTCGCCATCGCCTGACTCCGTGAATCCCGATTCGGCTGCTTTCCCCAAGCAATACCGGCTGCTCCGTCGATTGGAATTTCAACGGGTTTACAATGAGGGACAGCGCCGAAGTGCGTCGCTATGCACAGTTTTTTATCGACCGAACGGGCTGGCCCAGACACGCCTGGGAATTACCGTGCCAAGGCGTCTGGGCACGGCCGTCTTGCGGAACCGCATCAAGCGGCGAATCCGGGAAGTTTTCCGGCTGCATCGCCGGGAATTGCCGGGGGGATGGGACATTGTGCTCAACCCTCGCCCTGCAGCCGCCACAGTCGCCTATCCGGCCCTGGAACGGGAGTTGTTACGCCTTTTCCCCGCCGGGCCGTCGGAGGCATCCTCCGCGGAGGAGCCTACGCTCTGAGATTGCTGCTGTTGGGGCTGATCCGCTTCTATCAGATTTGTCTTTCGCCCATCATTCCCTCGTCGTGCCGCTTCTATCCATCTTGCTCAGCTTACGCGTTTGAAGCGGTTGCAAAGTGGGGTGCATGGGAAGGAACGCGGCTGGCGGTTCGCCGGCTGGTGCGCTGCCGGCCCTGGGGGGATCACGGCTACGATCCAGTTCCCTGACCGTCCGGCGGTATCAGGACAAGAGAGTTAAACAGAAAGCCTTTCATCCATGGACAACGAAAAAAGGGTAATGATAGCGTTCGCCCTGTCATTTGTCTTGCTGCTGATATGGCGGGTGATGTTTGTCAAGACGCCGCCTCCTGCGCCGAAACCGTCCAGTCCCGCGCAGTCCACAACCCAGCAGGCCGCGGGACGAGAAGGAACTGAACAAGCTGCCGCCAAGCCGGAAGCTCCCAAGCCTCCCCCTGCTCCGCAGATTCCAGTGGCAGAAGGCCAGCAGGCCCAGGACATTACCGTCGAGAATGATCTTTACCGGATCACCTTTACCACGCAGGGAGGCGTGGTGAAAAGCTGGGTCCTCAAGAAGTACGACGACGCTCACGGCAAACCTCTGGACGTGGTGGATCCTGCAGCCTGCAAGCAGCTGGGCTATCCGATAAGCCTCAGGACAACGGACGATTCGCTCAATCAGAAAGTGAACCAGGCGCTTTATGTTGCCCAGCCATCAGGCACCACCCTGAAGGCGCCCGCAGCACTGGAATTCACCTACAGCGACGGTCATGTCCAGGTGCAGAAGAAGTTTACCTTCGGCTCGGATTACATGGTTCAGGCCAGCGTGAGCGTGGCCCGTGACCAGAATTACGTTCCCGTGCGGGTGGCCTGGGTCGGAGGGCTCGGCGACCATTCGCTTCCCGAACTGGACGAATTCGCGCAGAGCAAGGTGGCTTACCAAACCAACGACAAAGTAGAAACCACGGATCTCCACAAGATTGAAAATGAATTGACAAAGTCCGGCCCAATTGATTTTGCAGGGCTTGAAGACCGCTACTTTGCCGGGATATTCTTTCCCGAATCCTCAAACCAGGTTTTCGGCGCCGGACACACATCATGGACGCCTGAAAACTGGAAGGAAAAGGAATTACCCAAAGCCGGCTATGCGGAGCTGGGGAGTTCCGTGGCCCAGTCTGTCAGCTTCAGGCTGTTTGTCGCCCCCAAGGCCCTGGATGTGCTGGAAACAACGCACCCTCCGCTGACGGGGTTGGTGGATTTCGGCTGGTTCAGCGTCATCGCCAAGCCGCTGTTTCTGGGATTGCGCTACATCTATAACAACTGGGTGCACAACTACGGTTGGGCGATTGTCATACTAACCGTCATCCTGAACACGGCACTATTCCCACTTAAGCTCAAGAGCATCCGGTCCGCACAGGAAATGCAACGCATCGCACCGCTGGTGAAAAGCATCCAGGACCGGTACAAGCAGTACAAGTTCAACGACCCTCGCAAGGCGAGGATGAACCAGGAAGTGATGAAGCTCTACCAGGAGCATGGGATTAATCCACTGGGTGGGTGTTTGCCCATGCTGCCGCAGCTGCCCATCCTTTATGGGTTTTACGAGTCGCTTGAAACGCCTTTTGCGTTTCGTCACGCTCCGTGGATCTGGTGGATAAAGGACTTGTCCATGCCCGATCCTTCCCGTATCATGGGTCTGCCAATTCCGATCCTGCCCGTGATCATGATGGTGAGCATGTTCTTCATGCAGAAGATGACGCCGATGATGACGGCAGACCCGAACCAGAAACGCATGATGTTGATCATGCCACTGGTGTTTGGGCTGATGTTCTTCCACCTGGCCAGTGGGCTGGTTCTCTACTTCCTCGCGGCAAACATAGTCGGCATTGGGCAGCAGCTCATTATCAACCGCTTTATCACTCCAAAGCGGCCGCCGCTGGAACCGGAAAAGGCAGTTGTGGCCAAGGCGTAGCGAATAGAAATCATGACGACACAATTTTCATCAGAGCAATCCGAGGACCATTACATGGCTGAGATCGAATCTCTTGTGGTACAGATTATCCAGTACGGGGGCTTCGAACTCAAGTCAACTGTGAGGAAATGCGACGCCACTGAAAGTGGCCCCAATGCCCCGGGTATAGTTCTGGATTTTGACGGCCCTGACTGCGACCTGCTGCTGGAGAAAAATGCCGCCCTGCTGGACGCTCTTGAATATGTTGTGCTGAAAGCGGTGCGTGTGGATGACGATCTTTATGGCAGGATCAGCTTTGATTGCCACGACTGGCGGCATGTCCGGGCAGAAGAGCTTAAGCTGACGGCCTTGATGGCGGCCCGCCAGGCCGTCGAAACCGGAAGCCCGTTCCACATGACTCCCATGAGTTCACGCGAACGGCGAATTGTCCACCTGGCGCTTAAGGACGAGGCAACTGTGAAAACAATGAGCGAAGGCGCGGGCCCGTCCCGAAAAGTTGTTATCTACCCCGCTACATCCCCTTCCTGAAACATCCGCAGGTTTTAGCATGACGAAGGAAGACACCATCGTGGCCATCGCCACCCCACCGGGCCGCGGAGGAATCGGAGTCGTGCGCCTGTCAGGTGAGCAGTCCATCGAAGTCGCCTCTCAACTGGTTCGGCCGGCAAAGGTGCCTCCCGAAGTGCAGCGGTCGACATTAGGCAAGTTCATGGATCCCCAAACCGGGAAGGTTCTGGATGAAGTCGTCCTGACGTTTTACAAGAAGCCCCATTCTTATACCGGCGAAGACGTTGTGGAGATTTCCTGCCATGGCTCTCCCATAATTCTGCTGTACCTGGTGGAATGCTGTCTTGAGCGCGGCGCACGGGCGGCGGAACCAGGTGAGTTCGCCATGCGCGCCTTCCTTAACGGCCGCATCGATCTCACCCAGGCAGAAGCAATACGTGACCTGATTGAATCGCGAACGATCTTCCAGGCGCGTGTTGCTGCCACGCAACTTGGAGGCTCGCTTTCCGCACGGTTGAAACCGCACAAACAGTCGCTGCTGGACCTGATTGCACGCCTCGAAGCAGGAATCGACTTCGCCGACGATGACGTTGAGGTGATGGACTGGAAGAACCTGCTGAATGACCTCGATGATGTAAAGTCTGACGTTGAGAAGATGATCCAAGGGTATGCGTACGGCCGCATTGTTCGCGAGGGACTCAGCCTTTCCGTCGTAGGCCGTCCGAACGTTGGCAAATCGAGCCTGTTCAACCGCCTGCTGAACATGGAGCGCGCCATTGTAACCGAAATACCCGGTACAACAAGAGACCTGGTGACTGAAAGCGCCTCGATTGGTGGCATTCCCGTCAATCTGGTGGATACCGCCGGCATCCGCGCAACGGTGGACACGGTGGAAAAGATCGGAGTTGAGCGGACGCATCAGGCCATGGCCGATTCCGACCTTCGACTTCTTGTGGTGGACACCTCGCAGGACTGGACCGAGGAAGATTCCGAGTTGCTCCGAAAAACGTGCCGCATGGGGTGCATGCTGGTGGTCGCCAACAAATCTGCCCTGCCGATCCGCACCAGCACCACCGCAATTGAGCAGGCAATCCTGGCTGAAGATGACGAAGCGCCCGGGACCGTGGAAATCGTAGTGACCTCCGCGCTGACAGGACAAGGCATTGACGAATTGCGTGACAAAATCCTCCAGGCGGCCGGAGCGGCGGACAACCCCGGTTCAGAGGGTGAACTGGTAACCAACCTCAGGCACCAGCAACTTCTTCAGGAATCACTTCAGGGGCTTGAGCGGTGCCGCAAGGCAGCTGCAGGGCGGATGCACCACGAGATGCTCCTGCTCGATCTCTATGACGCCCTGCGGCCCCTCGACACGATAACTGGCGCGACCGACGTTGAAGACATTCTGGGAATAATCTTTTCCCAGTTCTGCATTGGGAAATAGCCAGGGCGTTAACGATTGGCGATGAGTAGGCCCGCGGTCATCCGAGGCCGCGGCGCAGGCGGGAAAATAGCGGGACGGACTTCAGATAGTCATTCAATTCGCGGATGCGGAGAAGTTTGGCCGCGAACCCGGTAAGAATGATACCCACCGGGGTGGCCACAATGAGGATTAAGAGGGCGCCCGAGGTTTTTTGCCAGTTCGTCATGCCTTCGAGCCAGTGGACAATCTCATACGCGCCCGCGGCCCCAACAACTGATGCTGTGGCAACCCTCAGAAAGAACCCCACCATCTCCAGAGTTGCCTTATTGCCCGTTGACCGGTAGAGCGACACAAAAAGCACAATGGCGTAAGCGGTTATTCCGACGGAGCTTGCCAGCGCAAGTCCCCTGAACTGCATGTGCTTCACCAGCAGCCAGTAAACCGGGAGGTTCAGGAATGTTATGGCAGTACCATACAGTGCTGGCCGAAGGGTGTCGCGCCCTGCGTAAAATCCCCTCGCCACGATATTTTGTGCTCCCCAGGCGAACATGCTGATCGAGAACAAGGCCAGCGCCGCGGCCGTGGCGTTCAGATCAGGAACTTGAAGGCGTGTGTGGGAGAAAACGAAATATACCAGCGGCCGGTTCAAGGCAATCGTCAGCGCTGAAACGGGCACGATCATGAGGAGCAAGCCCTTGAGCGTTGTGTTGAGAGTACGATTGAGTTCGTCGTATTTCTTTTCAGCGTAAAGCTGGGCCAGAAAAGGAAACGAAGCGACTCCAACGGCCTGACCAATGACACCCAGGGGGACCCGCATCAGGAACTTGGCATAGCTCAGCCAGGTAATTGAGGCGGGAACCAGGTACGAACCAAACCAGCGGATAATCCAGTCATCTGAGAAGACCACCGACAGCGCCAGCATGATGGGAACGGCCAGCTTGATGAACATCCGAAAGCCCGGATGCCGGACGTTAAGGTTGGGCGTAAACCTGGCGCCCACTTTTTGGGCGCCGTAAACCTGTAACAGGAAGTTGCCTATAAACGCCCCTACCAGGACGCCGACTGAAAATCCTGTGATGCCGAGAGAGGAAGCCAGTAGGAACCCGCCGAGAATAATTCCGGTGTTATATATGACCGGGGCAAGAGAAGGGATGAGGAAGCGGCTCTTGGCGTATTGGACCGCGCTCAGAATGCTGCCAAGATAAAAGAAGATCTGCGCCGGCATCATCAGGCGGGTCAGGAAAACCGCATGCGCTTTTTCTGCTGGATTGAACCCGGGAGCGATCACGTGCAGAAGTTCAGGCGCGAGGAATTCCCCCACAGTCACCAGGACAAGCAAGATAAGGACCATGACTGTGATCACAGTGGAGAAAACCCGCCATCCCTCTTCTTCGTTTTCCTCCGCAAGGTATTTGGCAAAGACCGGAATGAAAGTGATGCTGAGCGAGGCTCCGGCAACAAGATAGTTGACGAAATCCGGCAGCGTAAACGCCGTGTAATAGGCGTCAGTAACGGCGCTTGAGCCGAACTGGTGCGCGACGGCCCATTCACGCAGAAAGCCGAGCAGGCGGCTTGCAAGAATGCTCGCCATAACGATTCCGGCTGAGGCCGCGATGCGCTGGTTTACCGAACGCGCCGTCATGGGCGATGATGTGCCACGATTTGGTCCACTATGACCAGACATAGATTGTCGGTGCCGAAAACAAACCCTCGATGGGATCCGTGGAAGATTTTAACGGTGTCGCGGCCGGCCTGCTAGACGGAAGACAGCGGGAAACGGCTTCGACAGGCACGGCACCTTACCATGGGGGGGCGGCGAAAAACGCGCTCATGCCATCGGCGCTTCGATCTTTGTAAGTCAGCGCCGCCACAACTTGGACATCTGTAGTCCACCGATCCTGTGCCAGATGAAACTGCCACGAGAGAAGGTCGTAGCACCTCGATAAACCACGCTTTACGGAGTGGAACGGGACCATCTGGATCCTCGCCAAGCCGCAGCAAGCGCCGGCGGCGGCACCGGGAACATACTCGCAAACGATAACCACACTTTCGAGCCGCTGAGTAGAGAAGCCCGTGACTTGCGCGTTCGGTTTTCGTTGCCCCACACTTTTTACACGGGGTAGCCATAAGAATTATTCGATAGGTTAACAGATAGGAGGCAAGGGTTCAATAGACTGGCAAGGTCCCAGGGTCGCCATGAGGTTCCTGTCCGCAGAACTTAAAGTTGCGAATTAGCGGAATTTCAGGTGTCTGTCGGTAAAGTTGAGAAATTGCTCCCAGTCATACGCAGTGACGTCATGGGGGCCGCACCGCAGGTGAAAACCAATGGTGGTCATCACCGGTTGGCTGATCCCGGGCATCTTCCCGGCACCTAGCCCGTCTGTCCCTAGCATCCGGTAAACCGGATCGGCGGCCTTACCCGCCAGAAACATGCCACGGGGATCAGCCCAAAGATCGCCCGCCGCGGTCGCGATGTAGACGGGCCGTGGAGCGATGAGAGCAATCAGTTCATGTTGGTCCACCGGCAACGCGTTGACATCATCGTTGTACTTCTTGAAATTCCCGCAGAACCACCATGGGAAACTGGTGTTGATGGCTCTGACTGTTTCGCCCATCCAGCGCCGGCTAAGTGACGCCCCGCCCTCGCCTGAATCGTTGGAAATCACAAGCGCAATTCGGGTGTCCTGCGCTCCAGCCCAGAGGGCCGTCTTACCCAGCCGGGAATGCCCAACAACGGCAACTCGATGGGCATCCACCTCTTTGTCAGTCTCCAGGTAGTCCATGGCGCGGCTCAGTCCCCAAGCCCACGCTCCGATGGCTCCCCAGCCATCGGCAGCCGGGTCCGACTGTCCGGGATGCAAATAAATCGCCCGCACACCATCACGAATGCCGCCATTGAAATCCGGCTCGACATCACCATAAAAGGCGGTGGCCAGGCCATAGCCACGGGCAAGAATCTTCTGCAATTGCCAACGGCAGGCATTGACGCCACGGGATTCCTCCGTCGCTCGATGGTTGATCACGCCCCAGCCGTCCCTCATCCATCCCGGGTTGATGGTAATCCCCGGGTCCGAAGCAACGGTCTGATTGCCGCCAAAGTTCAGCCCGAGAAACATGGGGACTGGCTTCTGCGCGCCCTTGGGCAGGTAAATCAGGAGGCGCATTTTCGGTCCGTCCTTGCGGCCTGTAAAGTTGACCAGGACCTCTTTTCTCACTGCCTTGCCGCCAATAGCATTCGCATCCACCGAAACCACCTGGAAGGTCATTCCTTGGGGCCGGCCGGGACTGTGTCCGTACTCATAAGTTTCAAATAGTTTCAGGAGTTCGGGCCGCCGCTGTTCCGTCCACATCCGGGCGCTCGTCACCCGTTGCCCGTTCGCCATCACCAGAGGGTCAGGCAGCGTGTACGCCGGCACCTTCGACTCGTCATAATTCACTCCCTGTTGCTGCGCCAGGCCGGCGCTGGCAGTAATCAACATCAGGAACACTGTTGCAGCCATGGTCCCGGCCGGAAGCCAGCCCACTGCGCGATTAGTTCTCGACTCGCACACCAGAATCCGATGAGATAGGTATGACAAGATTGCACTCTTCATTGCGATACCTCCATGCCCCGACTTTTTGCTTTCCATTGCCCGTCCTTGCCGCCAGCTAAGTCTTAGCTGAGATGCTTCAGTGTTTCGGCCAACAATTGGCTGGTGCCTTCGTAAGCTCCTCCGCGCCCTTCCCATTCCAGGGAGTAATAACCGCGATAACCTGCAGCCTCGGCGATCTTGAAGATCCGCCCCACATCCACCGTGTAGAGTTTGCTGCCATGCCCGCCCACTTCGGAATTCTTCATGTGGGCGATGTTGTAGGCATGCCGGAACATCAAAGTGAGAGCATCATAGTTGAATTCAGAGTTACCGCTCAGCATGGAATTCGCGAAGTCAGGCAGTGCTCGCAAGTAGGGGTTCTGTACATTGTCGATGACCCGAACGATAAAGAATGCATCTTCGGTGACCAGGTCGTCATTCTCAAGCGTCACCATGATGTTTCGCTGTGCGCCATAGGCAGCCACCTGCTTCAGGCTTTCGGCAGTCCGGTCAGCGTCGGGAGCAATTCCCTGCACTCCTTCAATGTGCAACCGCACACTCGGTGACCCGACTGCGGCCGCTATGTCGATCCACTTCCTTCCGAAATCAATAGCCTCCTGCCTCTTCACCGCAAAGGGATCATAAAAGCTGGCCGTCCCGCTAATCGGGATATCGATGATTTGTGACCCTGCATTTTCAACCGCCGCGCGCAGTTCCTGCAAGTAGGCTTCGTCCGTGGACGGAAAGTGTCTTGCCAAAAGTTCAACATTGTACAGGCCAAACTTTGTGGCAATCATTGCGGGGAAATCTTCTAAGGCAATCCCGGGAAGTTTGGGATCGCGCCATGGGTTCGTGGAGCTGTCGATATACATGCGAAACGGCCACGTTGTCACGCCGATCCTTTCGCGGGGTGTAACAGGGAACTTCATGTGCGGCGCCTGGGACACAGCAAGAAGATTGGAAGCAGCAATTGCTCCTGCCGCTCCGGCTGCGCAAGCAATGGAGCTTTTCAAGAAGTTGCGACGTGAAACATTCTTCATTTGGTTTCATCCTTCCCGACGATTCAATCACTGATCCTTTTACCACCGCTGCCATCCGGCGTTACCGGCCGGATCCTCACCGTTGTCGGGAACTCAGCCTGGACCTCTTTGTCCACGAACCGCCCTTCCCTGGAAGGCACGGAGTGTACAACTCTTCGCCTGATTCACGCAAGGGGGCGTTACGCACAGAATGCAATACCCCGCTGTGGTCTGATACTGCCAAGAGGCAGAAAAGCATTTCTCCGGAAACTTAACGCAGTGGTTTAGGTCGATGGGTGGTGGAAGACGGGCAGCCCGGAGATTCTGCGTAAAACTGGTTGGCTTTGTCGTCGAGCTCTTTCAGGCCGGACCTGGAAGTGTAGAAACCGGAAATAATGTCGCTCTTCAGCTGGCGGAAAAAGCGCGTACCGTCGTTATCAGTGCCCTTGCTGGTCCGCTCATCGCTGATGAGGTCAAGAATGGCTGTCTGCTGTTCCTCGTCAAGCTCCGCGAAACCGCGCCCGTGCCGCCGCTCCGTCTCCGCGGCCATCCATTTCAGGCCGGTACGATAAGTTTTCTGCGGGTCCGAGGTCTTGACTCGGTGCAGGAGAGGAGCGCCGTCGTAGGCCTTGGCAAGAGCGACCTGTTCCGGAGTCAGCCGCTCAGCCGCCTCGCGAACTCCAGCGAAACTGTACGCGTGAAGATCAATCCACTCAGCCACCTCGTCTACAATGTTTTCATCTGAAGAATTGGCGGTTTCTCCATCTGCCCCCGCAGGCTCGCCCAGCATCAGGGCGGTCAACCGGTGAATCACTTTATATTCGTCGGCGGAAAAGAACTCTGGCTCGAAAGGCCCCGTACGTGGCCGGATGAAATCCACCTCGCATCCCGGCGGAATCGGATGGAACCGCATATCATTTCCCAGCGCGTGGCCGAGATGGTCAAACGAAGGACTGTAAAGGCCAGGCGGAAGCGCTTCTGGCCGGGCTTCGGAAGCCGGTAACCCAGACATTCCTTCCGCACCGAGAGACGAAGACTTCCCCGCGATTCCTACGAGTGCCGCGGCCTTGCCCAGATCAATCAGCCACTCCCGGCGAGAGAGCCCGGTTTTCTCTCCTCTGCCGCCAGTAGCCTTATTTTCGTCTTTGTCTTCCACTACTTTTTTCCTCGTGGTTCGCAACCCTCGAAGCCGGCTACCAGTCGCCCTTGCGATAAGCGTCCGCGATGTAATCCGCAGCGCGGGTTGCGATGGCCATGATGGTCAGGGTAGGCTCATAACAACTATTAGTAACAAAGGAGGCTCCGTCGGCGACAAAGACATTCTTCGCGTCGTGAAGCCGGTTGAAACGATCGATCACGCTCGTCTTGGGATCGTTGCCCATTCGCGCGGTGCCGCATTCGTGGATGTTCTTGCCGAATACGCTCAGATGTTCTCCTGGCGGGCGCACATCTTCCAGTTTCAGCGCGTCAAGAATAGCCATCACGTCTTCACGCATGGCCTTGGCCATGGCGTACTCGTTTTCTCCGTGGCTTGCATTGATGTGCAAAACCGGAATCCCCCAGGCGTCCTTCTTCTCCCTGTCGAGCGTCACGTAGTTCTCGTAGCGAGGGAGCGTCTCTCCCTGGGCCATCATTCCATATCGGTAGGGAATATTCCTGCGGACCTTATCCCGAAAGGCCCTGCCGTATCCCGGAATCGAATGGGCCTGTCCATAAAGTTCCTGGCTTCCATCCCCGTCAAACCGGTAACCGCGCAAAAAATTCTTGTTCTTGTTGGACCCTACGTTGGCGTACTTGGCAATCAGAAAGCCGCAGGGGTTGCCGGTCGGCTCGCGGACAGAAGACATCAAGCCAGCCATGATTCCACCGGCACCCTGAATGGTAAAGTGATCCATCAGATAGTGACCCAGCACCCCTTTTGAATTACCCAGGCCGTTGGGATAACGGCGCGAGATTGAGTTCAGCAAGATGCGCGTTGACTCCAATGCACTTGCCGCAATTACAATGATCTTTGCGCGGGCTTCGCGATGCTCGTGCGTGGTACGGTTGATATAGTGGACGCCGCTTGCGAGGCCTTCGTTATCAACAATCACATGGCTGACCACTGCGTCGCTCAGCAGCGTGAAGCGGCCGGTCTTTGCCGCCGCGGGCAGAGTGACGGCAGGGCTGTTGAAATAAGAGGCAGTGTAGCATCCGCGCTGGCACTCGTCGCAATAGTGGCACGGCGGACGGCCATTGTGAGGCACTGTCAGGTTGGCCACACGGTCCGGCATCACTCGCCAGCCGAACTTGCTCTCAATAATCTGTTTGGCTTGGAGGCTGCCGCAGGAGAGGTTCATAGGTGGCAGGAATTTGCCGTCGGGCATCTGCTCCAGCCCTTCGTGCGAGCCGCTCACCCCGATAAAACTTTCCACCTTGTCGTAGTAGGGTTCGAGATCTTTGTAACTGAAGGGCCAGTCCTGTCCGTAGCCGTCACGGCTGGCGGCCTTGAATTCGTAGTCGCTATAACGGTAGCTCTCCCGCGCCCAGCAGAAAGTTTTGCCGCCCACCTGGCGCCCACGAATCCACATGAACGGCTTGTCAATGGGAAACGTGTACGGATGCTCGGCGTCTTTGACGAAGAACTGGTGGCTGTATTCGTCACAGGCGTAGCAGAGCCGCTGAATCGGCTGATCGGTCAGGCGGGCTTGCTGGTCATCGAAGCCACGAAACTTCAACTGGTAAGGCCATACGTGCTCGGTAAAATCCCTGGATGGGATGCGAGGTGGCCCGGCCTCGAGCATCAGGACCTGCATGCCGGCTTCCGTCAATTCCTTGGCTACCCAACCGCCGCTGGCCCCTGAGCCGACAACCAGCGCGTCGTAGACTGTTCGATGGTCAAACCCGCTTTGCATAGCGGCAGTGTATGTTAGCTTCTTCGAATCCGCAAGCACGTCGTGGAAGGTTTCGCTATTAGTGGCGGCCAGCAAAGCCCGTGTGTCGCTGCTCCTTTGCTGTTTGGCGGGGCGAATTCACCGTGGCTCAGGCTGATTGCGCAACATCTTCCAGGGCTATTGCGCGAGGGAAAAGGATGTTGTTCTCCAAATGAATATGCTGGTGCAAATCCGCCTCAAAAGCCTCCAGCCCCTGGTAAAGCGCCTTGAAACTCGGGCAGGCGTCCTGGGGCGTCGTGAAGTCTCCGGTCAAGGTCCGAATTTCCTTCGTCAGTCGTCCCGCGTCATCGTGTTCCTGAACCATCATGCGCACCGGATTTTGAACTGTTCCAAAGGGCGCGCGCGGAGCAGAGGACCTGTGCGCCACAGCATCTTCCAGTGCGATGATGTAGGGAAACAGCATTTGCTCTTCCTTCATCATGTGCATGCTGAGTTCATTGCGAAGTGCGGTAAAGAGTTCCTCGACCTGAACCAGGTCCGGATGGTTCTCACCATGTTTTGAAACTACCTTAGCCAATAACGGCTGCAGGCGAAGGCCTTCTTCACGGCAATAGGAGTGATGTTTTTGCAAGATATGGCCGACGAGGCTGGCGAGAGGCTGTTCGCTCCAATTCTCGGCCGGTTGTTCATCGGGGCCGGCGCTTTTAAGAAGGTCCTCCACCTGGTTCACCTCCACACCTGCTTCCTCGCACGCCGCAGCCAACGGCTTGC
>DATLWV010000169.1:0-7864 GCA_035576145.1 Terriglobia bacterium
ATTCAAGAACAAGGTAGGCAATGCCCTTACGCCGCAATTCCTGCGCCAGCATCCGGCCGTTAACGCCGTAGCCGCAGATGATGACGTGGTCGTGAAGAGGCGCCGCCCGGGCTTCCAGTTCAGCGTCACCGGGCTCCGGGAAAAATTTTCGCAATCGCCGCATCTCAGGCATGTGTGTTGCGATCCGAGGTGAAAGCTGGATGACGGTTGGAGTCAGCAACATGGTGATGATGGCGGCTGCCAGAAATATCTGGTACTCACCGGCGGGAACAAGATTGAGCCGTTCGCCCTGATGGAGCAGAACAAAACTGAATTCTCCCACCTGGGCGAGACTCAGGCCCACAAGCAGCGATTTTCGGGCTGCGAAGCCCATCGACAAAACGGCAGCGCCTCCTGCCAGTGCCTTCAGACCGAAGATGAGTGCGGCGATAGCGGGCACAACCGCCCAATGGTTGTGAACGAACCTCAAATCCAGCAGCATGCCCACCGAGATGAAGAACAGGCTGTTGAAGCTATCCCGGAAAGGAAGGATGTCCGCATGAATCTGGTGCGCGTAGGAGGATTCCGAAAGGGCCAGGCCGGCAATAAACGCGCCCAGGGCGAGCGACAATCCCAGAGATGCCGAAGCCCACGCGGTACCGAGGCTGAAGAAAATGGCGGCAATAATAAAGATCTCCTGGGTACGCACCTCGACGATGCGCCTCCACAAGAGAGGGAAGAAATAGCGGGCGGCAAACAGAATCAAGGCGCCGGCCCCAATCACCTTGGCAAGCGCATACAGCACAGTTAAAGCGATTTCGCCCGAAGGGGCCGTGAGCGCGGGCAGGATGGCCATCATGGGCACAACGCAAAGATCCTGAAAAAGGAGGACTCCTACAATAGCACGGCCGTGGAGGGTTTCCAGTTCTTCCCGCTCAAGAAGGAGCTTGAGGACAATCGCGGTGCTGCTGGCAGCCACCAGAAATCCCCAGAACAGCCCCTGCCGCCAGGGGTATTTTGCGAGAATGGCCAGGCTTAGCACCATGGCAATGGTCAATATCACCTGACGGCCGCCGGCCCCCAGAACCAGCTTGCGCATGGCGGCAATCTTGTTCAAAGAAAACTCCATACCGATGGTAAACAGGAGCAGCGCCACACCAATTTCCGCCATCGTTTCTATGGCTTCGCGGTTTGTGATCAGATGAAGCCCGGAAGGACCCACCAGAATTCCAGTCAGCAGGTAGGCCACGATGGCGGACTGGCGGGCGCGCCGCAGGATCACCGCAATGAGCGTGGCGAACCCGAACAGTATGAGCAGATCCAGCAGCAAATTGTCATGAAGCATCGAAGATTCCTCCGCTGACAAGGAACTGCCCCATTGTAGGGCGTTCGACGGTAGTTTTCCAAGGTGGGATAAGCCAATCAATCCTGTCATCCACTAAGGTGCGACCCTTCCAAGGAGCGGGAGGACGTTTCGTGTTTACGTCACCTTTTGTGAGGATGCTATAGTTCTTAAAGTGGCAGGATGAGGATGCCCCAGGAGGAAAGAATTTGAGGAAGTCTTATCATAAACCGCGAGCAGGGTCAGGCAACGGATGGATTGTCTTACTCCTGGTTCTTATAGCCGGAATCGCCATTCTCGGGTGGAAAGTCTTCAGCCGCGAGGCTCCCCTCATCAAATTCAGCGAAGCGGTAAAAGGAATTGGAAACCAAACGGCAGTTGAATTCACCGTGCATGACAATGAATATTTGCTGAAAAATGTCAGCGTGGTCGTCCGCCAGGAGAACCGCAGCTTCTCCGTACCCCTGGCGAGTGAAATTCATAATGCTCCTTCCCCACCTTGGTGGAAATTCCGGGCCAGGCGGGCTGCCAGCAGTGGTGATTTCAAAGCACAAATCGGCCGCCAGCATATTCCCGCCCTGAGGGAAGGCCGGGCAACGCTGGAAATTGCGGCCACCAATAACTCCTGGGGACGATTTTTCCGCGGCGGGAGGAGTGAAATCAAGCTCGACGTGCCGGTCCGGTTTCACCCACCGGAGGTCGAAATACTTACGCCGCGGGTCTACGTCATCCAGGGGGGCTGTGACCTGGTGCTCTTTAGAGTTTCTCAGGGAACATCGGAATCCGGAGTCCGAGTGGGGAAGTATTTCTTCCGGAGCTGGCCGGTCAAAGAGTCACTCCCGGACACGCGGATGTGCCTGTTCGCCTTTCCTTACGATGTTGACCCGAACACTCCCACTCAGGTTGTCGCTCGCGACATTGTCGGGAATGAGTCAGCATCTGGATTCTCCTGCCAGATCATTCCGCAGAAATTCTACAAAGGCACCATCAACTTGTCGGATGATTTTATGGAGCGCGTTGTTCCTGCGATTCTCAGCCATACCCCCGAAATCCAGGATGAGGGAAACCTGCTGAAGAACTACGTGACGCTCAACCGCCATCTTCGCATGATTGATGCGCAGCTGCTGGTGGCGTACTCACAAAAGACGGCTCCCAAACTCCTGTGGACGCAGGGATTCCTCCGTTTCCCTCGTTCCATGGTGGAAGCCCACTTTGCCGACTACCGGACCTACCTTTACAACGGCCAGGTGGTGGACGAGGAGACCCACCTCGGCTACGATCTGGCCTCAACCGCGCATTCGCCTGTCCCCGCTGCTAATGACGGTGTAGTGGTCTTTGCCCAATACTTCGGGATTTACGGCAACGCCATTCTGATCGATCACGGCTGCGGCCTGCAGACGCTCTACGGCCATCTGAGTTCGTTTGCCGTTAAGGCAGGTGACCACGTAACTCGCGGGCAGATTATCGGCCAGACCGGAGAGACGGGGCTTGCTGGAGGTGACCACCTCCACTTTTCCATTCTCCTGGATGGGGTCTTTGTAAATCCATTTGCGTGGTGGGACCCACATTGGGTCCGCGACCGGATCATCGCCAAGCTTGAGCCCTACCGCTAGCCGTTAGTACACGGACCAGACGCTGGCATAACAATTTTCGATCGACGGGGGCCTTACTGCTTCTGCTCCGGCGCAACGCGGTCGAGGTAGAATTCGAAGAATTTTGCCGGATCGGTTTGCAGGCCTACCGTTGCGTTGGGCGGCTGGTTATCGGCGACGTGGGTAAATCCGTTGGCATCGACCTGGACGCTTAGGGGTTTGGTCTGGCAGAGACTGGGATCAACTACCATGGCAACGGCCATGGGGTCAAACAGGGTGGGCGTCCTCTGATGCCACAGGTTGTAAAGGATTGCCAGCCCATCCGTCAGCGGCGAGAGCATGGTGAAGACGCGGTGGCGCTCAGCCGCGTGGAATTGGAGCATGGCCGTCACGTCCAGCGGAACCATCAGGATTTGAAGGCCGGAACTGAAAACCGCGTGTGCGGCTGGGGGATCAGCCGCGATGTTATATTCCGCGACGGGAGTCGGGTCTTCGCCGTAGCCGTGGTGGATCGACCCCCCCATCAGAACGATCTGGTTTATTTTTTTTGCAATCGGTGGATCCTTCTTCAACAAAGCAGCAATGTTGGTCAGAGGTCCGATGGCTACGATTGTGGTTTTTCCTGCCCGTCGCCGGAGCGTTGCATCCAGAAAATCGATGGCGTTCCCGGCTTGCAGTTGCGGGCTCCTGAAGTCTTTGGCCCAACGAGCCTGCTCAATCGGAAGCGGCCTTCCCGCCTCCCCCGCCACAACCGGCACGCGGCGAAATCCTGATTCCCAGAGCAGCTTGGCTGCCAGTTGTGCCCGTGCCTGTGTGTCCCCGCTGACCGTTGTCACGCCCAGCAGGTCCAGTTCAGGGCTTCTTACAATCAGGGCAAGGGCAAACGCATCGTCGATGTCGGTGCCGATATCGGTGTCAAGCAGGATGGGTATCTTTTCGGGGGGAACGGCATGCAAAAGAAGAGGCCACATGAACAGGAACAGCAACCAGATCGCTTTTTTCATAAGCTCTGTGCCTCCTGGCCGGCCCCCGATGAATCGTAACCGGGAGCCTGCTTATTCTTCTTCTTCCTTGCCGTGGCCGGCAGCCCGTGCATCAGCGACAATCTTGTCGGCAATCTGCTGCGGCACAATATCATAGTGGGAGAAATCCATGGAATAACTTCCACGACCCTGGGTCATGGACGTCAGGTCCGAGGCGTAGGTCAGCATTTCCGCCAGAGGAACCTGAGCTTTGATGATGGTGGAATGGCCTTTGGGCTCCATTCCCTGAATCCTCCCGCGGCGGCTGGTCATGTTGCCCATGATGTCGCCCGAATAGTTTTCAGGGACGGTGACCTCTACGTCCATGATCGGCTCCAGCAGGCAGGGTTTGGCCTGCTCCATGCATTTCTTGAAGGCCATCGACCCGGCGATCTTGAAGGCCAGTTCGGAAGAATCCACGTCATGGTAGGAGCCGTCATAGAGAATTACCCGGAAATCCACCACGGGGTAGCCGGCCAAAAAACCCCGCCCTGCCGATGCAAGGATTCCCTTTTCGACTGCGGGTATGTAATTCCGAGGGATTGCACCGCCGAAAATGTCGTTGACGAAATCGAAACCCTCGCCGCGCCCCAGCGGTTCCATCTTGATCTTGCAGTCGCCATACTGCCCGTGGCCGCCCGTCTGCTTCTTGTACTTGCCCTGGGCATCGGCCTTGCCGCGTATCGTTTCGCGGTAAGGAATCTTGGGGGCTTTCAGTGTTACCTCGACGTTGTAGCGACGTTTCAGTTTTGAGACAGCGACTTCCACGTGCTGCTGTCCGGAGCCGGATAGCAGGAATTCCTTGGTCTGCTCATCGCGCGAAAAACGGAGAAGAAGGTCTTCTTCCAGCATGCGGTGAATGGCGGTGGAGAGCTTATCTTCGTCGCCTCGGGATTTCGGCTCGATGGCAAATGAGATGGCAGGCTCCGCAAGTTTCACCTGCGGATAGATAATCGGCGCGCTTTTATCGCCCAGCGTATCGCCGGTTAGAGTTTCCTTGAGTTTTGCCACTACTCCGATGTCACCCGCGCGAAGTTCCGCAACGGGAGTCTGAGACTTCCCCTGGGGGACTGCGATGTGGGCCAGGCGCTCCGCCGTACCGCGGCTGAAGTTCTGGAGCGTTGCCTCGCTCTTTACCACTCCCGACATCACTTTGAACAGGCTGAGGCGCCCGGCAAAGGGATCGGCAACAGTCTTGAACACGTAGGCGGACGCGGGCTCGTCGTTTGAGATCTTTCGCGTGACCGGCTGGCCGCCTTCATGATCGACGCCCTCAACCGTCTCTTTTGCAACAGGCGCTGGCATATAGTCAGCAATAAACTCCAGCAGGTTCTGGGTTCCCAGATTGTGAAGCGCCGAAGTGGCGACAACGGGAGTTAGCCGATTCTCCGCAACAGCCTGCCGGAGCCCTGGCACCAGGTCTTCAATCGGGATGGTTCCTTTCTCGAAGAATTCTTCCAGAAGCTGATCGTTTCCTTCGGCCACCATCTCAACCAGGGCTTCGTGGGCCGCAGTAGCTTCCTCCTGCATCTCCGCCGGAATGTCACTGTCCTTGGCCTTCCCGGAGCCGTTATTCTCATAGAGGGCGGCTCGCATCCTGACCAGGTCAACCACGCCACGAAAATCTTTTTCTTCGCCGATGGGGAGCTGAACGGGAACGACCGTACGCCCAAAGGCGTTGGTTAGCGCGTCCAGAGTACGCTTGAAGCCTGCGCGCTCACGGTCCATCTGGTTCATCACTATCGCCCGGGGCAGGTTATACTTTTGGCAGAACCCCCAGGTTTTTTCCGTCTGCACCTCCACGCCGCTCACGGCATGGACCACAATCAACGCCGCGTCCGCAGCCTTCAGGGCGGCTTCAGCTTCATAAAGGAAAATGTTGAAGCCGGGAGTGTCAATCAGATTCACTTTGGTGCCGTTCCATTCGGCGTTAGCCAGGGAGGCGCTGATCGAGAAGCCGCGTTCAATTTCTTCTTCATCGAAATCGGTCACCGAGGTTCCATCATCCACTTTACCCAGGCGCGTGGTGATTCCCGCTGTGTAGAGCATGGCCGAAGCAAGCTGCGTTTTCCCTGTGTCGGCATGGCCCAGCAGCGCAACATTGCGGATATTCTCACCGTCGTAGATTTTCACGAGAGACTCCTCAAGGTTTCAGGTATTACCACTTACTCTATTCAGGCTTCAGAGCAACGTCGCATCCTAACACAGCTTTTCGGCAGGGTTCAACGCGCATGGAGAGGAACCGGGTTCGCAAGACTGGCGACCCGGCATGTGCAAAAGAACTCCAAAAGGTCTTCTCCTCTATCTAGTCAAGATCAATATCGCGGGTTGGCCGGACGACCGGTTCATCTTTAGACCGTTTGAGGGCTTCCTGGAATTTCTTCTCAAGCAACTGGGCCTTGGATTTCTCGTCTTCTGTGCCCTTGCGAAACAGGGCTTCACGCCGGGCCCTTTCCTGTTCAAGCAACTGCGCAGAGTGATCAATGTCAGGGGCCTCAGTCGTCTTGGGCGGCTGCCCATGCCAGATCACTTTGCCAAGCGAAACGTCAATTTTCAGACGTGCTCCGCAGCAGGGACAATCCAGCTCAATCTCGCTACGTTCGTCTTGGATGGAATCCATGGGAGAATGCTACGCCGCGCGCTGCCTGATGTCAAACGCGGAAGGGTCGGCCGCCTGCGGCAGGCTCAGCCGCAAGCGCTGACGGAGGCATTCTTAAAGAGCAAACACGCCACCCCGGCCACCGGCGGGCTGGATGTATGATTCACCAGCCGCCCATGCCATGACCGGCGAAACAATGATTTGCGCCCGACGTCCGGGTTTAATGGTGCTGTTTCGATGGCCTTTTCACGCCAGCGGGTCGATATGGATATTGCCCGAGACGGTACTGACTTCAAGAAGAAAACCGCCGCTTCCTGCCTTCCCTGTAAGTTCCCTCTTGTTCACAGTACCCTCGACCGTTAAGGGTCGTGAGGTCGAAATACTCCCGGAAACCGTATGAGCGCGCAGATCGAACCCCACACTTGCAGGGATCCGCACGGAAACGTTGCCGGAGACAGATTCCAGGTGCCAGGGAGACTGTCCCCCGCCTTCTGCCGTGATCGATCCACTTGCGCTGTTGGCGTGCACCAGGCCGCGAACATTCTTCAGCGTGATATTTCCAGATCCGGTGTTGACGTGCGCATCTGCCACATCCGTTTGTTCAACGGTAATGTTGCCGCTTCCCGTAGATGCCCGCACGCTGCCCCCCACGCCGGTCGCGCGAATATCTCCACTACCGGTGGAAGCCCGGACCCCCTCCTTCACCGTCTCCAGAACGATTTGCCCGGAGCCCGTCGTGGCCTGCACGGTTGTCCCAATGTTTGAAGCCCTGATGTTTCCCGAGCCGGTTGACGTATCAAGCGACCCGGAGATGCCGTCAAAACTCTGGTTACCCGAACCCGTTCTCGATTTCAGTTGGGTGTTGGCGGGAACCACCAATTCATAGCTGATGGAAATGTTACGTTGCAGGCTGGAATCGGTGATGTGTCCGATCTTGATGACGTTCCCGTCCTGCTCGATGGGCGGGTGCGACTCTAAATAGGCCACTTTTTTCTGAGCGTCGTCATTTGAAAGGAAACTGTTGCCCGCTCGGATCGTGCCCCGCACTTCAACGGTCGGGCTGCCACCACTGCGCACTGTGATGGTGCCTGAGCCGGTTTGTATACTCAGATCCACAGGGCCAGTCACCTGCAAAGTGCGCTGGAAATGCCCTTCCGCGGCTGCTGCTGCACTGCAGGCTGCCCAGGGTAACAAGGCCACGCCTACAGCCACCAGACAGGTTGCCGCTAAGGCGGTCAAACACTTGGACTCTTTCCTGGGGCCATGGGTCATCATGGTTTTTCTCCCGATTTAATGAATTTCTGGCCGGCCTTCCCGGATGCAGGAAAGC
>DATLWV010000170.1:0-21353 GCA_035576145.1 Terriglobia bacterium
TCTTTCTCTTGAAGATACTGGAAGCGATTCGATTCCGTTTATCCAGACAACCAACACCACGCTGCGAGTTCACGATTGCAACTTCACATCCAGCCAGACGGGAACGGCCAACGTGCAGGATGCCATTATTCTCGGTGGAACGAACATTGCAAACCTTGGAACCGACAATTCAGACTGCCCGTTCTCCGGCTACGGCACTGTGATCCGCAACAACTTTTTTAACCGCGTTCGCCACGCGGTGCTGGGCAACACGTATGCGAATGGCGTCCAGTTTGTAGAAAACACCATCGGGCAGGGAAGCGGCAGCAGCAGCGCGGGCGATGCGCCCATCAAATTTGTGGGGGCCGGGGCAGGCTCCATTGCAGACCAGGGCGGCTACATTGCCGGAAACCTGATTGAAGAAACTTACTATTATTACGGCATCCGCCTTTACAACTCTGAAAACTTCACACTGCTGGGCAACAGCGGATTTGACGGCGGCGCGAATACAGTGGCCGACGTCTATATGGACACCGGCTCAAGCACAGGGACGATAGCCTGCGGACAGACGGCCCTGAACATTTGCGTCGATCCGGCTTCGCCAGCGCTTTCGGCAGCGAACGTCAACATCCTCTCGGCCATTGGCGGCCAGGTAGGCAACTTCTTCAAGCTGTCGTCGGCACAGGTTCCCGTTAATTACTGCTTTTGGCTGGGCGGCCCTAACGGAGAGTGCGTTTATGGAAACGGAAGCAACGTCTACTTCCGCTATCAGTATGACAATTCCACTGACATGACGCTGACCTCGCTTGGCTGGCTGGGCATCCTGAACACTCAGCCCTATGTGCCGCTGGACGTGAACGGCGCCATAAGAACGCGGCCCGTAGCGTTTGCAAGTGCCGGCGGCTGCAACAGCAATACGGAAGGCGCCCTGATCGCCATTTCAGACTCCACAGTGAACACCTGGGGATCAACCATCGCGGGCGGCGGCGCCAATCACGTGCTGGCCTATTGCGATGGGACGGCGTGGACTGTGGCGGGGAAATAGCGAGCAGGCCATTGAGTGATTGAAAACCCGAAAATTGAAAATCACCCAATTACTCAATCGCTCAATCACAAATGAACGGGAGGAACTTATGGCAAACGTTGATGCAACAAAAATTCACCAGGGGCCGGGCAAGTTGTGGCTGGACGTCGTGGTCCCGACAGCGGGCAATCGGCTGATCATCGATGCGGGCGGAAATCCCACGGCCGGAACGCCGCTGTTTGCAGGAGCAACGGATGGAGCGGCCACCATGGTGCTGACTCCGAAGCTGACGGAAATTACAGCGGACCAGGTGACCGGGCCGGTGGACGTGGTGATGACCGGAGAGGCCGCCTCCATCGAGGTGACGCTGAAAGAATCGGACCTGGCCAAGCTGAAGAATTACATTGTCCACGGAAGCTTCTCGACGGGCACGGACAGCTCGCTGCCGGCGGGCTCGCAGAGCTACGAGGAGATCTCGTTTGGCGGACTGATGGCCATCCCCAAGACGTCAGTGGCGGTGATCTCCGCGCGGAGGGATGCCACGGGTAAATTCGTGGTGACGCAGCTCTACCAGGCCTACCAGGCCGAAGCGGTACAACTGCCGTTCCAGCGCGCCAAGGAAACCAGCTACAAGATCAGGTTCGAGGGCTTGGCCGACCCCGCGCGCTCCGTCGGAGACCAGGTGGGGAAGATCTACAGGCAGATCTAGATATTGGTGATTTGCGATTTGTGATTGAGTGATCCCGCCTGGGCGGGATCACCATTCACTGAATCGCTCAGTGGACTGGAGGTCCTATGCGAAAAGGCAACGGAATCGCTACAACTGAAACCTGGCGGCATGCGGCGAAGGCGGACCGCGAAGCCCGCGCAGAACACCTGACCCTGCCGAGCGGCGCCACCATTCTGGCCGCCCGGCCGGAGCCGCTGGAGTGGGTGATGAGCGGGCGCATCCCGCAGGGGCTGCTGGCGGTGGCGCTGGAAGACCCGGAATCACCGATGGCCGGAGGCGACCGCGAACTGACGCGGGAGGAAATCCTCGACCTGGCCGCCTTTGCCGCCCGGCTGGTGGAGGCCAGCGTTGTAGACCCGCCGATCGGCGACGGCCCGGACGAAATTCCGCTGGACGATATTCCCATTCGCGACCGGGCGTTCATCTTTGAATGGGCCTGCCGCGCTCTCAATGGCGACGAGATGGGTGACCCGGCCGAAGAAGGGGCGAATGCCGTGACCCATTCCGCAAAGGAGGAACTCTCCAGCGCTTCGCTGGAGAGGTTTCGTCAGAAGTGAAAACTTTATGCTGCTGGCGATGGCGGCGGAGAAATTCGGCTGCCGCCCGAGCCGCATGGTGGGATTGCGCGATCCGGTACTGGCGCTCGATTTTGACCTGGCGGCTGCGGCAAGACTTCTGGGCGCAGAACGCGCGGCTGCAAACGCCCTGACCGAAAGCTTTGAGGAAGCGGACCAGGCCAGGCGGGCGAAGAGCGTGCACTGGTAGGAAACTGAGAAGATTATGGCGACAAACAACACAGCAGAACTTTTGATCCGGATTGCAGCCGATCCTTCGCAGGCGGAGGCGAGCATCCAGGCCTTCCGCTCGAACTTCAGCGGCAACTTGGGCGGCATGAGCGCCGATCTGACGCAGTGGTCAGGCCGAGGGACATCGAGTTTCGGGAGCGTGCAGAAATCACTCCTGGGGCTGACCAGCAATTTCGGGCTGAGCCTCGGCAGCTTGAACGCGTCGCTGAAACAGAACGGGCTGGCCATTGGACAGTGGGGAAGCGGAGTCAGCAGCGCATTTTCCACTGCACTGGGCGCCTCGAACGCGCTTGAATCCAGTTTACTGGGAAGCCTCCGGTTGTTTGATTCGGCGCTGGTGAGGAATGCCGGCAATGCCAACGTGTGGCAGAAAAGCATTGGCCAGGCTTTTGAGAAGGCCGCGCTCGCTTCCATCGGAGCGATCGCCAAAGAAGCCGTGGTGCGGGCGATCTATTCGACAGCTCTGGGGTTCTACCTGCTGGCGGTGGGCGACTTTACCGGCGCAGGCCAGGCGTTTGAGTCGGCAGCAGTGTTCGGCGCAGTAGGGGGAGCGGCAGGGCTGGCCGCCAAGGCGCTGAGTGGAGGAGTTTCCGGTTCCAGCACAAGCCAGAAGGCTTCAGCCAGCAGCCCATCGACAGGCAGCAATTCTTCCACTACGCAGGCCTCGGCCGAGAGCTCGGCCCAGAAGCAGCAGACAGTGCAGGTGATTTTCCAGGGGCCGGTTTACGGCGGGCAGGCCGGAGTGGATGAACTGGTGCGGCACATCTCGACGGCCGTGATGGAACGTGACGTGAATCTGGTTGCATATACCGTGGTGCGACAGCCGGCGACGAGGGCGTGATCCACAGATTATACAGGGAGACTTCTGATGTCGTATCCGAAAATTGTTTATACGCCCACGGGCGGAACCGAACAGACCTTAAATTTTACTTCGGCGCCGCGGCAGCAGCCGGGCTACTCAAAAAGCGCCGTCCGGCATGACAACATTTCCACGGCCGGGGTCCGCGAATCCGTGCTGGAACGCATCGACACTTTTCTGGAAATCAACCTTGGTTACATCCCGGCGGGGAACGACCTGGCAGACTGGTCGGCCTTTCTGGATTTTGCCCTTACGGGCGCGCCCTTTGCGTATTATCCCGACGCCTCGCAGCCCGCGTTTATCAACTGCCTTCTGGAAGATACCGGGGAGAACGTGGCCTACGTGGCGCCGGGCGTCTACAGCGTGAAGGTGAAGTTCCGCCAGCAGGTGTTGTGAGCGTGGACGATGGATGAATGCCTTAAGGAAGGTGCAACCGAATGGCGGTGACGACGAATCCGAGTTTTGACTTGAACAACGCGGCGCTCTGGAAGCGGCCGCTTTACGTGGTGCAGATTGAAGGTGTCATGGACCAGTTGACGACTTTCCGGCCGGAAGACATGAACGTGGGACACACCGGCTACGGCATGAACGGCTATGGAACAAGCGGGTACGGATACTGACGGCAGGAACAAGGAGTGTGGGGATGGCGGAAGTCAGCGATTATTATTCCGGAAATCTTGCAGGTGTGCTGGCCCAGGAGCTCGCCTGGATCCAGGGACAGATCAACGCCAACGTTTCGCCGTTTGCAGGCGTTGCCGTCACAACCAAGACCAGCGCTCCGTTTGTTGAGGGCGCCGTGGACGCCGTGAAGGATTCTTTCTCCAGCCTTGCGCAGGACTCCGCGCCCAACATCGTTCTTGATCCCATCGCGGGAGTCACGGCCGATGACCAGGCCGGTCCCGACGGCTTTCCGATCAACTATTCTTCTACTCCGCTGCTTTCGCGCAACCTGCTGATCAATCTTTTCACGCTCACAACGGCTGCTGACGTCAGCGGCCGCGTGGTGAATCTGGCCCAGCCCGCCTCTTCCTATCGAGTGGACGTTTATTCCTTCACTGACAGTTT
The DNA here is from genome assembly GCA_035576145.1 of Terriglobia bacterium. Taxonomy (GTDB): domain Bacteria; phylum Acidobacteriota; class Terriglobia; order UBA7540; family UBA7540; genus SCRD01. Next base: position 4,464 of record DATLWV010000170.1, read on the forward strand.
CTATTACCAGGGCTCGGCAACGATTGCCTCTGACGGCTCGTGGACAGTGCCGTCCGTCCAGCCGGGAACAGTGATTGCTTTCCTGATGGATGCCGGCATGCCGCAGCCTGCCGCAGGCTCGACCACGTCTTCTGTTACAGGCTGGATTGCTCATTCCAACATGGGAGTGGGCCAGAAGCTTCGAGATTACTTCGTCCGCGTCACCGTCAAGGCTTATCTCGAGTCTGTTGTGGAAGACAACATTCCCATCATCGTTCAGGACTCGACGCACGCGCGGTTCGGAACAAGCCTCGCGGTTGGTTCGGGCACGCTGGTGGCCAACGTGTTCTACAACGATCCGTCGCTGGGCCCCGTCGATCTTTATTCGACCCTGCAAGACCTGGCGGCCTATCCCGACCTTCCGCGCGAGATGGAGGTTCCTCCCAGCGACCCCGACTTCTTCACCGCGTCGCAGCTGACCAGTTCGAATCTGCCGGCGGTGCAGAATCGCTGCTGGATTTACAGCGCGGCGCTGGCCATCATCAGTTTTTCCGTGGGAGGCTTGTGGGACGCCGCAGCGCGCATCATCGCTCAGCTCAATGCGCTCCTTGAAAGTTCCGGTTATCTACCGACCATCATCCTCGAAGACGGCCAGGATGGGACAACGTCGCGGTGGGCGCTCCAGTCGGGTGCGGGCTCGGTGACCAATGCGTTGGACACAGCCGAACCTCCGGCAGCGTCCGGGGGCTCCAAGATCATTTTCTTCACCGCCACCACCGCTCCGGCGAGCTGGAACTTTACAGGTTTCGGACTGCCGGACACCATCGATTCGCTCGTCGAGTGGCGGTTCAAGGCGAATGTCGATTTCAAATTCACCGTGGGGCTCGCCAGTTCCGGCGGTCAGGTGACGTCATTCCGCCTGGTTTCATCCGGAACTGCGGGATACGATGCGGCGACGAAAACGGTGACGGAGGTGATGCCGCTTCAACTTAATGCTTGGCAGACTTACCTTGCCGACCTGAACGCGCGGATTGGGCAGTACTTGAGCGGCGAGACCGTCACATCGATCACCTCATTTGCCGTTGAACTTGAATCCGCCGGCATCCTCAGCCTCGACGATCTCTCAGCGGGCGCTCCGAAGCCTGCGGGATCGCTCAGCGTTTCTTATGATGTTTACAACGGCCAGGATGATCAAGCCCTCATTCGGTCCGGAGCTTTGGCCTGGGTTGCATACGCCTACGGCATCTACATGGAGCGCACAGGAGATTACGAGCGCGCCGCGACGGGCCTCGAGAGCATGCTCAACCTGCTCTTCTTCCTGCAATCAACCGCCACGGATGCGCGCCAGAATCTGATCACGGCCGGCTGGGGAATTTACCAGGACCCTGGATATCAATACGTGCCCGGCCCGATTTCAAGCGTGTACACCGGCGACAACATTGTTTGCTGGTTTGCTTTTGACAAGGCGGCCCGCGTGCTGCCGGCGGCAGCGCAGACGTTGCTCGCGCAGGGGCTGATCACACAGACTGAGTCAGACCAGATCAGCGCTGCAGCAAGTAACGCGTCCGCCGTAGCATCCGAGATCAGGACCGCAATTCTCGACCAGCTCTGGATTCCTGCATCGGGAAGCGTGAAGGGACACTTTGCCCACGGAGCTACCAGCGCAGGCCTGGATACTTCACTGGCGTTGGAGTCGGCGAGTTCGTGGGCGGCGTTGTTCTGCCACGAAATTGGTGACGACGCCAAGGCCGTCGAGTGCCTGGAATTTGCCCATGAAAATTTCTTCCTTGCCAGCCAGCAGATCGTTTACAGCCCCGTCGGGAATTCCTACAACCAGGCATACCAGCAGTCGACGCCGTTTGACGGGTTCAAGCCTTACTCAGACTCGACGGGCGGCTACTCAGGTACTCCGGCATCGGTCTCGATGGAAGGAACGCTGGCCGTGCTCGCCGGACTGCTGCGCTCGAGCGATAACACCGACCTCGAAGCTTACTTCAGCACAAACTACACGGGCGGCCTGCCATCCTTTATAGGGCGGCTGGTCGAGAGCTTGAAGATCGTTGCCGGCGCCACCAGCTCAGACGGATTGTTGTCTTATTCTCTGGCATCAAGAGCGTTGCCCTGGGAGATTTCAGTTCGCAAGACGTTGTCTTCGACGGCTTGGCTCTGGCTGACGGCGTTGCGCAATGACATTTTGATGGCGACCTCTTCGGTCGATCTCGGCAGACACCCCTGCCTGAAGGTTCCGCAGGGAGTCCATCAAAGCATCCAGCAACTGCAGGGGCAGAGCTCGATTGGCGCTCTTGAGATTGACGCCATCGGCAGCGGCGGATTCATGACCGCGCTGGCAAGCGGCGGCAAACTGGTAGGGCGCAGGCTTACCCTCAGCGTGGGCTATCCGGGCATGAACTCCACGGACTTTGTAACCATCGCAACCCAGGAAATCGAAGGCGTCGAGGTGCTTCCTTCAGGCGGCGGCTATCGCCTTGATTGCCATGACCTGAACCGCTATGCCAAGTCGCAGATCTTTGCCACGGGCGACGACGGGAGCGCCGTTTCAAACCAGCACGCCCGGACGCTGCTGGCCAATCCGATGGACGTGATTCTGATGGTTGTCCAGAATGAGCTGGGGCTGGGCCAATCGTCCCTGCTGGAGCCCGCGGCGTGGAAACTCTACGACCCCGCGCAGTGGGACTCCACAAACACCGCCAACCCGACGTTGATTAACCCCAATCCTTATCTCGACGTTGACCAAGTGCTGTTTTACCGCAACGGCATTTTCGCAGGTTACCTTTTCGATTTTGAATTCAAGCAGCCGGTGGAGGCGAAACAGTTTCTGGAGTTCGAGATTTTTCATCCCCTTGGAGGCTATGCGGTGATTCTTGCGGACGGGCGAATGTCTCCGCGGTTTTTTGTTCCGCCGTATTCGTTTGCAGGCGTGGCCTCGCTGAACGAGCGGAACATTACGGCGCTCCCGGGCGTAAAGCCGGAACCCCTGATCAACCAGGTGACGTTCCGCATGGATTACGACGGGAGCAAGTTCCAGACCGAGCTGCTGTTTCTCTCGGCTCCGTCATTGCAGCAGTTCGGTCTGGCCGGGGAAGACATTATTGAGTCCAAGGGAATGAGGCTGGAGCGTGGCAGCGCTTCGCTTGCGAGCATCACCGCCAATCGCATCTTCCAGCGCTATGGCGGGATCGATCCTGTGACGGGGTCGCCGCGGGGTGGAGCGCCTGCTCTCAGCGTGACCAGCCAGTTTATGAATCTGACAATTGAGGCTGGCGACTTTGCCTACTTTTCCCATCCCCTGCTGCCCAATCTTGAGGCTGGAACCAGGGGAATTTACAACCGCATCATGGAAGTAGTGGACAAACAACCGAACTACACCCAGGGCAACATGGCTTACAGGCTGCTGGACACGGGCTGGATGGGAGCCAAGGTGCTCTCGCGGATTGCTCCGCAAGGCACACCCGCCTGGAGTGCAGCATCAAACACGGAGCGCGAGCGGTACATGTTCCTGTCGCAGGAGTCTTCGCGCGCGTATTCCGACGGCACGAATGGGAAGACAATTTGGTGATTGACTCATTGAATCATTGACCCATTGAAACCCTCATCCGGCTGGCGGCCATCGATGGGCTGATGATTCGATGAAGCAATGAGTCAATGGAGGATTGAAATAATGGCACAAATGACTTTCGCAACAACTCCGGGCTTTGTGGACCTGCCTGACTCGGTGCTCGAAGCCGACCAACCGCTGACCGATTACGATTTGACCAAGATCAGCAACAATGCGAAGTTTGCGGCTGTCAGGCCGGAAATCTTCTACGGTTGGTACAAGAACGGCGAGACCGCGACCATTCCGGTGAGCCCGGTGGACGGCTATGTTTATGCACGGCAGGAACTGGAATATGAGGTCGCCGCGTGGTGTTCCAGGTCTCCAGCCAGCGGCTCCGCAACCAACGGCGCCTTGACCAAGCCCGCCCGCGCCAGTGTAAACGACGGGCCGGGCAGCCTGTTCCTGATGGATTTCTGGGTGGAAGAGAAAAATGAAGCGAATCCCGGCCTAGTCCATTGCGACGTCCACTACTGGGACGGCGGGACTGAAACACCCACGAACGGCGGGTTTGTGAAGGTGCGAACGATTGCGACGCGATTGAGCGAATGAACCATTGCAGGATTGATTGACCAGGGGATGGATTTAACGAGGCGGTCTTTCAATCACTCGATCACAAAATCAGCCAATGAGGAAATCATAAAATGGCAGTAGTCAGAACAGTTCTACCGCGCAAGGGAATCATCGAGCCCCAGCACGGGGCCAACTACGAGACTGATCTCGATACCAACTGGCAGATCATTGACAGCCTGTTGCAGGATGCCAATGACGTGCAGACGGCTATCCAGGCTGCTCCCACGGTGACGGCCTGGGTGTCAGACCGGGGCATTTCCGGGGTCGTCAGCGGCTTTACCCTTTCGACCTCTGCGACCCTGACGCCGGGGCTTTCCGCCGGGGCGCTTTACGCCCAGGGACTCCGCTTCGCGCCATCGTCTGCGCCCACACTTGCTGCCGCCCCGGCAAGCTCCACCAGCTACCTCTTCTATAATTCTACGGGAGGGTTCTACTACAACCTGACCGGCGTGGCCAGCACTTCGGGCGACGCCTTAATCGGCGTCGTGGTGACCAACTCTACCGCCGTCACTTCGGTGACGCAGGCCACCAAGATCTGGGGACAGCTGGCGGTTGCGCCCGGAGCGGTGGGTAATTTCGCAGTTCCTCATCTGCTGGGCCGCACGCCCAGGGGAACTCTGATCCAAATGACGTCAAGCGGGGCCATCTGGTTCCAGTCCTCAACGATGTATGACAACACGAATCTCTATCTGGTCGCCTCAGACCCGACGGTGACCGCGAAGGTGCAAATATGGTGAAAATTATGAATTATGAATTCAAAAAGGTGAGTCCCATGAAGTGCGCAACCAGAACTTTGCGATTTGATAGGTTTTCTCGCCATTTGGTGGCCGCAAGCGTTTTTGTCCTTTCATTCATAATTTATAATTCACAATTCAGAATTGCTCTTGCCCAGCAGCCCCAGGCGCCTGCCGGAACGCCGCTTTACTCCGTGAACGCCAAGTACGTGAATGGCATGGCGCCGGGCTACTGGCCAACGGCAGGGAGTGGCCTGACCCTGAGTTTGAGCGCGGGGACTGCATACTGTGGCAACCCGCCAGCGCCTGTCAGTTACCCCGGCGGATCATTGGCCCTGGTCGCCAGCACGACTAACTACATTTATCTGAATCCCGCGAACAACTGTGCTCCCGCGGTCAGCACATCGGCTTTTTCAGCAGGGCAGATTCCCATTGCGAAGGTGGTGACCGGGGGGTCGTCGATTACCTCGATTGCCGATGCCCGTACCTGGTTCCAGCCCCAGCCCTGCGTGGCGGGCTCGGCGGGCGACCTTCACTGTTCATCGCTTGGAACCAGCCAGAACATAAATCTCACCCCCAGCGGAACGGGAGCTTCAGTTATTGCCAACCTTCAGGATAAAGGCGGCCAGGTCTTTAACATTAAGGCCTACGGAGCAAAGGGAGATGGAGTGACCAATGACAGTCCGGCGTTCCAAGCCGCCTATAATGCGGCGGTCGCGGCGGGCGGCGGCATTGTCTATGTTCCTCCCATCGGAAGCTCAGGCTGCTATTTGTTGAATGACGCGATAAATATGACCATGGATGGAGCGCGGGTGACGATTGAAGGTTCCGGCGGACTCGGTCCAATCCAAAGTGGTTCCTCCGGATTGATCTGCGCGAATACAGGCGGAGTTCTGTTTGACATTACCAATTCACATCAGAAGACATTCCTTAATCTGGACGTCACGGCTCAGAAATCCGGACTGAGCAATCCAAGCACGGTAGGAATCTTCTCCGGACGCATCGCAACAGGCCAGAGCGGCCAGTTTGAGCATATTCAAAACTGCGTCTTCTCGATGCCGCTTCACTATAGCGGTACGACTTATTCATTCGGCGTTTATCTGTTTGGCGGGGAGATCACATTCCTGTCGGATGACCTTCTTGAAGCGGATTACCCTCTTGTCGTCACGGGCACGAATAATTTCAATATCACCAGCCCTTTCGTTACTCTCGGCACGGGGACCTATTCCGAGACAGATGTGTCATTCAATAACATGGAGTTACTGTCCTCCGGCCTTGGCCCTGCCGTGTATCTATACGGCGTTAGCGACGTGAACCTGTCCGGCCACAGTTGGAACTTCAGCCAGGCGAATCCCTATCCCCCGGGTCTTTATGGGTATGCAATCTATATCTATAATTCCCATGACATTCACATTCATGGCTGGCGCCAGGAGGGATTCCCCGGATTTGCCTTGATCGACAAGGGATTATACGGCAGTGTCATCCAGGGAACCCATGCGCCGAGCCCTTCTCCAACGACCCATGCTGTTGAATTCAACGATGCCTCATCGGAGATAACCAATGACGACTTTAGAATCTTTGATGAACTCTCCACATCATCCAATTGGTACTACGATGCCACTGGAGGAACTCCCACTGGCGTAGCAGTTCTGGACAACGTCAGTTTCTACTGCGGCAAGGAAAATAACTGCGTAAATATTCCGGTTGGGAACTATAGTACCGGCGCTACCACATACTGGTCGAAGATTCAGTGGTCGGGGGTAGGGAGCAACCCAAGCCCGGCAATCCGCTTGGACAAAGGGGCCTACCAGTTGCCGGTAACGGGGGGCTTTACCATCCCGACGACCGCAGTTCCCGCTAATAGTTGCTCAACGTTGTCGTTGGTAAGCGCTGCGGGTGCACCTGCCCTGGCTACCATACAAATGCACCCGCAAACCTGGTACGGACTGCTCGTAACAGCCTCATGGGGCACAGGTGGGTTCTACCCTGTGCTCTGCAATCCCACGCTATCCCCCATAACTCCAGCGTCTGGAATTGGGGCAACTTTTAAGGTCGTTCAGTGATTCTGGACAGGGCCACGACAAAATTCGTGAACGGTGCCGCATGTTGTAGACGGGAGCGCGGGGCGGGCTTTTCCGTGTGCGGCCGCTCTAATGTAAGGACGGTTCGAAGCCTTGGGTCCACGCTCTGCATTGACGAGGGCAGCGCCCAGGTTGTGAGATAGTGCTTACACTTGATAAGCGTGTGGAAGAAGGCATGATTGTATACCTTTTCAGGAACCGGGCTAGTAAGAAGTGCCAGCAGGGCGCGAAAGGGTGCATCAGTTCTGCTCGACCGAGGGCAATCTGCTTGACACGAGGTGTGGCTGAGCCTGAGTAATTCCCGAGCAAAAAGAACCAGCTTTCTTGGGCGGTTCGGAGACTTACTCAGCAGTGGTATCGTGTCGTTTTCGAACTGCATAGAGAGACCGGCGTGGTTCACTTAATTCAACCTGGGTCTGGTGATCCCGCGCGAACCGGTCTACCGCGTGGCGGGCGCCTTTGAACTGTTGTGAGAAGTAATCGTCGAAGACCATCCATCCGCCCGGCGATAGTCTTGGAAAAAGCGTGCGGGCGCAGTATTCCATGCTCTCTTCCAGGTCACAATCAATAAGCGCATAACAAAAAGGACCGGGGATACCTTCCAGCGTATCCTGAAAGTATCCCTTGATAGGAACAATCATTCCATCGAGCCCCAGTACTTGCACTTTGCGCAGGACATATTCGTAGCTTGTGGAGGTGAATGCGTTGTCTGCGTCCGTGACCAGACCACGTTGTTTTTGCTTCTCGAATTCTGCAGGTCTGAAGCCCTCAAAGCTATCGCACGCGAATACCCGTCTATTGTGGCCGTGTCTCCTGAGCCAAAGGGCCGTGATCACTGTAGAGCCGCAACGCGACGAACCACATTCGATAAGGTCACCGTGGACCTTAACCACTTCGGGAAGGATTTCATGCAAGTCCTCGAGTTCGCGAGGCCCCATATTGGTTTCGTAATTAACGAGCGCAGTCCGGTACAGGATCGGCACCCTAAGGAGGGCATTGTTAAGCACCGTCGGCGGAATCAACCTTTTTACCCGTAATCTCCAACTTCTCAACATGGTCGGCGCTCCCCCGAAACAGAGAATCATTGCTGCTCCTGCAGATGAGCGGATTCCATGCAGCATTAGCCAGACGAACAGGAACTCCTACGCCGGCATTCAGTCCTTTATTTGTTAACCCCTAAACCGCAGAATTATCTCTTATGATGACCACGCTCCATTCTAAACCAGGATTGGAGCAGCATCCCATTGTGAATGGATTGGGTGCTCAACGGGTTGGGGAAATCCGGTTGAGTTCGCAGGCGCCCTTCGCCGTCTCGAAATTTCCGTGATATATTGGCTTCGATTCCTTTGCCGCTATGTCCCATGAGCCGACGGCATCGAACGAGACCCTGCTGGAGTCATTGACCGTGACTCCGGGTGTCCGCTGGTTTCATCTCTCGGACCCGTCATCTCCTGCTCTTGACCAACTGGCCGAACATTTTGGTATTCACCCCTTGCAAGTGGAAGACTGCCGACACTGCCGCCAGACCGCCCGGGTTGAAGAACACGATACGTACACTTTTGTTGTCATAAAAGTACTCGCCCCCGGTCCGGGCGAGAAGCGCTCGTCCCGGGGCGCGGCAGTTTCGGGCGGCGCGGAACCCGTCCGGGCGAATGCGGCGGACCCGGGCGCAGTTGCAAGTCCCGATCCGCCTGGAACTTCGGCTCCGGGCGCGGGTCGCGTGAAGTTTGACGATTTTGATGTTTTCCTCGGCCCTGATTACGTTTTCACGGTAAGCGGAGGAGAGTCTGTACTGGTATCCGCTGTGGCCACACGCGTGCGAGCGGAAGCTGCCCTTCACAATCCGGAGCGCATCACTCACGCTCTGGTTGATTCGGCCGTAGACCATTACCTTCCCGCCCTTGACCATCTTGGCGACTTCATCAACCGGCTCGAAGACAGAGTGATCCGCAATCCTGTCCCGACCACGCTGCGTGAGATTTTACGCTTGAAACGCGTTCTGCTGGATTTTCGCCGCGTCTCCACTTCCATGCGCGAGGTGGTAAGCGGTCTGATCAGGCGCTACGATATCCCTCATTCAGGGGCGCGCGGTGTCGTTGACCGTGACCTGCGCTTTTATTATCGGGATGTTTACGAGCACGTTGTCCGGGTGATCGATTTTATTGAAACGTATCGGGACCTGCTGACCGGATCGATCGACATTTATCTTTCCGCGGTCGCAAACCGCACCAATGAGGTGATGAAGATTCTCACCCTGTGGGGCACCATTGCGATGCCACTCCTGGTTCTCACCAGTTTCTATGGCATGAATATCAGGCTTCCCCTCGAGCAGAACCCCTATGCGCTGGTTCCAATCGGCCTCATCATGGTGGCCTCAACCATTATTGTGTTCATTTATATCCGGCGGAAACACTGGATGTAACAGATAGTTCTGCAGGGCGACCCCCAACAAATTCAAGTTTCCCTTCGAGTTTGACGATCAACGAATTAAGGTTCAGAAAGCGTTCGCGTTTTCTGCGACAGAATATTCTGAGGTGTGATTTTCGTTGTGGCCGGCGTTGTTATTGGTGCCGGCCGGCACGCTTTTTCACGGAGTTTGGAGGGCATGGGCCTGAGTATCAAAGCTTCGATGCGTCGCAGCACCCGGGTCCAGGTGCGTATTCCCGTGGTTGTTACGGGGACTTTGCCGAACGGAGAATCTTTCTCCGAAGAGACTTATGTTCTCACCGTCAGCAAGTTTGGGGCACGCCTCAAATGCAGTTATCCCCTGACTCCCGGCATGGAGATTCGGGTCAGGCCGAAGGCCGGGGATGATGACGCGCTTTTCCACGTTGTTTGGGCTGGCGGGAGGTCGGGCAATTCGGGCGAGGTGGGCATCCAGTGTGTGAAAGCCTCAAGCCTCTTCGGCATAGCTTTCCCTGAGTGAATTCATGATCGCGCCGTCAGATAAGCGATCCGCCCGCGCAGTGCTTCCCGGTTGTTCGCTGGCATATCCTCCAAATTCGCATTAGAATTTGCTTCGTGGCCGGAATTTCCAAATTCGCACGACGGATCCGTCACGTCCTTTTCGTGATGGTGATCTCGGTGGGCCTTGGACTGCCCACAAACCCCATCAACGCTTTGTCCTTCCAGGGCCAGAACCCACCGCCGCAGGATATTTCGTTCTCCGTCAGCGGAAACATCACAGAACAATCTCCCGGAACTCTTACGGTGGATAGTGGCCAGAACATGCTTTTTACCGTGAAGTACGATTCCACAACGAAGATTGAGCATGAGGATGGCAGCCCGGCCAAGGCGTCAGACCTTCGTGTCGGAATAAAGATTCTGGCTAGAGGTACTTTGACAGAGGCGGGTGACGTGATCGCAAAGACGATCACAATCGAATCCGACTCAAAGGGTCCGGCAAAGTGAGGTTAAGGTCCCGCTACCGGGGCAAATCCTCCCAGATGCCGAAATACTTTCCTCTTTTCTTCTCAAGCGCCTCACGATAGATAAAGCCTGCGGCCATGACATCTCATATTGCAATTCCGCACGACTTGAAGACCGTGATCTGTTCGTCTGATTCACGCCGGGGCCTGGTTCCAGTCACAACGTCTTTCAACTCCACTACGTCGTCCCAGCTTCGATTTGCCGCCTCCAGTCCCTGGACCAGGTCGCCGGCTTCACCGCGGGCCTGATCGACGGAATCAACTGCAATAACATCGGCCCGGCGCAGCACTTCGTCATCCATCTCCCGGCGGTTGGTCATGTTGGCCCCAATGGCGTTGACATGGGTCCCCGGTCGAAGCCATTCTCCTTTGATGACGGGTTTCGCTGAAGTCGTCGCCGCAATGACGACGTCGCCAAAGCGCGCAGCCTCCTCGGCGCTTGCGGCGGGCTCAACGGGGAATTTGAGATTGTCCGTCATCTCATTGCAAAACTCTACACGAAGCGCTTCGTTCCTTGCGAAGACACGGGCTGCCTGGACCTTCCGAACGCCGGCAACCGCTTCCAGTTGTGTCCGCGCCTGCCGCCCCGCCCCGACCACTCCCACCCTGCAAGCGTCCGGGCGGGCCAGATATTTGGTTGCCACGCCGCTTGCCGCTCCAGTCCGAATGCGGCCCAGGTGGTCTGCTTCCATCACTGCCAGCAGGTCTCCCGTTTTCGCATCAAAAAGCAAAACCAGGAAACGGGCAGCGCCTGAGGTGATGGTATAAATCTTCATGCCGGCGAAAGGCTCATCCACCAGGGCCGCTGCCATGTAGTGGAGTGAAAACCCTGGTTGGAAAAGCCGTTGGCGCGATTGGTTTACGGCCCTGCCGCTTTCTTGAGCCACAAAGCTGGCCTCAACGCACTCGAGGGCCTGCTTCATCGGAAAGAGTTCCCGAACATCTTCTTCAGTGAGAAAAAGCGCCATTGCGTTACCTCGGATGCTAGTAAAGCCATTGCAGGATCGCCCACACCGCCAGCCCGGCCGCGGCAGCAGCAGCGAGGCCGGGAAAAGCTGTACGCAAGACTGGAATCTTGTACAGGAAAGAGGTCTGCCGCCATTTCCTGTTGCCACTGTCCAGTACCGGCTCGACCATATCCCACACGGCTTCAAGAAACAGGCGATGTGCAGCCTCGCCCAATTCTCTGCATGCGGCTGAAGGCGTTCCAATATAGCCCATGCGATTTCCCAGTTGCAAAGGGTAGTTTCTGCGAATGGCGTTTATAGGTCTGAATTTTTGTGCAGGCAAACTCAGGTAGGTGGATTTCACCAATTCCGGGCGGTGCAGCAGGACCAGCGAAGTTTCCCACATTCCGGCATGCGTGTCCCCATCGAGCGCTTCGCGCTCCGCCGCCGTGAACGGGCGCCCGAGGAGGACTTCCAGACGATTCGAGTACCCGCCGCGCATGAACTTCCATAGAACGGGGCCACTGACCGAGAACATGCGCACTTTATAGCGCCTGGACACCACAGCAGCAGCTTCTTCAAGAGCCACGATGTGGCGCGGGCCCCCATGACCGTTCAGGATTAGGATGTACCTGAAGCCGTGCCGGGCCAGCGCTGCGCCATAATCCAGAGCTGCGTTACGCACCGTGCGAGCGCGCGCCAGCAGTGTTCCGGCGCGGTCAAATGCGGAAGTCCCGATGGGAATGCTGGGGCCGGTCAGAACTGTCCAGCCGGGTTTGGCTTCGAGGATTCGGCCCGCGAGCTTAGCGCAGATCGCGGCCGAGGTCATAAGATCGGTCCCCACAGGAAGGTGCGGGCCGTGTTCTTCCAAAGGACTGACTGTGAAGAGGACAACCACCCGGTTGCGGTCCAACGCTTCAAGTTGAGTAAAGGTCAACTCTTCCAGGCGAAAGACTCCCCCGCCTTCGAGTAAGGGGTTCGGTCCGTCGCTGTGCGGGGAGGCTTCGTTCATTTGGGCCGGTCGTCATTCGGCAAGGCCGTGCGATTGCACGTTCAGAGTGGTGGAGGATTGAGCGGCACTTTCGAGCTCCTGGTTGAACCTTCGGAGAATGGTGTCTCGCGCCCGCGCAACACGGGACAACCTGGCCGGGTGCAATGCTTTCCGAATCAGCACGCGGACCCGGCGCCGAATAAGCCAGCGATAGCGCCACAGATAAGCACCTGAAACGGGCAAGGTCAAAGCATAATAACCCGCGATTGCTCTTCCCCACCAGAAATGGACCACGAAGATCTGAAGTGTGTAAGAACTTAGGACTGCAAAGATTCGTAGCAGCCATTCGACTTTGGGGTCCCTTTTCGGGGAATTCCCGAACAACCCGCTGAGCGAGAGAATGATTAACGCGAGAAGATGGTTGACGAGACCATAAAGCGCGACGGGGAACCCGAGCACCGTCTCGACCCATGCCAATACCACCCTGGGCTGGGACGCCTGCCACGGACCGGAAGTCTCAACAATCAGTTCACCCAATGCGCAGTGCCTGTGGGCTTCACGGTATAAGTCCAGTGATTGACGAAGTTCAACCAGCAGAGCAGGGTCAGTACGGTTCTGCTCAGCAATCCACTTTCTAGCAAAGCTGCTGAATTCCAGGTCTTCCGGCCGCTGTTTCCAGCCGGGCCGCCGGGACCATTGTTGCCTGAGATGCTCGCGTGATAAATCCTCCAGTTCCCGATTGAAGTGTTCCAGGTCAGCCTCTCCAAGGCCGAAGATATTTGCGCCGATCGCATTACCAACTGCCTCAGCCAGCTGCTGGGACGCTTCAGCCACGTCTTCCCCGACCTTGGGCAGAAAGTCCTGTGCTCGAATGGGGTTTTCAACACACATCAGTGGCTCTGGTCCGCGCATCCTCGGGCCGAGAAACCAGTGGACAGGATAAATTCCGGGTTCAATCTGCCCCTGACTCTGTAAGATAGCTTCCACTGACAGTCGGGCGGCGAAATCGGCGACCAGTGGGCTACGACTTCCTTCACAAGGATTCTGGCCGGCAAAAAGTGCAAGCATTCCATGGTTTGCCAGAATACTCAGGCAGGAATTAAGCCAGGAATTCTGTTCTTCTCTGGTGCAATCGAAAGCCTGCATTCCCAGCGCACGAGCTGCCAGCTTGCGGAAGAATCCATGGATTTCAACGGACGGGAGCAGGCAATGAACCGGGCGATCCAGAGCGGAAGCGAGAAACAGCGCAACAGGCAGGCTTCGCGGATGAGTAACAAGAAGAATGGCAGGGCCGGGACGTTCAACCCTTTCCAGGTTAAGCATCCGAAGCCTTGGGAAAAAGACCCGGAGTCCGACCCGGACAACCGCCCGCATAAGACGGTAGGCAGCCGGAACTCTGTGAGGCGGAACGTGGATTGGAATTTGTGAGTCCAAAGTCTTTCCTCTCATTGGGTGTCCGGGGTCCTTCGGTTGTCAAGACCTCACCTGCGACCCTGCCGCCCGGGCATCTCTGTGCTTTCCCACCCCTTCACAGTTCCCAACGGCCGCACGATGGTATTGAAGAGGCCGTATACGCTTTGAAACTTGTTTCCTTTACGATCCACGAGCCTCAAACGGAAATAAGGAACATCGTTGGTGTGCTCAACCTTGATTGGAAAGTTGCCGCTCAGGCCGCTCTTAACAAACGACGTAACATAATGGTGCGCCCTGACTGACCAGGTGAAAACGCGGACGCGGGTAAAATCAAATTCGACCGATCCTTCGCGGTCAGCCGCCAGGTACTGGGGAACGCTGGTGTCTCCATCCTTGACGGTGTTCAGGACAAACCACGCAACTATGTTGTACTCAGCCGCATATTGCGAAATCCCCTCAGGAACATCCAAAGTGACCATGCGGCCCAGCACCCACCCGGCCCGGGGACCGGCCTGCACCTGGTACCAGACGTCGCCCGCAGGAGCGGAAGATGGTGTCTTTTTTGTTTCACTCCTGGCTGGTGTTCTTGCTACCATGCGACGGTCAAAAATTTCCAGATTCTGCCCCTGCGTCAGCATCCCAAGGTCCGGGGCACCGCGCTGAGGCTCAAGGTGAATGTTCGCGGCCAGGACCGTATGCCCGGCCGCCTGCGCCTGCCTTCCCCTGAGTTCCTGGAGCAGTTTCTGACCGCCTTCGTAGACACTTGAGGGGATCAGTTCTTTGGTGATCACCCACCCCTCGTTTCCACTGCGCGTCCGAACTTTTGCCCAATTTCCCGCTCTTCTCAGGACTTCGAGTCGGTCGCCATATTTTTTGACTTCCAGTACCTTGTGGACGACTGCGGGCGTATCCAGCACGTCAAGCGATGGGGAAGTGACGTATTCCACCTCCAGAGGAGCCTCGGAAATTGGAAACCAGCGGTAATAAGCTCCAATGATTACAGCTAACGCGATGACTGAGATGATGACGATAGACCTCGTTCTAATGGAACCCTCCCAGGTGAAAAAACTCAATTTGTAGTTTACAACTGCATCCGGTGAAATGAACGCGTTTTCGAGACATATCCGTTCAACTTTTATCCCGACATTCCATCCCCTGACACAGTGAGCGAACCGGCTTCGCGCCGGCGTTTTGCTTGAGCAGTCGTCTGGATGCGTTGCCCTTCGTGGAAGTCCGGTGTTGACAGGAGTGCTTCCCAATGCCTAAGGTGACAGTTTTCGAGTTGCGATAAGGGAAAAGCAAACTCCCGGAGGCCGCCACGAAGATCGAACGCTTATCTATTCCCGGACCAGCAGGAAACCTCGAGGCGCTGTTCGAGTGGAATCCGGAGTGGTCCCCGCGACAGCTTGCCATTGTTTGCCATCCGCATCCGCTCTATGGCGGCTCCATGCACAATAAGGTTGTCTTCAGGACGGCCAAAGCAGCCATCCATACGGACATTCCAGCCCTGCGTTTCAATTTCCGAGGAGTGGGCCACAGTGGAGGGACGCATGCGGACGGCATCGGCGAACGCGACGACGCCCGCGCGGCCCTGGATTATCTCACGGCGCGGTTTCCAGAAATCCCCGTTTCCATGATGGGGTTCTCGTTCGGGTCGCTCGTTGCGCTGGCCGTGGGTTCTGCGGACCCGCGAGTCAACAGCCTGGTTGGGATCGGTCTCCCGGTAAACTCCGCTGATTTCAGCTTTCTTCCGGAGGTCCGAAAGCCCAAGTTAATTATCCAGGGAACG
Source organism: Terriglobia bacterium (assembly GCA_035576145.1). Taxonomy (GTDB): domain Bacteria; phylum Acidobacteriota; class Terriglobia; order UBA7540; family UBA7540; genus SCRD01. The sequence continues at coordinate 20,012 of DATLWV010000170.1, forward strand.
CAAGACCAGTTCGGCTCCATGGAAAGAGTTGCAAAGCTCTTTTCCTCGTTGAAGGATCCGAAGCGGCTGCGTTTTGTGGCGGGCGCTGACCACTTCCTGACCGGCAAACTGCATGATCTGCAATTGGAGATACAGGAATTCCTCCAGGGCATTCTAAATCCATTACAATAGGAGTGTTGGCAGTCACGCTCCCGAGTAAATCAACTTTCGAGGTGAACTGATGGAGAGCCTTGAAGATGCTGATGCCGGATCATTCTACTGCCCGTTGTGCAAAATCGAAGTTGAAGACCCGCTGGTCTGCGGGGATTGCGCGGCCGTAATATGCCGCCGGTGCGGGACTCCGCTCGAAAAGATCGACGAACTGGGAGTTGGCTGAAGCAGGGCGCTGGCGGCCGTTGATCTACCGCCTTCCCGGATATTGTTTTCCTGGAAAGGCCGGTCCTGTTGCCTCATGACCAAATCTGAGGACCGCCTGCTGGATCATATTTCGTATCAAAACGCCGCTAAATCCCTCGCTGCTTTCACCGCATCGGCAACCTGAGGCAGCATGGCGTCTTCCAGGACCGGATGGTAAGGGACATAGACATCTTTAGCCGCCACCCGGCGGACCGGTGCGTCCAGAAACTCGAACAACTCCTCCGCGATTCGCGCGGCAATCTCCGCACCGTACCCCCAGGACATACAATCCTCGTAGGCAACCAGGACCCGGCTGGTTTTCTTGACGGACGCACTGATGAGTTCCCAGTCATAAGGTTGCAGGGAACGTAAGTCCAGAATCTCCGCGCTGATGCCTTCCTTTTCAAGTTCTCTGGAGGCCTGCACTGACCGGTTGACCAGCGCTCCAAAAGTCACGATGGTCAGGTCACTGCCTTCCCTCACTAACTTTGCTTTTCCGAACGGGATCATGTAATCCGGGCCGGGGTAGGGCGCGCGGTTGTACGTCTGCCGGTAGAGATGTTTGGGTTCGAGAAACAGCACCGGGTCGTCTGAGCGAATAGCCGTACGGAGCAACCCGTTGGCATCCAGAGCATTTGAGGGCATCACCACGCGCCAGCCCGGCAGGTGAGTGAAAATCGATTCGCCCGACTGGCTGTGATAAATGGCCCCGCCCATCAGATATCCACCAGAAGGGGCCCTCACTACCAAAGGACACGAAAACACGTTGTTGGACCGCCAGCGCATGGTCGGAATTTCATTTCGCATCTGCATAAACGCCGGCCAGATGTAATCGAAAAACTGGACTTCGACAACCGGCTTGAGTCCGCGAGTGGCCATGCCCATAGCCCTGCCCAGGATGCTGGCCTCTGCGATGGGGGCGTTATAACAGCGGACGGCGCCAAAA
>DATLWV010000171.1:0-28300 GCA_035576145.1 Terriglobia bacterium
GGCCTGCGCATCCCGATAGATTGCGTCCTGCAGCGCTGCGGCAAGTTCTTCGCGGCCCCCCATGATACGCGCCTGTGACCTTACAACCCTCACAAACCGGGTGTTCGCCAGGTAATATGGCAGAACCTCAAAACCGACATAGAGAGCCGCCAATGCGGACAGAATCCCTATGGCCTTTAGAAGAAAACCCGCAATGTCTGAGTCGCTCTGCATCGGATCCTTGCCCGGCCGAGCCCGGCGGGCAGCCCCATAGCATTCCTCTCACCCTGGCGGTGTGGCCGGTCGCGCCACATTCACTGCAAAACCCCCATAAGGATATAAAACGCCAGCGCATTGAATGCAAGCGCAGAACCCGGGAGAAAGGGATTGCGATTGTTCGGGTCGAATCCCACCCTCTCCGCCACAAGTCTCAGTAGTTGGAGTTCTGCAGACCTGACTCCTGAATCCGTCGAAACACACCCTTTCTCTGTTGAATTCTTCTTTCGATGGGGCCCTGGTTCCCAAATGAAGCGGTTGCCTTTTTGTTTGATCAAGTACCAGTCTGCTGGTCAAGCGTATTCGAACGACCGTGGGAGCGAGATCCACGCAGGCAGCGATCAGGAACCCGGTCTTGCCGGACCGCACCAAGTGGAAGACCGATCGGGAAAGTAGAGCCTTCCGGTGAAGTTGTGGGGCATTTGGAGCCACCATCCGGCACACCCCGAATCAGGTTCTTATTTCATGCACTCTGTAGTTTTTACTGTATACCCACGGACTCTAACATTCAGTCCCTGAATTCGTCGAGATAACGCAATGAAAAGACAAGGGGTTATTCTAGGCACCCAACATGAGAATTAGGCAACAGGATTGCCAAGAATTATGGTGGCGAATACCAGTACGGGGAGAATCTCTCAACTATCCTGATGGTTTTTCGGCCAATTGGGGCCAAGTGTAGGGTCGAAATGCATGGAAAGCCTTCAAAACAGTCCTTTGGGAATGCGTGGACAGAGCGCCTGAGGGCATTGAAAAATGTTCCGCCAGGGTTGCGCATTGTGTGGGAGGCTGGGCCGCGAGTGGCGGTCGCCGGTTTGGCGTTGCAGGTACTCTCGGCCCTGGTTCCCATTGGCATTGCGGCGGTGTCGGCTGCCATCATCGGCGAAGTCGCCGCCGTTGTGAATGCCCACCAACCGCTGGCGCCGGTATTCTGGTGGCTGGTGGCGGCGGAATTCGGGCTGGCGCTCGGTGGAAGCGTCCTCTCCCGCACGATTGACTATTGCGAGAGCGTCCTTGCCGATAAGTTCGTTCGGCACGTCAGCATCAAGGTGATGGACCATTCATCCAGACTGGACCTGGAAACCTATGAAGATCCGGAATTTTACGACAAGCTTGAACGCGCACGTGTGCAGGCAACAGACCGCGTCAGTATGATTCCGGCTGTGGGCCGGGCCCTCCAGCAATTCATTACGGCGGTTACTTTTTCCGCTACCATTTGCGTCTTTTCTCCATGGATTCTTTTGCTCCTCATCATCGGTGTTCTACCAGCTTTCGTCGGCGAGAGTCACTTCGCGTTTCTAGGATACTCGCTGAGATTTCGGCAGACTCCTGCGCGTCGTCAGCTCGATTATCTCCGGGTGCTCGGGGCAAGCAAGGAGAGCGCAAAGGAACTTAAACTGTTTGGGCTCAGCCAATACCTGACTGGTAGGTATGCGGGTCTTTCCGATGAGATTTACAAGCAAAATGTATCGCTTTCGAAGAGTAGGCTCCTGGCCAGTTCACTATTCTCGCTGCTGAGTGCCAGCGCCTATTACGGCGCTTATGCCTTTGTGATCTATCGGACGGTTCATGGGGATCTTTCGCTGAAATCCCTGGTCTACCTCGCAGCCGCCATCGCCGGTGCCAGCAGCAACATTCAGCAGATCTTCTCCAGTTTTACGAGCATTGCTGACCAGGCACTGTTCCTCACCGATTTCCTGAACCTGTTCCGCATTGAGCCCAAATTGAAATCCAAACCCGATGCATTCCCGGCGCCTCGGCCCATCCGCCATGGCTTTGTATTTGATCAGGTTACGTTTGCCTACCCCGGAACTACACGACGGGTACTTGACAATCTCGATCTTCAAATCGAGCCGGGCCAACGGGTGGCGCTGGTAGGCGAAAACGGACAAGGGAAAACAACCCTCGTCAAGTTGATCACCCGGCTCTACGATCCCACCTCAGGACGGATACTTCTGGATGGAGAGGATCTTCGTGATTATCACCTGGAAGACCTGTACCGCGAAATCGCGGTAATCTTTCAAGACTTCATGCGCTACGAAATGACCGGGCGCGAGAACATCGCCATGGGGAAAATCGACGACCTTAATAACTTCAGCCGGGTCTCGACTGCCGCCCGCAAGAGCCTTGCTGACGCAGTCCTTCACAGGCTGCCGCGACGGTACGAGCAAATGCTCGGGAGACGTTTTGAAGGTGGCGTGGACCTCTCGGGAGGCGAATGGCAGAAGATCGCGCTGGCACGAGCTTACCTGCGGGATGCACAGCTGCTTATTCTTGATGAGCCGACCGCGGCGCTTGACGCCCGTTCTGAGCGAGAAGTCTTCGAACGCTTTGCCGAGCTGACGATTGGAAAGACCGCCCTGCTGATTTCTCACCGTTTCTCCACCGTCCGCATGGCGGACCGAATCCTCGTGCTGGAGGGCGGAAAGATCGTTGAGGATGGGTGCCACAGTCAACTGATGGCGCGCGGTGAACGCTATTCAAGAATGTTCGAACTCCAGGCTGCAAGCTACCGCTAAGGAAGGTAAATAGCTTTTTCATGGCCCGAATTTTTGATAAACATTCTCATACCTACCCGAAAACTCCAGACGTCAACAACGGACATGGCAATATCGAATTGCCCCTGGACGCCCCGGCACAGGTGAAACAGACTTCAGATGAATTTCGGAAAGGGTCGCTGCGGGCACTCGGCGTCAGTCAGGCGCAGAATTGGATTACCCTCACCGGCAACAAGCGCTCAAAGATGCTCAAGCCGCGTTGGCGAAAGGCCGAGGCATCTGTTGAGCGGGCCTCACAGCTTCTCCGGGAGGTGACTCCAGAAGAACGACCTGTCACGGAGGAACAACGCTGGATTCTTGACAATGCGCGATTCCTTCGCGGAGCTTCAAAAGAAGTTCGCGACGCTCTCAAATCATTCCAAGAACTTCCCAGCCTCCAGTCATCACCAGACCAGGGTGAAATAGTTCCGCGCGTATACGAGATTGCCACCGGATTCCTGATCGCGGTAGGGCTCAAGTTCGAAGATGAAGCATTCGGAGAGTATGTTGCCGGAGTCCAACAGGTGACCGCTTTGCAAATGGACGAGCTCTGGGCGCTGAAACCTCTGCTCCAGTTCGTATTGCTGGAACGGCTTGGAATTGCGGCTGAGACCTCTATGGGCACCTCGGAATCGGAGAATGGCCCTTCAGAGATTCCTTTCGGCCCTCCTTCCAGAATAATTACCAGCCTTCGTGAAATTTCTCAGATTGAATGGAAGGAATTCTTCGAAGCAAACTGCGTCGTCGAGCACATTTTTCAATCTGACCCTGCTGGAGCCTATCCCTGGATGGACTTTGAGAGCCGCGAACTTTATCGAAACGCCGTGTCCGATTTGGTCCAACACACAACATTGAGCGAAGTCGATGTTGCCAAGGGAGCCGTCCTCTGCGCGCGGAAAGCTAAGGAACGAAAATGGGGTGTGAATCAACGCGCTGTCGACCGCAGGAGCAACGTCGGATACTACCTGACGGACCATGGCGTCCTGAGGTTGAGGAGGATTATCGGTTATCGTCCTTCGCTGAAAAGAAGGATAAAGGACCTTATCCTGGGATGGCCCGAAGTCTATTACGTTGCGGGCGTCGAACTTACGACGCTGCTGGCGGTCTTCCTTCTGCTATGGCATCTCGGGACGGTAATTCCTCTCATTCCGGGTCTGCTCTTATTGATCCCCGCAAGCCAGGCCGCGGTTGGTTTGATGAATCATTTGACTGTACGGCTCGTGCCCCCGCACCGACTTCCCAGGCTGGACTTTTCCAATGGTATCCCTGATGAGTTCTCGACCCTTGTCGTGGTTCCCTCTCTGCTGCTCAACGAAAAGGAGGTACGGCATATTGTCGAATCTCTGGAGGTTCGCTACCTGGGAAACCGCGACCCCAACTTGCACTTCACGCTTCTGACCGACTCTCCTGACACGCCCGAGCCCGCTGACGAGCATGATGATTTGGTAAAATTGTGCAGTTCTCTCATCGAACAACTCAACACGAAGTACGGCCATGACCGTCAGGGGGGGTTCTTCCACTTGCATCGGCATCGCCTCTACAACCCGCAAGAAAACAGGTGGATGGGGTGGGAACGGAAACGGGGCAAATTGCTTGATCTAAACAAGCTCATCCTCGGCGAAGAAGATAACTTCCCTGTAAAAGTCGGCGACCTCTCCGTTTTGCCCAAGGTTCGGTACGTGATAACACTCGACTCAGACACGCGCCTGCCCCGGGATACTGCTTATAGGCTAATCGGCACACTCGCTCACCCGCTGAATCGTGCGGTTATTGACCGAAAAACGAACACGGTTGTTGAAGGCTATGGCATACTGCAACCCAGGGTTGGCATCAGCATTGAGTCTGCACGCAAATCACGCCTGGCCAGTATTTATTCCGGCGAGACGGGATTCGATATCTACACGCGGGCCGTCTCGGACGTCTATCAGGACCTGTTTGGCGAAGGCAGTTTTACGGGCAAAGGGATCTATGAAGTTGACACATTCCAGCGCGTACTGGGCAATCGATTTCCTTCCAACGCACTTCTGAGCCACGACCTAATCGAAGGCGTCTACGGAAGAGCCGGACTTGTTTCCGATGTCGAGGTAATTGACGATTATCCATCGCACTTCAGCGCCTATTGCCGGCGAATGCACCGCTGGGTGAGGGGCGACTGGCAAATCCTGCGATGGCTTTTGCACAGCGTTCCGAATTTCTTCGGCAGGCGGGTGCCGAATCCCATCACACCGCTTTCCCGCTGGAAAATCTTTGATAATATCAGGCGCAGCCTTGTCGAGTTGAACCTGTTCCTATTGTTATTGGCCGGCTGGTTCTTCTTCCCTGGCGGGGCGCTCTACTGGACCGTTATAACCCTGGCGCTCCTGTTGATCCCAACATACACAGAGGCGCTTATCTTCCTGCTTCAGGTCAGAAGAACGAACAACCTCAAGGCCTTTTTGAAGGAACGAAAGAACGCCCTCGTCGGTGGACACTTGCAGGTTTTTGTAATGCTTGTGTTCCTGCCCCATAAGGCGTTCGTAATGCTCGACGCAATCGTTCGGACTCTTACACGTCTCACCGTTACGCGTAGAAACCTGCTTGAATGGGAAACGGCCGCCGAAGCGGAAGCAGGCACCAGGAAGAAGACGGCCGTAGAAGTTTATCTTGACCTGACCCCGTGGTTCGCTCTGGCAGCGGGTGTCTCTCTGGCATTACTGCGACCTTCTGCAGTACTGGTTGCCGCACCTGTATTGAGCCTTTGGTTGCTGGCCGGGGCGTTTACGAAATGGATTAATAAACCACCTAGCAGGCGCAAGAAACCTTTGAGGCCCCAGGACGTCGCCTTCCTGAGGCTTGCATCGCTTACCACCTGGAGATACTTCCGCGAGTTCAGCAACGCTGGCGTTCATTGGCTTATTCCGGACCGAGTCCAGGAAGCACCACCTGCTGTGATGAATGTCATCTCACCCACGAATCTCGGAATCCTGCTGAACGCCCGCCTTGCAGCCCATCGCCTTGGCTATCTTACGCTCGCCGAGCTCATCCAACAGACTGAAGAAACGATCAGTTCCACTCAGCGGCTTTCGCGGTTTGAAGGTCACTTCCTGAATTGGTATGATGTGGAAACACTCAAGCCGCTACCTCCAAACTTTGTTTCCACGGTGGACAGTGGAAACCTCGCGGCCTGTCTTTGGACGTTGAAGCAGGCGTGCTTGGGGTTGATCAACGAACCGCTTCTTCCCATGGAACTGTGGCAGGGTATCCGCGACCATATTTCACTTGTCCAGCAACTAGTGAACCAGAAAACTCTCCCGCCGGAAGTCATATTGCAGATTCAGGGGCTGACCTCAAGGGCCGATCGCGTCGCAAATGACTCTGCGGACTGGATCAAGTCCCTCCCCGAACTGGAAAATCAAGTTCAAGAAGTTGTGACTGTCCTTCGCAGCACTGAACCGGAGGCCAATAACAGCAACCCGTCCCTGGCAGACGAGTTGAGTTGGTGGCTATCGGAAACCCTTGCACGGATTGCAAACGTGCGGAGCAGCGTGGAAACTCTGGCGCCCTGGCTTTTGCCGGAGTATCGACAGCTCAAATTACCCAATCCGGCGCAAGAGATTACTCTTGCTTTACTGCCCTCGGTCGTCTCCCGCCTTGAAAGACAGCTCAACGATCTGTCACTTCAAGCTGATCGTGGTAGTGATTCAGATACCAACGAGTCTTTGCGCTCACGTCTCAGCGGCAGCCTTAATCGAGGGTCAGAACTTTCCGCCAGGCTCCAGTATCTTGCACTGGGAGCCGACAAGCTTCTCAAGGAAATGGATTTCCGTTTTCTCTACGACCGGAAGAAGAAACTTCTCCGTGTCGGATTTGATGTTGACGCCCAACAGCCTGCAAGATCTTTTTATGACCTGCTCGGTTCCGAAGCCAGGACTGCAACATTCATTGCGATTGCAAAGGGAGACATCAAGCAGGAAGCCTGGTTTCACCTGGGAAGAGCGCGGGCACTTGAACGGGGTGAGGCAGCATTAGTCTCCTGGAGCGGGACGATGTTCGAATACCTTATGCCCTTTCTATGGATGCGCTCGTATTCAGGCACCATGCTGGACGAGAGCATGCTCTCGGCTGTGGCGTGCCAGCAGAAATATGCCAGGATAAGAAATGTCCCCTGGGGCGTTTCAGAGGCGGCTTACAGCGCCCGAGACCATAAAGGTATCTACCAATACGCCGCCTTTGGCTTGCCAGGTCTGGCGGTGGACCCGAATGCTTTAAAAGACATTGTTATCGCTCCTTATGCGAGCTTCCTGGCGCTTCCGGTCGACTCTACGGCCGCCGCGCGTAACCTGAGATGGATGTGGAAAAACGGATGGCGCGGCCGCTTCGGTTTCTACGAATCTGCGGATTACTCAACCGAACAGGCGCCTGGAATGAAGGACTATGAACTGATTCGATGCTGGATGGCCCATCACCAGGGGATGAGCCTGCTGGCAGTATGCAACCTGCTTACCCAATCTTCGCTGCAGAGGTGGTTTCATCTGGAACCACAAGTCATGGCAACCGAACTTCTCCTGCACGAAAAAGTTCCTTATACAGCGCCAGAAGAAGCCGGACTGGCAGGCCATCCGCAACAATCTCCCCACAACCCAGCGAAGGAAGCTGCCATTCGGAGTTCCCTAGCCGAACCTGCCCACGAGTCCGGGTGAGCGCGCGAGTCAGCCCAGCTCGCGGGCGAAGTTTCATTTGAGCCCTGGGCGGGCGAACTTGCCTTTCAAAGAGGAGCATTTCCTCCCCACAGTCTTAATACGAACATCGACCCGTCTAAACTGAACGATAACCTTTATTCTGTTTGTTGTGGAGGAATGGGAATCTTGAATTTGAATGCGGAGGCTGGAATTCGGTGCCTGGTGCCAACATGGATTTCCTGTTCTGTGTCTCCATTCGTGAGACGCTTTTGTGTTTTCAGGCCCGAAGATCCCTCCTGGAATTCAGCCATGAATTTGCTGGTTTGGTTCCCGTCAACGGTTGAGTTCGGTACCAGCCCGATCATGTCCAGGGCGCGTTCCACATCAGTATTACTCATGAACCATCGCCACACATTTCCCGTGCGCAAGTCTTCAGCGCTGAGAAGGCTGATGCCAACGTCGATCCCGAAGACGTAGCGACTGACCCATCCCGTCGTAGGGTTGAAAGCATCGGCAAAACCGTATCGTCCATAAACTTTCCTGCCGTATCGCAAAAGCATAGCTCGCAGGGCGGGAATGCAGATGTCCGGGGCGAACATGGCGGAACCGGCCGCGGCACTGGGGACCACCGTTCCGTCTATGCGGGAATCATTGGGTGACCCTCCCCAGGCGACATAACCCTTGGCGCTGTCTGAAGCCGTAATGCCCCAAACATTTGATGAATAACCACGGTACCGTTGCGAGAGATCAATGCCAAGGGCCTGTTGTGCCCGGGTGGCCGCAATTGCATTTTCAAAGACGTTGACCCGTGGGACGACCTGGTCCTCCATCGGAACCTGCACATAACTTCGATCCCGCAGGTCCAGCCATGCCTGCGAATACTGTTGAATGAAGAGCGGGCCCCCGCCAATATAGGTATAACCTGCCGAATGAACGATCGGAAGTTTCCAGCCGAACCAAGAGTCTGGAGAAATGGGATGCGTTGGGGACCCAACCGCCAATACATAAAGAATTCCAGATTCACTATAGGTGTCCCACCGATAAGGGAGAAAGCCCGTCTCCGGCTTCCAGCCATGGGATAGAAACAATCGGTTTCCGTCGAGCATCCACGGGAAGTCAACGCGATCATAAATCATGGTCGCCAGTCGAACGATTTCCGGATCATCGGGGAACGCCTGCCTTGCGGTCATGACTCCAGCAAGGAGCAGCGCGGTGTCGATGGAGGAAACCTCGCTGTTCCAACGCCTCTTGCCGGTTGTGGCATCGAGGAAGTGGTAAAACCATCCGTGCTCCTGCTGCGCATGATAGGCGAAGAAACTCAACGCCGTGCGAATTCGATTGCGGGCCCGCACCGGGCTCACCCAGCGGTGTTCAGCTGCGATGCAGAACGCTGTCAACCCAAAGCCTGTGGCGGCAATGCTCGACACGTTCTTATGCGAGGAAACATCCTCAGGCTTGCCGTCAAATCGCGCGCGGTCCAAAACGAGTCCAGTATGAGGATCGGTGTTTTGCCAGAAGTAGCGGAAAGAGCGGCGTGAAATATCGTCCAGCAGGTCGTTGTCGATCCTGCTGAGACGGTGCGCCTTTTCAGTGTCGACCTTGGCAGCTGCAGCTCGCGAGGGCATGATAGGCGTCAGAGCGAAGACCAGCGCGACGACACCGAGCATACTTGAGGCCCGAACCACTCCCCCGGCGGCAATGTATTGGCGATACTGCGAGAAATGATGACTGATGATTCGAACTTCTTTATCCAACGCCCTCAAGACTCCTCAGCCCGCGTCAGTCTCTCTGGAGTTTTCCGGGCCGCCACTCCATCAATCGGATCCATGATGCACACAACTCGTCCAGGGACAACTCTTCAATGCAATGCCCACTGATGTTTCGATTCACGCTACTCCATGGTACGCCCTTGGCAATTCGCGGGAAGACTAAAGCCCGAAATCACAGTTCTTGCACTCCTTGTCTTCGGAAAGTTCGCGCTCGGGTTGGGCAGGAGAGGAGCGATTTGGCAGAAACAATTCAATCCTCACCATTGGGAGCTAGAAGGTCCCCTCGGCGAATCTGGTTGTTGGCTTACTGTTGGCGGCCATGTCCTGCTGCTGGCTGTTTGCGTTGCTTGGGACCAGCAGATAACCAGCAACGTCCTCCGGCCCCACTTTCGTCACGACCAACTCATAAGCCACTCCGTCCGGCTTGGGGTAAAACGCGACGGGAAGTTCCACTGGTTGGTTATGAACCCATATCCTGCGCCGACTCCCCGCAACCCAGATCCACCCGCGGAATTTCTGATGAGCAAGGTCCGTTCCGCTCAGGTGCAATGAGACTCCCTGCACAATTTCCTCATCGCGGTTCTTTGCAACTTCGAAATCAACCTGGTCTGTCGAGAGCACATTATTGAGAGAATCAACTTCTTGCTGACTTACCGCTTGCTGATGACGAAGCGCTGCCAGTTCACGAGTGTAGGCTGCCTTCGCGGAGACCAGTTCCTGCCGCGTACCGGCCAACTCCCTTTCAAGCTGTGCGATAAGGACCTGATCCGCCTGCTGCCTGGAAACTATCTCCGCAATGTGCGCGTTAAGGGCGGCAGCACGCAGGTTCAATTCGCTGTTCACCTGTTGCCGGGCACTTCCCACAAGCACGGCTGCATGCAGTCGTAAATCGTCCATCCCGGACTTCCAATCCGTATCCATCTGCTGGACCTGGGCTGTCAGGCTGGACTGCTTGGCGTTGTAGTCATTGAAGCGGGTTTCCAAGCTGTCCGCACGGTCACTGAGTTCGGTGAGCGAGCTCATCCGGCCGGATAGCCGCGTCAGTTCGGTGTTATGTTGGCTAACCACAGAATAGCCATAGGCCGCCGCCACTACCATCGCCACAGCTATGACCGCTAATGCCGTCCATAAGCCTGCGGTCCCGCGCCTGTGGTAGATCAGCGAATCAATGGACTGATCGCTTTCCCATTCTTCAAAGGAATTGATTTCAGTTTCAGCTATCGGCGGTGTGTACTCCACACTCCACTTTTCTTTCACTGAACCCATAGACCCACCTCCGGTACCCTGCCAGGTAACTCAGTGTATCTGGTATTAATTGCACCCACATTGGCAGGCTTCCCCACGTTCGTGCCCGCACGTTGGGGTCCATGCCTTAACTTCGAGCGATGTACGGCAGAATCAACAACATGCAAACAACACACAAAATGTGGAAGCCCAAGAAGTGAGAAAGGAATACTCATCCGAGAGGAAAATTTGCAGGTGGAGCCCATCGCAGGTGATGGTCTGGACCCCTCCTTGGGTACACCCAACATGATAAGTGGTAACACAGGAGGGGCTTGATTTTAAGATAGTTACAGCGAAGTTGGGCTTCCCGGGCGATCGGAGGGGAAGGGGAATGGACTCCCTGGAACGCGGCAGCCTTGGCGAGAGCACAATTGCACACGCACATTTTCTGGGTTCACAACTCAACGCAGTCGAAGTGGGTTGTTTAAGGCAGAGCCAGAGCGCAGCCCGCTGTATGCTGGCTGTTGAACCAGGTGAGTGCCTCGCTCAACCGCGTCACTTCCCCGACGATAATCAACATCGGTGTTTCAAGGCCTGCGTTTGCTGCCAGGTCGACGATGTTTTCGAGCGTCCCCAGCACCGTCATCTGGAATTCGCGGGTGGCATTGCTGATGACTGCCACCGGCATGCTCCCGGGCAAACCGGATCCAATGAGTTCAGCGGCAATTTGTTTCAGCCATTTCGACCCCATGAAGATGACCAGTGTATCGACGGCTCCTGCAACATTGATCCAGCTGAGGTCAGGGGACGCGCCACTTCGCGCACCATGGGCCGTCACAAAAGCAACAGACGACGAGACGCCACGGTGTGTAAGCGGAATGCCTGCAAAGGCGGCAGCCCCCAGAGCCGCGGACACTCCAGGAACAACCTCGAAATCAACGCCTGCTTCTGCGCACGACAGGGCTTCCTCTCCGCCGCGTCCGAAAATAAATGGATCGCCGCCCTTCAGGCGAACCACAGTCCTTCCCTCGCGGGCCTTGCCGAGGATAAGATGAGTGATATCTTCCTGCTTCATGGAATGGCGTCCGCAGCGCTTACCCACATAGATAAGTTCGGCAAATTCAGGGGCCTGGTCCAGCAGATCCGGGCCAATCAGGGCATCATAAAGAACCACGTCCGCCTGACGCAACGCGTGCAGTCCACGCAGCGTAATCAAGTCACCGGCACCGGGACCTGCCCCTACAATGAAAACCTTACCTGCGGATTTTGGCTGGAGTGTCATTTTTTCACAACCTTCTCAACGAACTCGTCCACCAGCTTCTTCTGCATCGCCAGGTCGCCTGGGATTTCCAAGCGCAACTTCGAACGTAAACGCCCCACCGTCTCCGTCAAGTCGGCGGCATTTTTGGGAATAGCTTCTTCAAGATATTGGCGCAGCTTTCCGGCCAGGGCAGGGCTGCGACCGCTGGTGCTGATGGCAATTTTCAAGTCGCCACGATGGACAATCGCCGGCATATAGAAACTACAGCGCGCCGGCTTGTCCACCACGTTGCAAAGAATGCCGCGACGCTCCGCCTCTTCAAAAACAGCCTTCTGAACTTTGGAATCATTAGTCGCAGCAATAACGATAAAGTAGCGTCGGCTGAGATCAGTCCGTTTAAATCCTCGGCGGACGAGAGCGATCGATGCTGCTTTAGACAGACTCTCGATTTCAGCGCCGGAATTGGGCGAGATGACTCTAATCTTCGCCCCCGCACTGACTAATTGCTTCACGCGCAAAGCCGCCATTTTCCCTCCGCCCACGACCAGGGCATTCCGCCCGCTTAACTTGAGGAAAATCGGGAATAGCTCTGCCATCTGCTGCTCCAGTATGGGCTGCCCCCTTGCTTCCGCTGTCTCTGCTGTCTGCAAAGGCATGCCGAATGCCTCCAGCCAAACCGCTTCAAGGCACGGCCTCCACGCAAATCTCGGGTTCCAGTTTGACCGCGGCAGTAATTGAATTCGTGATGATGCAATCGCGATGCGCCAGTTCCAGAACCATATGCGCAATTTCTGCGTCTTCTTGAGTCTTGAACTTCAGGTGCGGCCTCAAGACCACTTCTGTAAAACGATATCTTCCATCAGTGAACTCCATCGCGGCTTCCGCTTCACTCTCATACCTGACCAGTTCAAGTTCTTCCCTTTGCGCGTAGGCAAGGAAGGTCATTAGGAGACAAGCATCCGCGGCAGCGACCAGCATGTCCTCAGGCGACCAGCAGGCCGGATCACCTTTGAATTCCCGGGGGCTTGAGACCCGCATAACGGGCTTGCAGTCAATCAATGCTCGCCCGACTCTTCCGGAATCCCAAACCAGCCGGCTCTGAAAGTGAAAACTCCGATGCGATTCTTTTGGCTTCACAGTTAAGTCCTCATGCTTATCCAAGAAAGCTTCACATGGCAAAGGACCTGGTCGCCGAGGAAAAGCTTGCCGCTTGCGCCGCCAGCCCCGTGAGGCCTCCGCCTTGCACGCCGCGCGGGCAGGTCTGATCACGGCTCAGCGAACTCCGGGAACCTTCGAAGGTTTACGACCACTCCTTTCACGCCTTCTACGGTCTTCGCGATCGTCTTAATTTCCTCTTCGCCCGGCCCCGCCTGCCGGATCAAAACTCCGCTGGTAGCGACCTCGCCAAACACCTCCACGTTGCCGTCATCAACATTTACCTCAAATTTGATGGTTCGCCACTTCGAATTCGCGGCTAAGGCGACTCTTATCTTGCAGGCCAACGCATTATCACGAAGCCGCTTTCTTATGTCTTCAGTCACAGCATAGGCTGGCAGTTGCACCGCCGCCGCAACCATTGCACAGGCTGTGTCAATCGCGATGTTCCCGAGATTAATGACGAGGTCATAGTTTCTTGGGTCGCGCCAGTCCAGGCCGTAGACGAATTTTGTCCATCTCACCCGTTCTTCGTCCACCAGGCGAATATAATCCTGCGCGGAGTCGTAATTGAGGCCCTGGCGTTCCATCACTTCGCGGATTCGTGCCGACATAGGAGCAATCAGCCTGACCCGCAGTACGTTGGGAAGATCTTTGAGCAGCAAGTGACCGGCATGCCCGTGATAAACCAGGTTGCCCTCCACACAAGCGTCCGCGAGCGCGGACTGTAAAGCGATCAAGTAAACACGGCGGTCAGAGGTCATCCGCTCCCAGAAGCGCGCGCTCTTTTCAATCTTTCCGCGCAGCTTTTCCTCGGAAACACCCAGTTTTCCGGCGGCCTGCACCAGAACTTCCCTGGCCAGCGATGGATAGCCCAGGGTTGTGGCCAAGCACTCGGCAAATGCCTTCCCACCGCTCATCGAACCTCTCGAAACCGTTATGATTGCCATGGATTGTCTTCCTTCATTCCCTCGCCTTGGGATTGGCGGGCAGGGTCACTGATGCTCGCTTAAGAGCCCACTATAAATCATCTCCGCCGCCATGAGAAACACGAGGACGCTGAAAAACATCCTGAGAGACCTCGACTTGACAGCGGCGAGGAACTCCGCGCCAATCATAGCACCTAGAAAGACACCGAGCATGGCCGGCATGGTCAGGCCGGGATTAATGAAACCCTTGCTGAAGTAAACCCAGCCGCTTGCCGCGGCCGTGATTCCGATCATGAAATTGCTGGCGGTGCTGGAAACTCTGTAAGGGAGCCGCATGACCTGGTCCATTGAGAGGACGTTGACCGCACCTGCCCCGATACCCAGGGGTCCGGAAAGCCCCCCAGCAAGGAGCTTCAGAAGGAAACCCCTGATGAAATGATAAACATGATAAGGATGCCAGCCCCCAATCACGGGGGAACTCCCTTCCAGATGCAGGCGTTGCGCCAGCCGATCGGATGGGGCCGACGGTTCACTTTCCTCGCGGCGGCGCCAGCGAAGGACGCCACAGAAAAGCAATACCACAGCGAAAACTGCGGCAATAGTCGACGGAGGCATCCGCTCTGAAATCAAAGCACCCAGCACGCCTCCAGCGCTTGCAGCAACCACCAGGAACATTCCAATCCGCAGATTTGTGTAGCCTTTGCGGAAGTATGTGACCGTGCCGCCGGACGAAGTCGCAGTGACCGAAACGAGAGACGCTCCCACCGCATAGTAAGAATTAACACGAAAGTGCAGAATCAGTATCTGCACAAGAATGATTCCACCTCCCATCCCAACCGTCACCCGAACCAGACCCGCGAAATAGCATCCCACCAGAACACACAAGGTGAGGGACCATGTCACCATTTCAAAAGTCCGCAAGCCTGGACCAGATGGTTGTCATCGTCCTTGCTCCCGGCCGAGATTCGCTCAGGCAGCTCTGTCCGAAGCGCTCGAAATCCGTCGGTGCAAGGTGACCGCCTTCACCTCATTCACCGTCCTTACAGCCTGCCGGATTTTCTCTTCGATGACTTCAGGAGGTGTTTGCGTCGCTCCGCTGGTGGCCGGCTGCCAATAGATGTCAACAATTCCGTCATCGGCCACGGCATCGAATCGGCAGTTCTTGCAGATAGGCTTTATAACCAGCGCAACCTTCACCTTGCACGCCAGAGCAAAATCCTTAAGCTTCTTTTTCACTTCCTCCGTGGTGGAGTAAGCGGGAGTAGAAAGCAGCCCTGACACCATGGCACAGGCGCTCTCTAGGCTAACCCTATGCAGGTTAATCACCACGTCATAGTTCCTGGGATCGCGCCAATCCACACCATAGACAAACTTAGTCCATTCAATGCGCTCCTGGTCAACGTAGCGGATGTATTCTTCGGCCGCCTCAGGAGTGAGATTCTCCTTTTCCATCACGGCACGGACCCGCATGACCATGGGCGAAATCAAGCGCACCCGCAAAACGTTCGGGACGTCCTTCAGCAGGAAGTGGCCAGCGTTCCCGTGGTAGATCAGGTTTCCGGAAACACACCGATCAGCCAGGGCGGATTGCAGTGCAACCAGATATACGCGCCTGTCTGTCGTGAGCTTTTCGATCAATCCCACACTGGTCTGTATCTTCTCCCGAAGGGCCGTTTCCGGGACGCCCAGTCTTGCTGCGGCTTCTACAAGAACCTCCCGGCCGAGAACTGGATATCCCAGGTTACAGGCCAGGCACTTGGCGAAGGCTTCCCCACCACTCATCGAACCCCGCGAAATTGTTACGATGGCCATAACCAGTACCTCCTTTGACCCACTTTCCGATCCAACGCAGAGGCGATCACTCACCTGCAAAAAAGAGCGCGTACGACAGCAGGGCAAGGACCAGAAATGTGATGACCACAAAGACTTTGTCCTGGTTCAACAGAAAGAGAAATCCGGTTAAAGCAACACGAATCACCTGAATACCAACCAGCAGCATCAACCCGAACTGGATGGCACCCCTTCCGGACCCATGTTCAAAATCATCCCATATACCTGACAAGCTTCGGAGATCAGACGGTTCTCCCCGAAAAATGCGGTAGTGGACCGGCGTTGATCCGTGCCGCCACATGTAAAGTACCCCTCCAAAAAGAACGATGGCCGCCGAGGCTAGTACGCCCGTCAACAGAACAACCCCAATCAGCTTCTCCATTCGGCGAATAGTTACCATCGGACCACACCCTTATAAATCATCTCCACTGCCATGATGAGGACCACGACGCTGAAAAAGATCCGCAGCGGTTTGGCACGCAGAAACATCAGGAGCCGTGCCCCCACCACGGCGCCTCCAAAAACTCCCAGCATCACCGGCATGGCTAGCACCGGGTCGATATAACCGTGGTGAAGATAAATGCCCGCGCTGGCCGCAGCCGTGATCCCGATCATGAAATTGCTCGTGCTGGTTGAAACCTTGTAAGGGAGCCGCATCACCTGGTCCATGGCCAGGACGTTGACCGCACCAGCACCGATCCCCAGCAATCCCGATATTATTCCTGCCACACCCATCAGGAGAAAAGAAGGAAACACACGGTACACCTTGTAAGATTCCCAACCGCCGGCAACCGGAAAACTTCCTTCCATGCGCAGTCGAACGGCCAGAGGGTCGGATGGCCGCCCCTCTTCGGCCCCTTCCTTGCGCCGGAACGAAAGGTAACCCGAGTAGAGCAACACCAGGCCAAAGATCGTCATGAGTGCCGGGACAGGAACGAGGGTCAGCATATAGGCGCCAGCGATCCCGCCCCCGATGGACGTGAGCTGGAGGAACATGCCCACACGCAGGTTCGTGTAACCTTCGCTGAGGAAAGCCGCCGCTGCCCCCGATGAAGTGGCAATCACGGCGATCAACGAGGCCCCTGCGGCATAACGCATATGAATGTGGAAAATCAGCACAAGCATTGGGACTAGAATGATCCCTCCGCCGAGGCCGGTGAGCGCTCCTACAATGCCTGTGACAAAGGAGCCAAATGCCATCACGAGAAGGATCAGAG
This sequence comes from Terriglobia bacterium, assembly GCA_035576145.1. Taxonomy (GTDB): domain Bacteria; phylum Acidobacteriota; class Terriglobia; order UBA7540; family UBA7540; genus SCRD01. The sequence goes on from DATLWV010000171.1 coordinate 16,833, forward strand.
ACGTCGACATCGTGAGTCTCCTTCATAAGTCCATCTCCTTAAACTCGCCATGGCTTGTTGCTAGTGGCCTCCCCCTATCAATCCCTTGTAAATCATCTCCAACGCCGCAACGAACACAAGAACGCTAAAAAAGATTCTCAAAGGCCTGACCCTCACAGCCATCATGAGCCTTGCCCCCACGGCCGCACCCAGGAAGATGCCCAGCACCACGGGCATGGTCAGCACAGGGTCAATGTAACCGCGGTGAAGGTAGATGCCGGCACTGCCAGCCGCGGTGATTCCGATCATGAAGTTGCTCGTGCTGGCTGAGACTTTATAGGGCAATCTCATGGCCTGGTCCATCACCAGAACATTCACGGCACCGGCCCCGATACCCAGGAGTCCGGAGATTATCCCTGCGATGCTCATCAAAAGTGCACCGGGGATCACCCGAAACACTTTGTAAGGCCGCCAGCCTCCAAGAACCGGATAGCTGCTTTCCATGTGGAGGCGCACAGCCAGCGGGTCGGAGGGCCGTTCTGGCTCGCCTTCCTCCTTGCGGCGAAAGGCCATGAAACTGGAAAAGAGCAGTACCAGACCGAATATCACTTTGAGGGAGCCGGCAGGAACAGATGCCACTAATAGCGCGCCGGCAATTCCCCCGGCAATGCACGTCAGCTGAAGAAACATTGCAATCCGCAGGTTCGTGTAGCCCTGACTCAAGAAAGCGATTGTGGCCGCTGTGGAGGTCATCATGACCGCGATAATGGATGCGCCGGCGGCATTGTGCATGTTGACGCCGAAAATCAGGACCAACGTTGGAACCAGCAGGACGCCTCCGCCCTCCCCGGTCAGAGCCCCCACGATGCCGGCAGCAAATGCGCCTGTCGCTACCAGTGCTAAGTAAGGCAATGCCGACATCGTGAGGTCCTCCGAAGAGCTGTCCTGTCCGGACCTGATGGCAGGAATATGGCAGGGCGTACGCGATCCTACTTTTTCGCCGCCCCGCCTGTGGCCGCGTTGTGGAGCTTCACTTCCACTTTTTCTTCGAGATTGTCGTAATACTCCTTCAGAATGGCGATCACTTCCGGCTTGGAGAACTCCGCAGGAACCGGTTTCCCCTCGCTCATCAGTTTGCGAAGCAGCGTCCCGGACAGGAGAAGTCTTGCGCCACCCTTGTAGTTGCCGTTGTCGTCGATGACGGCCTTGCTTTCATGCGGGCAGGTCTTCATCGAGGCCATGCTCTTACATTCGAAGCAGTAGAAAGTCCAGTCCATGCACAGCGGCTGGATGGCAAGCGCCCCGGCGGGGACTTCATGGAAAATAGTCTGCGCGTCAAAGGGGCCGTAGTAGTTCCCGACACCGGCGTGGTCACGCCCGACAATCAGGTGCGAACAGCCATAATTCTGCCGGAACACAGCATGCAGTAACGCCTCGCGCGGTCCTGCATATCGCATTTCCATGGGATAGCCGCCTTGGATCACCCGGTCTCTGCGAAAATATTTGTTAACCAGCGCATCAATAGCCCGAACACGTACGTCAGCCGGGATATCGCCGGGTTTTAGCTTGCCGAGCAATTGATGGACATAGACACCATCACAGACCTCTATGGCAGTCCAGGCCAGATAAGCATGGGAGTTGTGCATGGGGTTGCGAAGTTGAAGCGCCGCCACCGTGCTCCAGTTCCGCTCTTTGAAAAGCTTCCGTGCGTCTGCAGGGGTCTGGTAAATTCCCTTAAACTCCTCGGGGAAGAACGATTCCGAAAGCACCTTGATGGGGCCAGCCAGATTGACCGGGGGTTGCTCCATCACCTTTTGCACGCCCGGGTGTGCGGGGTCAACCGTCTTGAACACTTCTTTGCACTCGAGTTCCTTGTCAATGCTGTATTTCTCAGTGACCTTCATGGTTCCCATCAGCTCTTGTGTTTCAGCGTCCCGTAGAGCCACTTCCTCGCCGACAGAAATGGATTTCGCTAAATCCTCAGTGGCGGATAGCGTGATCGGGATGGGCCAGAATAGGTCCTTACTACTGGGCAGCGCAAAGCGCTCGCAGCAAGCCTTCCAATCCTCTTTTCCCATGTAGCCGTCGAGCGGCGTGAAAGCCCCGATTCCCATCATGATCAGGTCGCCAGTCTCACGGCTGGTCAGCGGCACCTCATTCAGGCCTGCCGCTCGTTTGGCTTCCTCTTTCCTTTGCTCCTTACTCAGAAGCAGCGGCTTCAGCTCAGGACTTCCATGGGGTGGTACGAGTTTGCTCATATTACATCTCCTTTCGCCGTCAATGTATAAAGTCACTCGCCAGAGAGGTTACTTAACCTCTTTCGCACTGGTCGGTGGCACGCCCTCCGGCCTTTCGGCGGGGGGCGAATCGTTTTTGCCCTCGAACCCATTCGCACATCAGCGCCATTCCCACTGCAGGAAACCCTCCTTCACATCCACCATCGCGTTGACGATCAGCTCAACAAGGCCTCCATACAAAATCTGGTGCTTCTCCCAGAGGTCGTAGTAGGCAAACATGTCTCGGAACTGCCCTTTACAGTTGCTGCATGGAGCGCACACATATTTCGGGATTGAGGGATCGAGGCAATCTCCAAATGCGTGCAAGATCTGCGCGATCTTCTTACGTCCGGCAACCTTGAAACGCCAGTCCGAGAAATTGTTTCCGCTCATAATCGCGAAACCGCTTCCTCCGCCACAACAGTAGTTGTCCACTCCGTGCGGCTCCATCTCTCTGAACTTCGGGCATAGTTTTCGGACAATTTCACGCTGCGGCTCGACCACACCCATCAACCGCACCATGTTGCAGGGATCATGGAGCGTCACTGGAAAGTCATTGCGGGAAGGATTGAAATTGATCTTCCCATTCATGACAATGTCGTGCAGCAACGTCATAGAGCTTTCGCGCGGGATGTTCAGATCTCCAGTGAGCAGGCGGTCCGCGATCACGGTCAAAGCCTTGTGGGCGTGTCCACATTCACCAAGGACAATCTTCTTGACTTTGAGCTTTCGGGCGGCTTCCGCGTGTTTGATGGCCACCCGCGCAAACTGGGCGTCGTCATACCACACTCCATAGTTGATGGAGTCATAGCCTGCCAGCTCGGATGACATTGTCCAGGAAATACCTGCGGCCTGCAGGATCAGGGCGAACGCACCGGGGTTCTCGGGCCAGGCCACGATTTCGCCGGCGTTATGAATCAGGAGAACGTGCGCGCCCTCGACATCCCAGGGGGTCCTTACCTCGATTCCGGACCGTTCACTGGTGTCTTCGTCGATAAACTCGACATTGTCTTTGACAGCGGCAGCGTTCATGCCGGTGGAGGAGCCAATCCTTAACTGCAGCATTGACCCGTTGTCATGCAACTCTTTCGGCGCAATGCCCATCTCCTGGCTGAAGAGCTTGCGCAGTTCGTGAGCGACCAAGCCGTTGTCAGCCCCGATGGGACAGGCCTGAGCGCAACGACGGCACAGGTTGCAACGGTAGGAGAGTTCAATCAACCTGGCGACCAGTAACCAGTTAAGTTTTATGTCACCATGCTGCCAGGCCGAGAGCAGCCCTCCGCCTTTGACGTATTTGAAGTAAAGGCGGCGGACGATTTCAGTACGGAACGTGGGCCTGTATATCTCGTTCCTGCCACTGGCCTCAAAAATGTGGCAGGCGTCCGAGCAGGTTTGGCACTTCGTGCAGTGTTCCATCGTCAGCAGGAGCGGTTGAAGAAACGTCCAGTTGTCCTCACGTTTGAAGAGCTTCTCCAAGCCTGACAGGAACTTTCCGACGAGTTCTTCCTCCTCCTCTCTGGATTTTGGCTGAGGAAGGCTGACGGCGCAGGTGTCATCCAGGAAACACTCATATTTTTCGAGGACCTGGTCAGAGAGCGGTGTCCAGTCACGGTTAGAAACGGAATTCTCGAGGGGAGGGGGCAGGCGCATCAAGTTTTCGTTCTCGATGTGGGTCAGAGCCTCATGGGTCTGCCTGGACATGTCCGAAAGCATGACTTTCTTATTCATTTTCTGCCGCCTTGTGCCGGATTGGTGGTCGCAATTTCCGCCCACGTCTTGACGCCATCCGCGCCGACGTGCGAAGCATTCCAGGTGGGCCGGTACATCAAGCACTTTGCCAATTTTGCTTCCAGCCTGCTGTCTTTCCAATTGGGCTTGTCACTCCAGCGGACGGAATGGTAGGTAAAATACTTCGCGATGAAATGTGCCATGTGGGTCATGGGGACATACGCCGTCAGCAACGTGCCAAGCACCAGCCCAGTTTCTAGGAGGATTGGAATTTGCAGTTTGGTATCGAAGGTAAGAGTTCCCTGCGCGATCGCAAACGCGCTCAAAGAGTCTGCGGGGCGCAAGAAGTAGCCAGCCAGCAGGAACCCGACCGTAACAATGAAAAACGCCAAGTTGAAAATATCGCCGGGGCTCGTATAGGTCTTGAGATCCTCATCGGTGAGGCGCTCGACAAGCAGACCCGCTGCGCCCAAAAGCGTCAGCCCAGCGCCTATCAAGCCGAGGGTCGCATACGTGTAATAGAGAACCGTCCCTGTTCCACCGGCCCATGCGGCGGGCGCCACAATTCCCCAATATGCACTGAAGAAAAGGATCCCCGCAGCCCCGATGAGCAAGTACAAGCCCAGGTGAAAAGGATAGGAGCGATACCACGTCTTCCTTTTGAACTCCCAAAGGCCTTTCAAGAAAAGAATTTCGGCGAGCATCCATTTCAATTCGCCCGTCAGGTTGAAATGGATGGACTTCATCCACCAGTCCTTGGTCTCAAGATAAGACCCGCCGTGCTCCACTCTCTCCTTCTCTTCATGCGGAACAGGATAGAGTTCCCAACGCAGATGCAATGGCAACCTTGCATACCTGATCGCGCGGACCACGCTGACGACAATGAATGTCAGCGCACCTGTGTAAAGTATCGCGTAAATAATGATCGTGCTTGCCATGACTAAATAACTCCTTCAAGCGGATTGGTCACCGCTGGCATGCTGCTGCAATCCAGTTGCGCTTGTCGTCGCGGTGAACTCGTAAGCCGGAACGTAAGAAGCCTGCCTCGCGATTTCCACCGAGAGAGCGATCTTGTAAAACACGGTGACCATCAATGCTCCAACTGCCCATACACCCAGAGTGATGCTCGCCTCCGGCAGCGTGGGAACGTAGCGAGTCATGGTACCGAGGGGCGAGGGCATGAACCCGCAAACGATCAGGCAAACTCCCTTATCGATGCAGAGGGCCGAAAACACCATTGCGCATGTGAATGCTAGGATTGTTTCGTTGCGTCTCATGGTGGAGACCAGGAGGGGTATCAAGGATGCGATCATGAGAAACACGGAAAGTTGTCCCCAGGGAAGCAGCGAATTAGGGCTCACCGTCCCGAGATACATGGACTTGAAATGTTCGGTCAGTTCTGGAATCTGGCTATAGAACGCGGTAAAAAGTTCCATGAGCAGCAGAAAAACATTGATAACCATGGCGTAGGTCATAATTACGGCCAGACTGTTGATCGCCTTCTTGCCCACGTCGTAGGATGTAAGCTCGCGGATCAGCAGACAAAGCAGGATGAGCAACGCCGGTCCCGAAGCAAACGCCGAAGCCAAAAAGCGAGGCGCCAGAACGGCCGTGCGCCAAAGCGTCCGGCCTGGAATGCCGCAATAGAGGAAGGCAGTCACTGTGTGGATGCTGATGGCCCAGGGAATTGAGAGAAGTATGACGGGATTGATCCAGCGCGGCGGATGAACGTCCTGCTGCTCTGCGTGCAGGGTCACAAGCGTGATTGTGATATTTAAGATGAGGTACCCCGAAAGCGAAACCATGTCCCAGAACATCACTGAGTGGAATTGTGGGTAGAGGAACACGTTGAAAACCCGCATCGGTTTGCCCATATCCACCAGGATGAACAGCATGCACATCGTCACCGAGGCAACAGCCAGGAATTCGCCAAGGATGGTCATTCGCCCAAATTCCTTGTGGTTGTGCAGATAGTAAGGAAGCACCACCATGACGGCGGAGGCCGCAACCCCCACCATAAAAGTGAATTGGCCGATGTAAAGGCCCCAGGAAACATCCCGGCTCATACCTGTGATACCCAGGCCATAGCTGAGCTGGTGAAAATAAGAACCGAAGGCAATCGCTATCACCGCAAGCAGGGCACCAACCCAGATCCAGTATCTGCGGCTGCCTACCATTGCTTTTTCAAACATAAACATCGCAGCGCCTCATACGAGGTAGTAAACGTTCGGTCCGGTTCCCAATTCGGCCCGTCGCCGCAAAGTGTAATCTTTTGCCAGCATTTGCCGGATCTCCGACTTGGGATCGTTCAAATCGCCGAACACCAATGCCCTCTCAGGACAAGCTTCCACGCACGCAGGCACCTGGCCCTTGGGCAGGAGTTCCGCACAGAAAGTGCACTTCTCTACCACGCCCCGGGTGCGCGTCGGGAAATCAGGATTAAGACGCTCGATGTGCGACCTGGGATCGACCCAGTTGAAACTTCGTGCTCCGTAAGGGCAGGCAGCCATGCAGTACCGGCACCCGATGCAACGGTGCCAGTCCATCATGACAATGCCGTCCTCTTCTCTCTTCCAGGTTGCTCCAGTGGGGCACACCCTCACGCAGGGAGGATTGTCACAGTGGTTGCAGAGAACCGGGGTTGACTCCTCCTTGAGCGAGGCTTCGAGGTACTGGGTCTCATAAGAAGAAAAGATGTCGCCGAAGGGCTCCTCCCAAATCCACTTGATCTGATGGTCCGATTCCTGGAATAAGGGGATGTTGTGCGCTCTGTTGCAGGCTTCGATGCACTTGGTGCATCCTTGCTTCTTCGCACATTTCCGCGTATCAACGATCATTCCCAACTGCTTGCGATCCTTTCGAGCGGAGGACGGTGTAGATTTTTCGTCTTCTGGGCTGTCGAGAACAGCAAGCACCTTTTTTCCTGATAGCGTAACCAGACATGCGCCCGAAATCTCCAGGAATTCTTTTCGCGTGATCTTCATTGGGCGCTCCTCTTGACCTGTGCCGGATCCAGATGGCAGTCCCAACAATAGGGGTTTCGTACACCGGCGTAATCATGGCACCGTACGCAAAACTGCTGCCGGTCGTGGCACCTGAGGCAGGTCCCCGTAAGGCTCATGTCATAAACCTTCCCGTTGAATGCTACATACTTATGGTTGTCCTCCCGAACAACGCTTTCCCGCCAATCGAGCAGCAGTTTCATATGCGAAGTGCGCATATAAGTGACTGGCGCCACACATTGCTTCTCGTTCGTGGGCAAGACAAGTTGTGGTGGCCGTGAAGAGGTGCCTGCTACCAGATCTTGCCACATGGGGTACGTGACGAACCCCAGAAACAGGAGGAGTCCGGCAATGATCCAGAGCCTGTCACGCATGGACGGCCGCCTCCTTCTGATGAAGGGGTTCACCTCGCAAATCTGTCGTCCTCTCCGTCTCACCTTTCATTACCAGTGCGTTTCCCACAAGTTCATGAACACCTCCGACTTCGACCCCGGGACTCCAGTATTCGAGCGCCGTCGGCAATGTGGCCTTGTCGATGGCGCAGATGCAGGTGAGAAGGTTGACACCATACTTGTCCCGAACATACTTGGCGGCATTCGCCCTCGGCAGGCCGCCGCGCAGTCGCATCTCAATGTTTTCGTCCGTGCCCAACCCGGCGCCACTTCCGCAGCAGAATGTCTGCTCGCGAATGGTGTTTTCAGGCATCTCGTAGAAATGGTTGACAACATTGCGCAGGATGTAACGAGGCTCTTCCAGAAAACCCATGCCGCGGGCCGTATTGCAGGAATCGTGGAAAGTAACTTTCCAGTGATTGTTGCGGCTGGGATCGAGGGTTAACGTGTTGTTGCGGATCAGGTCGGATGTAAACTCACAGATGTGCACCATGCGGGTAGCGCGTGCGTTCTCAAAGCGCGTTCCAGTAATAGGAGAGACCGGCCGCTCCAGGAAATCGGCCGGTCCGTTCATTGTATTCATGTACTGGTGGATCACACGCCACATGTGGCCGCATTCGCCGCCGAGAATCCATTTCACACCCAGGCGTTTTGCCTCTGCGTAAACTTTTGCGTTCAACTGCTTCATCAGTTGGTGTGAACTGAAAAGCCCGAAATTGCCCCCTTCCGAGGCGTAGGCGCTGAAGGTGTAGTCGAGCCCAATCTCGTGAAAGAGCATCAGGTATCCCAGCAGCGTGTAATAGTGCGGAGTTGCAAAGTAGTCGGCGGAGGGGACAACGAAAAGAATTTCCGCGCCTTTCCGGTTAATGGGGGCTTCCAGGCGAATGCCGGTTATTTCTTCCAGTTCGTCGACGGCGAAATCGATGCTGTCCTTGAACCCGTGGGGCTGTATACCAAGATGATTTCCCGTTCTGAAGCAGTTAGCCGCCGGCTCCAAAACCCAGTTAGTATTGACCCCAACCAGGTTCATCAGTTCGCGTACCATCATGGTTATATCCGCCGTATCGATGCCAAACGGACAGAAGACTGAGCAACGCCGGCACTCGGTGCACTGGTAGAAGTAGTAAAACCACTCCTTCAAAACGTCTTCGGTGAGTTCCCTGCCCCCCGCCAAGCCCCGGAATATGCGGCCTGAGAGCGTGAAGTAGCGCCGGTAAACTGAACGGATCAATTCCGCGCGCAGCACGGGCATGTTTTTGGGATCAGCTGAGCCCAGGTAGAAATGGCACTTGTCCGCGCAGGCCCCGCATCGGACACAGATATCCATAAACAGGCGGAAGGAACGGAATTTCTGCAGCCGCTCTTTCATACCCTTGAGAATGATTTCCACCCAGTTTGGAGGGAGCTTCCAGTCCTGTTCAAACGGTTGCCAGTCCCTGGGATTCGGCATATCCAGGTAGCGCACGTTCTTTGCTGCGGCGCCATAACAGAACGTCCCCTTGCGATAGTCAACCCGGGCATCGCGCCAGTCGCCCCGAGGTGGATCGTAGCTGATCTGGATGAGTTCTTCGGGTTTTGGAGGGGCCTCAGACATCTTCTACTCCCGCTCCAGCGGCAGGCCTGCCGCCTTGATCTTGTCGTGAAACTCCTCTTCCCATTCCTGATAGGTGTGTACCTTGACGGGATAATTCCAGAGGTTCACGTGCCTCAACATGCGGCCGGTATTGGCGAGATTGCGCGTCGGACTTAAAAAGATACCGCCCATATGGACCAGCTTGCTGAACGGGAAATAGACGAGAAGAAAACTTACAAGCGCCAAGTGAACAAAAAACAGCGGCCCCACGCTGGCAGGCACTGTGGGTGAAAAAGTAACAAGGCCAATGGCAAATTGTTTGACTCCCTCAAGATCCACTTTGATGAAGTACCGCATCAGAATCCCCGAAATTGCAACGCCCAGAAGCAGGAACAGTGAAAGGTAATCTGAAAACAGCGAGACGTACCGGACTTGAGGATTCATCAAACGCCGTTGGAGCAGAAAGAGAAGTGCGAGGACAACAATGACATCGGTGAACAATAGCTGTGGGGTTCCAATCTGGAAAAAACCGTCAAACGCATCCATGGCGAGGACAAATCGTGGCACCGGTAGGAGAAAATACCTCAAGTGGCGGAGCACGATAATGAGCAGTGACCAGTGGAACGCCAGCGCAAACAACCAGAGCCATTTGTCTTCAGAGTAGAGAAGCCTGGGCCCCTCACGAAGCTGTGCCCGGCTGTTGCGGAATAGCGACCGGAAAAGCAATATCTCCAGCGCCATTCGGATCGCAACGCCAAGCCTGGTATGGGGACTCTCAATCCAGCTTGACTTGATCCAAGGTAGAGACTTCTGTTGTCCGCAGGTGGTCGGAATGTGGAAAGGAACAGGTGAACCAGCCCATCTGAGAACACGGCAGGTCAACCCGGCCAGGAACGTGCCCATCGCCGCGTAAGGAAGGATGACCCCCAAAAACACGCGGGAACTGTTTCCCTCTCCACCTGCGAATGAGAGACCCGCCACGACAAGGACCAGAATGAGCGAATTCAATGCGTTCAAAAAGCCATCACCGTCCCTCAACTTCTGAATAAATTCTCTGCAGCAGGGCCACTCTGCGCCGGGCCTCACTGACCAGGATGTCAGAGATTTTTTCCCTGCATTGTGCATAGAAATCAAAAGCAGTCAAAGCCATTTCATCAACCCGACGGTCCAGTTCGAGCCGGATTGCTTCATTGGATGCCAGTCTCTTTTGGAAAATCCCTTTCAGCAGGAACACAAATCCCACAGCATCTCTGGCTGAGAAATTCTGGACCGCCCGGATGCGAACCATGTCTTCCAAGGCCTTCCTAACCTTTGAGGAGTTCATTTCGCCAAAAAGTTCATCAACCAACACCGGAATGCTGTCCTTGAGAGTTTGTCCCACTGGATTCCGAAAACAGTCAGTTTGGTGAACCAGATATTGCAGACTCTGGCTGGGATAAGTCTGGAGTGTCAGAGTCAGCCATTCCTTCGCAATGGCCCGTTTCTGCTCTGACGAAATTTTCCGCATCGCACCCTCCTAAACACATCCGGTGGGCTTGGGAAGTCCGGCAAGCTTGCATGCACCCTTGGCGGGTCCCGACGGGAACAGATTGTAAATTTCCTTGAGAGTAAAACCTGTCTGCTTGCAGACTTTGCGGACCATCGGGGCGATCCCAAACTGCAGATAATAGTTTCGAATGTAGTGGATGACTTTCCAATGGTCTTCAGTCAGATCAGCGATTCCCTCGGCAGACATAAAGTCTTTGGCAACGTCGTCGCTCCAGAGCTCGGGATCCTGCAGGAATCCATCTTCATCGACGTCGTAGATCCTTCCCTGGCTTTCATAGGTAGGCATACTCTTTATCTCCTTTAGACCATGTCGATATACCCGCACGGGCACTCCTGCGCACATTTCTGGCACCCGTTGCAGAGCTCTAACTTGATCTTGTAATGTTCACCTTTCGGAAGCTTGGCAAAGCAATTGTTGGTGCAATACATCCAGCACGTTTCGCAATCCATGCACATGCCGCACGACATGCAGCGCTTTGCTTCTGCCAATGCTTCAGTTTCGGAAAGGCCTTGTTCGATTTCAGTTTCCATGTCGCGCCGGTCGACAGCAGTTCGCGACCTCACGTGGGGATTGTCTCCCTTGTAGTAATCGAGCTTCATGCGATCGGTCTTAATAACACCCGGAAGGATGGGCTTTTCCGGTGTCTTCCCGCGCAGGGGCGCATCGATCGCTTCGGCCGCAAAGCGCCCCTGGGAGATAGCGATCGTGACAAGCCCAAGCGCCACGTCATCGCCACCTGCGTAAACGCCCTCAAGGCCTGTCGTTCCCCACGCGTCCGCCTTGATCCAATCCTTACCCTGGTGAAGCCCGTTGAAACCCGCAAACGCCGGCTCCTGGCTGATGGCCGCAATGATCGCCGTGGCCTCGAGGTCAAACTCAGATCCAAGCTGGGGAACTGGCCTGCGGCGCCCGGAAGTGTCCGGCTCACCCAGCTCCATACGGATGCAACGCATGCCTGTGGCCTTGCCG